>NZ_JBSYOO010000029.1:0-487264 GCF_058244675.1 Candidatus Thiodiazotropha sp. AKIB8 | reverse complement strand
GCAGATGCCCGCCAGAGGCGGGCATCTGCCGGGATCAGAACTCGGTACGGAAACCGACACTGATAGTATGAGAGGTCCAGTCGCTGTGGGCGAGGATGGTACCGTAATCGATGAAGCCGACCATACCGTTCTTGAATTGGGCTGAAGTGCCGATTCTCAAGCGTAGATAGTCCCGATCAGGATCGTCAGTCTCGATCTGGATCGCCTGACCATTTGGATCGCCGACGAAATGGGCGCTGATGACCTGCGAGTCATCCTCGAATTCGTGCAGCCAGTCGAGGCGGGCATAGGGGATCATGACGCCCCAATCTGTGCTCTGGGTATAGGAGACCCTACCACCCAGTTTCAGCGTCAACCAGGTCTGATCCGTATCATCGATCCGGGTTGCCCAGCCGCCGCCATCAGCGGTGGGATCTGAGGTTTCTTCAGTGAAGCCATCGACATCGGATTTTATATACTCCAGATCGGCTCGGGGACCGAAGGTCCAGCCACCACGATTGAAGTCATAGCCGGAGCCGATGAAGAGACTGAACATGTCACCATCGTAGTCGGCAGAGAGGTTCTGGTTGACATCGGCCAGACCGTCGAGCTGATAGACGATGCTTCGGCTCTGGTCGAAGTTGTTGGCGCCATAACCGAGGGAGAAATCGACAAAGTAGTTCTGCTCAGCATAGTAGGTACCGTAGAGGTTGAGGCTATAGCCCTGGGTGTCGATCTCAGCGACATCGTCTTCCAGTTCGGTATTGGTATCGACATAACCGAAGGCGCCACCAAGGATGAAGTTGTTGGTAATACGGTAGTCGACGCCCATGGTAATACCATAGGTATCGAAGTCGAGACCAGCCTCAAGATCGGTCTCATCTTTGCTGCCGGTGGAGATGTCACCGGTGATGAAGACCCCAAGACGGCTCTCCATGAGGGGGTTATCACCACTGGCGCCAGCGCCACGTTGGCCCTTATAGGCCTGGGCGATGGTATCGATGGAGAAGCTCTGGTCGTCGATCAGCAGATCGAGTCCACGGAAGGAGAGGCCTCTTGCACCGGCCCGCAGTGCAGCGATACGGGAGCCCAGATTGCGGATCTGAGCTTCACCACCCTGACGGGATGATCTGTTGGCCTTGGTAGCGGACTCAGGGGTGACCTGGCTCAGGGCAGAGGCAGTATTGGCATCGCCGCCGATAGCCGCACCGACTACATCGTTACAGTCCTCCTGCATGCGATCACTGATACGACCACTGGGACAGGCTTCACCGATGACCATACTGGCGGAAATAATATTTGGGTTGTCACCGGTGTAGGGACTCAGAAGGTCAGCAACAGGATTATCGGTGGGTGCCGGTGTAGGTGTAGGATCATCAGCAGTACCTGAAAGTACAATCCTGGAAATACCCTCATTGGTATCTATAACCAATGCCCCGGAAGAGGTTCCTGTTGATTGCGGTGTAAAAACCACCTGGATGTCACAACTACTCCCAGCCGCAAGTTCTGCACCGCAGTCATTGGTCTGTGAGAAATCGCCTTCTGCTGAAATGTCGTTGATTGTCAATGGTGCATTGCCCTGATTGGTAAGGGTAACGACTTGAGGATCACTGCTCGCATCAACAGATGAATCGGGAAAGGTTACTTCAGTCTCAGAGGTAACCAGATCAGCTACTGTACCAATCACAATCAGAGGGACTGTCTCTAACAGGTCATGTGTACCATCGAATCCATTGATCTCGACTGATCCATTGAGCTCTCCGGTTGCTGTTGGCGCAGCTGAAACAGAAATAGCACAGCTGCTGCCTGGACTCAGAGTGGTTGGACAGTCATTAGATTCAGTGAAGTCTCCAGTCACAGCAACGACTAAATTACTCAGAGTAGTCGTGCCCTGATTGGTAAGGGTCACTATTTGGTCAGCACTGCTGCTGCCAACTGGAATTTCAGAAAAATCCAAGCTGGTAGGGTTTACATCGATTTGAGTGACAATAGCTGCCAGACCGACGGCTGCGAGTGGAGTGCTCGCAGTGGTTCCACCCTGAGGTCCTGTTCCGCTGGCTGTCAGTGTTCCAGCTAGGTCTCCAACTGAGGTGGGGGAGACATTGACCATAATTGTGCAACTGCCGCTGGCCGCCAGTGAAGTTGGGCAGTCGTTGGTTTGAGCAAAAGGAGCTGACGCATCGATAGCCTCAATGGTGACAGGAGCATTACCCGAATTGGTTAATGATACAGGGACAGAAGTGCTTGTTGTTCCGATATTTACAGATCCAAGATCCAGATTATTACTGCCCAGGACCAGATCACCTCGAATGCCATTGCCGCTCAGTGCAACAGTAGGGTTGATTGGAAGATAACTGGCGCCTAGTACTATCGACCGGTCAAATCCAACGATATTGATACTGCCTGTCCGACTACCTGTAGTAGTGGGTGTGAATATGGCCGTGATTGTGCAGCTGAATGTTTCACCAAGTAATGCAGGCGATATTGGGCAGTTATGGGTGATGCTGTAGTCACCCGTTGCGGTGATAGAGGTAAACTCAATAGCGGAGGTGGTGTTATCATTATTGAAGGTGACGCTCATTGGGGTGCTGCTGACGCCAACCCCAACATCTCCAAAGTCGAGAGAAGCTGGCGCTATCGAATAGACGGCGGAAGCGCCAATGGAATAGAACAGCAGTAGAGGGGCTGAGAGATATCTCAGCCACATCATAAAAATCCTGCGCGATATTACAGCTTTACCAAAGTAAAACATTAAGAATCTCCCCGGTTTGTATAATTATTTAATCTATTTGTCCTAACTAAATCCAGTCAGCTCCATTCTCTGCAGAGAAATAGCTGGGAATAAGTTGATTGAAAAAAATTGCTGCTTTTTCTATTCCCCTCAACATATTCTTCTCCCTGAGAAGCCGCAAAAGTCTTAGGTTGAGGCCGTGCCCCGCACCATTAAGGGCTGAACAATTTAAGAGATTGCGTTGTTTTGTGCTCAAAATCTATTTGCGAATCTTCGCGGTCTGGTTTTGTAACGCCCTCTTGAGGGAGAAGAGAACCCTGGTTTCAATTTCTACATTTTACAAGCCGCTTGGCTATTTCAGTCAACTCAGACAATTGTTTATAGCACTTATGATGAAGTTAGCAACAAAGCAGCGGTAATTGGCCTGGTTAGTATTGTTGCCAGGCCAATCGCCTCAATGGTTGTCTGACTATCCCTGAGGTATGAAGAAAAATTCCCCAGCTTCATGCCCCCCATGTTTAATTGGCGCGTATTCAGGTATCTGATCGATACCGAATTTGGATGCTGTCTGCTGAACCTCTTTGGCCAGGCCTCGAAATAGTTTATACGCTTCCAATACGGAATTGTTGTCAGACAAGGTTTTAAGGAAGGATTTGGCAAATACAGAGTGTTTGCCACCGCCCTGATCAAGTACCGGCTTCAGTCCACCTGATGTGAGTACGGTGCGGGAACGTGTTTTGGCCATGACTTTCAACCATTTTGTTTTAACCGTCTCTGACATACCGGAATCGAGTCTTGCCATGGATGACCTGGTGAGAGATCCTGAATAACAGGAGTCCGCCACAACCAGAATATGTTTGGCTGACATTGCGTTGAGAATGTCGGTAATGGCGATATTGGAAATCCAGTTAGCAGTGCTGTTCGGCTCAGCATCTACCGGTAGCCAATAACCACGGAGATTGACGCGATCGAGTTCACCATGACCGGCATAGTAGATCAGGAGATTATCGTTTTCAGTCAATTCCTCCCTTAACTTATTCAGTGCTGACAGCATATCGTAACGGGTCGCGTCCATTAGTACTGTGGTTTTAAAACCATATTTATCACGAAGCAGATCTGCAGTCTGGCGGGCATCATTACTGGCACTGAGCAAATTAGGGAAATGTCCGTACTGGTTGTTACCAATCACTAAAGCATGATATTGACCAAAGTCTACCTGACCAACGAGTCGCTTGGTTGCAGCGAGTGGATCAAATGGCTTGTCAGGTACAATTTCAGGTTGTTTAACATTACGCATCTTGGGAATCAGCAGAAACTCCAAGCTGGTATGTTGTCCCTTTTTATCAACCGCGACCATTTTTACCGGAGTCTGGTCATTCTCAACCTTAACTCGTGTTGAAAAAATTCCGAGAGGATCAGGTGACTGTGTTTGGTCGTTGACTGTAAAAGACAACAGTCCAGCCGGCGCCGACACCTTACCGGTAACCAGGCGCTCCTTAGAGGCGGATCGTAGGCGAACACTGGGCACACCTCTGGTCAATGCGATGGGAGGATCGATGATTTCGATCGTTGGGCCTGTAATCGAGGCAGTTTGGCGCTGAGTACGGATATCCGCCAGTTGAGTTCTATAGCGAAGTGCTTCAGCCTGGTAGCGATCAATTTTTACCTGCTGCTCCTGAATCTCACTCAGATAGGCCTGCTCAGAATCTCTAAGTCTTTTTAACTCCAGCTCCTTTCGCGCAGCAGAGGTTTTACTGGCAACGAGTTCCTTCTGCGTCTGAGACAGTAGTTTCTGTTGCCGGGCCAAGCCTGGATTGAGTTGGCTCAACTGTTCCTGGTTAAGGTCAAGTTGCTGCTGGGAAGCCTGAAGTTTCTGCTTTAATTCGGCAATCTCTTGCTCACGAGCGGCGATGTTTCCCTTAAGTGCAGAACTTTCTGAGATTTTCTGCTGCTCAAGGTTCTGCAGGCGTTGCTGGTACTGATTCAACTCCTGTCTCAGTTTAGTTACTGCAACCCCTTGTTCCCCCATTGCACTCTCTTTGATTTCGGTATCACGTAGCAGACGAGCTACCTCTTTTTCAAGATTGATGGTTCTGTTGGTTGCTTGCAGAAGCGACTTTTGTGTCTCTTGTAGCTGATTGCGCTGTGCCTGGAGTTTAGGCTGATTTTGATCGATATTCTGATTGGCTTTCAGAAGCTCATTTTGAGCGCGGTCATATTTCTGTTTTAATGCAGCTACCTGACTGGTTTGTGTACTCAGCTCCTGCTGTAAGAGCTTTTTCTCCTGAGCTGAGAGTTGCAGGGCACTATTCATCTCCTGACGTTGAGAGCTGAGGCTGGATTCTAATTCCTGTATGGCAAGCTGTTGAGCTTTTACAGCTTGTTCCTGATCTGCTAGCTTGTTCCGGAGTTGATCGAGTTCCTGACTGTTGTCTGGGTTGGTCGAGGGCCTGGTAGTGAGAACTGTGCGGGAGCCGATTTCGTTCCTCAGGCTGAGCATTCGATTCTCAGCTTGAGTCAGTTTAGTGCGCTGAGACTGTAACTGCCCCTTGGTACTTTTCAACTGCTTACGTAACCGATCGGTTTCAGCCATCTGTTGCTGTCGCTCCTGCTTCAATAGTCGCAGTTCACTTCGTTCTGCTTCGGAGATCTCGACTGAGGAGGAGAATTGCAGGTTGTCATTTTCCAGGCCAGAGGCTTTTCGGTACCAATTCAGAGCTTGTGCCAGATCCTTATCTACCCCATAGCCTTTCTCGTATAGGAATCCCAGATTTATACGTGCACGAGAGTTGCCTTGGGCAGCAGCCTTTTGATACCAGGCAGCAGCTGTTTTGTAATCAGGTTCTATACCCAACCCTTTCTCATATATCTCACCGACATAGTTTTGTGCTTCAGCGTCACCCTCTTGAGCCTGAGGTAGCCACACCCGTAAGGAGGTTCGGTAGTCAGCTCTATCAAAGGCCACATATTCACCACCACGTATCTCACACTCAGAGGCGCTGGTTTTAATTGGTCTTCTGGGGGAGACATAGGTCATATTTGAGCCTAACTTGCGAACTTGTCCCGGCAGCAGGCAGTCTACGATAAGTAATTTGTCCGGATCGCCTCCGATTTTGGACAGATTTTGGGCTGTCTCTGCCTTTGTTGCTTGGGACTGGCAGCCGGAAAGGCCAAGCCATGTGGTAATCACGGCGGTGACAACCACGGTCAAGGGGCTAAATCGAGGGGTTAGATTCAAGGTGGGAAGCTGTAACATGTTATTTTCCATACAACGGTTTCATACATTCTCACCTAAGGATAGACAAATTGTATGATACTGAAAATGGCATAATGCACCGACTATGACATATTCACTAAATTTGTGCGTTGCAGCATTGCTGTTCGCGACTGCATGTTCATCTCCCAGTGAGCGATTTGATCAGCAGGCTTCGACGCTAGGCATGCATAAACAAAAGCTTGAGGGGGATGGTTTTACCCACACCATCTACAAAAATAGCCCAGCTGATGACTCATCTGAGTTACATGTCTATTTCGGTGGTGATGGTACCCCCTGGATTGACGGAAAGGTCATCGCTTGGGATCCCACCCCCAGAAACCCTGTGGGTCTACGCCTGATGGCACTGGATGATACGCCCAGCATCTATCTGGGGCGGCCCTGTTATCATGGAAGCTCAGGCAGTTCTGCCTGCTCACCGATACTCTGGACATACGAACGATACTCGAGAACGGTGACAGAAAGTATGGCATCAGTCTTACAAAAGATAGTGGAGCAAGGGAAGTATCGTGACCTGGTATTGATTGGGTTCAGTGGGGGAGGGGGTATAGCAATGTTTCTCGCTGCAGAATTTCCCCAGACAAGGCAGGTTGTTACTTTAGCTGGTAATCTGGACATTGAGGCCTGGACCCATCTGCATGACTATGACAAGTTGATTGGATCTGAGAATCCAAAGAGTATGCCACCATTACCGGAGGAGATTCAGCAATACCATCTGGCTGGTGGAAAGGATGAGAATATCCCACCCTGGATGATCGAAGCTGCAGTTCAAGCTCAGAGCAACAGTCAATTTATCACTGTTGAGGAATTTACCCATGGTTGCTGCTGGGAAAAGATTTGGAAGCGTATGTTGAATTGTCTGCATGATGCCTGTGAATGGAACAAGCAGGGCAGGATCATTGCTATTGAGGATTGAGGCTCGCGAGCAGTTCTTGGCAGTAATTTTTTATAATGAGTCCTGTAGATCAAGCAGTCCCCGGTGATCAGGCAATTTTTCCAGCCCTTTGGCAAGCAACACCTCAGCACCTTGCTGATTTCCGGACTCTATCTGTTGTTGAATCTCTGTCACCAATTCAATACCCAGATTTTGCAGCCCCTCTCTGGCCTGTTTATTGTTCGCATGCAGTGTGAGAATCTGTTTGTAGGCATCATATGCACTGCTGCCCGATGGCTCGAAACTACGCCCCACAAGTTCATGGACTTCGGCAACTTCAAGAAGGTTTTCGATATGTTCCCGGCGTTCACCCTCAAGGGTCGAGGTATCCTCAAGAATAATTTCTGGTTGAATCTCCCCTTGGTTAAAGAAGAGCGATGATACAATGATAAGTGGGATTAACAGACCTGCTGCAATAAGGGGGAGGGTCCATTTGGAGCGGGCACTATCACGGCCCTTTCGGGGACCGGACATCTCCCGCAGAAATTGAGTGGCATTGATGGTGCGCTTTTCTCGTTCAAATTCGAGGCCATGGGATATGGCCTGCCAGACTTCTTTGGAGAGCTCTTTGGGGCGATCGGCTTTTAAATTAAGATCTCTGGCATAGGTCGCTGGTTTACGTTTAAAAGGGTGGCTGCCTGCCAATAGTTCATAGGCTACGACAGCAAGACCGTAAACGTCATCCCGTGGATCGGGCATACCATACTCCAGCATCTCACAACTGGCATAGGTTGGTGTAAGCGCACCCAAAGATCCTGGATCAAAGATGGTAGCATCCTCCACCACTCGATCTGATCCCTTTGCGGCACGTGCGATTCCGAAGTCCACCACTTTGACCACGTTTTTCGAGGTCAGAAAAACATTACCCGGTTTGAAATCGGAATGGACAATATTTTCAGAGTGGGCATAGGCCAATGCTCGGCTCATCTGTTCTATGATTGAGAGTGCCTCACTGGCCGGTAGCGTTCCTGGACGCAGACGTCTGATTAGCTGATCCAGCGGCTCACCTTCCAGCAGTTCCATCGTCATAAAGACATTTGGGCCATCCCGATCGAAGTCATAAACAGTGACAATGTTGGGGTGAGCCAGTAGTTGAGCCTTTTTAGTCTCTCGTTGAAGTGCAATAAAAGAGTCTGGATTGGCCTGGAAATCCTTGGAAAGCACCTTGACAGCGATATACGGGTCTCTGTCCATGGCTTCGACCTTACGCATATCCTGTGCCTTGTAGACCACGCCCATACCGCCACGACCGAGCATCTCTTCGAGGACAAAACGGTTTTTCAATACCGATCCAACCTGTAATACCTCTGAAGTGCCACTGCTTAGCTCTTCGGTAATTGCGGTATAGGTTTGGGTAGCAGTACGTGCGGGATCTGTAATAGGGCTGGTGGAGTCGTTCCGCTGGCGAGATTCAGGCGAAGTGGTCTCTGCCAGCCGGGTTGCTTCGTCAGGGGTTAGAGGACGGTTTTCTTCAGTATCCATAATCCACCAAGGTTTTGTCAGGCTCAAGAGACACAAATTCATTCATAGATTGGCCAGAGGTGATCAAGTCGTCCTGATGCCAGGAAAATGGTGCTGATTTCGACCTCTGCTGACAGGAATCTCTCTACACCCATGACCTCATGTAATTCTGAGGTTTCAAGCCTGCTAGGGCCTGTTAACACTAATCGAATAGGCCCTAAGAGTACCGAAAAAAGTTGCATGAAGCACGTAACCTCAGGAATTAAGCTAATCAGCCTTTAAATAGACGCCATGGTCAGTGATCTCAAGGAAAATCAGCGTCTCCCTTGTAATTGATGAATAATCGATTAAATCTGTAAGATTGTGGATTCAAGGGTTAAAATGTTGGTATGCGACTACCCGATTATTATGGCGGCAGTATTGTCAATCTGATGGCCTCCATCCAACAAGGATTGGGGGGGCAGCCCCATCCCTATGTGCAACATCGTCTACTGCCTTCAGCAGAGATAACGCCATATCGTCAGGTACTGCTTTGGGTCATTGATGGTTTGGGTTTGAATTATCTGCAAGCACACGCTGAGGCTGTAAATCTCAACGCCAATCTTTTAGGGGGTATGACTTCTGTCTACCCACCGACTACGGCATCCGCGATAACCACCTTTCTTACTGGCGAAGCACCACAGCAACACGGTCTGACAGGCTGGCATGTCTACTTCAGGGAGTTAGGTGCTGTTCTTGCCATACTTCCAGGCAAGCCCAGATATGGTGGGGTTTCACTGGATCAAGCAGGTGTGGATCTGCAGCAGCTTCTTGGTACTACTCCATTCACTGATCGTATTCCAGGTTCAACCGCTCTATTTGTACCGTCGATAATTGCAGGTTCTGATTTTAACCGATGCCATCTCGGCAAATCCCGGATGGTAATCCATAAAGATCTTTCGGAACTACAAGGAAATATAGTCCGCCTGCTGCAAGAAGGGGAGCATCAATATCTATTTGCCTACTGGCCCGAGCTAGATACCATCGGACATCGTGAGGGTATCTGGAGTGAATCTGCAACAGGCCATTTACTCGAACTTGACCGATGTTTTGGCGAGATTCTACGACAGTGTCGTGACACAGAGACACTGATAATCGTCTGTGCAGATCATGGACAGATAGACAGTCAACCTGAAAATCGGCTGACGTTGGATGATCATCCACTTATGATAGACGCACTTTCAATTCCATTGTGCGGTGAACCAAGATCAGCATACTGTTATCTCAGACCAGATATGACAACACGCTTCGATCAATATGTAATTGATAATCTATCGAATGAGATGAACTCATATCCATCCCGTGAGTTGATAGAGCAGGGGTGGTTCGGTTTAGGTGAACCCCATCCTCAGCTTAACAATCGAATCGGTGATCGGGTATTGTTGATGAATGAGGGATATACGCTGAATGATTGGTTAGCACAGGAAAAACCCTATCAACTGATTGGTGTTCATGGTGGGTTGAGTGAAGATGAACTGCTGGTTCCTTTGGTTACTGCTAAATGTTGAAGACTGTTATCAGTGTGTATTTAACATAATAACTGTCGGATTACTTTACAGTTCATGTCATATTTTACTTCAACAATAGTTCATAACTTTCTTAAAAACTAAAAAAAGAAAAAAAGTGGCTCAAGTTGTGCTTTAAGTTTTGCAGGTGGCGGTATCAGTAAAATAAACACTGTTTGAATAGTGTTATTCGCCAGATTTTGTTAAGGATGACTTGAGAATGAACTGCAAAAAAACGAACCGTAAACATATTGCCTTTATGGCAAAGCTCATTTTCTTCACTTTGTACACTTTATCAAACGGGATTTATGCTCAATCTGCCGAAGATGATAAAGCTGTAGATCTCTTTGAAGAAGACCACACCAATCTTTGGCAGTGGCTCTCTCTGGATGCCACAAATCAAACATTAAAGTTAACCAATGAGCTTCAATGTCTGGCTCTGAATATCTATTTTGAAGCACGTAGCGAATCGGTTAAAGGACAACATGCCGTGGGGCATGTGGTAATGAACCGGGTTGCACACCGAGGTTTTCCAAACACTATCTGCGATGTGGTTAAGCAGGGTGGGGAAGTGCGTCGCAACAGATGTCAGTTTTCATGGTGGTGCGATGGTCGTTCCGATGAACCGGCAAATCGCAAAGCCTGGTTGAAATCCCTGGATTTGGCTTATGACATCTATTTGGGACGAGTTAGTGATCCCACTCGCGGTGCACTCTGGTATCACGCTGATTATGTATCTCCAAAGTGGAGCAAAGCGTTAACTATGGTGACTAAGATTGGTCAGCATATTTTCTATCAAAGCAGAAAACAACCTACCTATGCTATGAACCTCTCAACGACTTTGCATTCAGCTGCAGATAAAAATAAGAAGTTATAATTAATCCTGTTCAATATCGACAATCATCATGATGAGATCCTATCTGGTTTGTTGATCACGATTAAATGATTATCCCAGCTTCTATCTGTTAACTTGATGGAGTCAGACTGGGCAAGTTTTTTATCAATTTTAATCAATCGACCTGTACCATCACTGACCAGGAAACCATTGCCAGATTGTCCCACACCGCAGGCATCCGGCTGATCATGAAAGCCAAGATAATCGCCCTGTTTAGACCAGTAGGTGACCAGCCCCCCACGGGGAGAGGAGACAGCAAACCACTGGCCATCCCGATTAAAAACGACACTGCCACAATAGTTACGTAAACGCTGTTGTATCTCGTTGGGAGCACGCAGCAGTTGAAGCTTGTTGTTACGTTGATGCAGCGCTATCAGCGGTGGCAGGTGATCCCTCCGGCCTTGGTACTGCATAGCAATGGCAACAGTATTGTCTGTTGCAACATCGATATGGCGAATGCTGAGCTGGTGCCAATTTTCAGGTGGTTCGACCTTCTCGATCAGGCGGCCACTGTTGATGTCAAGATAGGATAGATTGGGACGCATCACATCAAGGTTCAGTTTTATTCGGGGAAGATCAGGGTGAGTATGGATACCTCCATTAGCAACTGCAATGGTTGTCTGGTCATTTAAAAGTTTTATCTCATGGGGACCAATACCCTGGGTTTGAATCTCTGAGACCCGCTGGTATTTTTGTTTTGTCTGATAGACTCCGATAACACCATTTCCTGACTCAAAATAATTTTCAGTGCAGAGTAGATATTCACCATCAGCGGTAAAAAGGCCGTGGCCATAAAAGTGATAACCAGCGGCAGCATCGATTTTCCGCAGAATTTTGCCTGAATTCAGATCAACGACCCAGACATAAGATCCAGGGCGTCGTGAAAAGATTGCAGCTATTTCACCTTTGGAATCGACACAGATGCTGTGGCCTCGGGCAGGGAGTTGCCATCTAAATATAGTTTCTCCTCTCATATTGCATAGATATGCACAGTGTTGGCCGGATCTATCTTGCTCACAGCTGAGAAAACAGATACCTCTTTCTGTGGTGCGGCAGTAGAGAGGGCCTGTTACAAGCAGACCAGCTGTAATTGCGAGAAAAGCTCTTCTGTTAATCCCCATCTAGACTATTAAATCCCAGTGATAATCCAAGTTCTGTTGCTAATTCAGTTGCGACTAAACGTTTTAAATTGGAGAGCTGTCGACGAAACTGTTGAATGTGTTTGCGTTGCGTGACATCTGCAACAGCTGACTTTAGAGGCATTGTGACCCGTGAAAGGCTCTTTTCTAACTGTTGATAGGTATGATTTATCCTATACTCCAGCACTGGAGTCAGATTATCCGCGAAAACTAATACATATAACTGTCTGGTAGCTTGTAGGTTGTGGTACAAAGCTGAGATGGCTGTTTGACTGCGCCAGCCTTCCGCTTGTTTACCCTTGGTATTGTCAATGGATTTACCCAGAGGTCTATCGAGTTTTTGGGTGGCCATGATTTCCAGTTGTGTATAGAGGCTGTTAAGAAGCTGATTAGCCAGTGCTTGATCAGATTCAAAAATTACATTATGAGAGCCAGGATCAGCGACAAAATTGATATAGGGTGTATCGCCTTCAGACCAGTCGGCGATTATCCCAGCCGACATGGTGCTCAAGTTCTCAGTGATTGCATGGATAACCTGGCACTGTTTTTCAGTGATCAGATTTTGATCGAATAATATCCGCTCCAGGGCAGGGAATCCCTGCACCGCAACACTCTTTTCTGACAGTTTAAATTTATCCTTGTTAGCCCAGTCTTCTTTCAGAAGGCGTGCTAGATGTTTGGATACGGTACCTCGTTTGTCCGGCCATAGTTCAAACCGATATTCACGGGAAAGGTATTGAACCGGTCCAAAGCGAATATGCTGTATCGATTGCCACGCGTTAAATGCCTCTTTGTAGTGGAATCGGCTCTCCTGCAAGCTGTTTTTACTGGTTTTTGTGCAGAACTCATTGACTGAGTAATTGAGCTTATTGGTTGTTTCCAGCAATCGTTGGTAACCCGCAAGAATATGTTCATTAGCGAGTGATTTGAATTCATAACCATGCAGTGGCAGTGATAGAATCAATCCAATTAGTATCAATAGATTGTGTTTTAATCCGGCTTTAAATCGATTCACTTCTAAATACTCTCAAGAAACATTAACAATTGTTTTCGCTGCTTTTTGTTCATGGCAATAAGTTTATTTCGTGCATCTTGAGCCTCACCACCATGCCAAAGCAGGGCTTGTAAAAGAGTCGTTGCACGCCCGTCATGTAGGTATCGACTATGACCACTAACCTGGGGGGTTAGTCCAATTCCCCACAATGGTGGTGTACGCCACTCTTGCCCGCTCGCCAGAGCTTCCGGTCGATGGTCAGCTAAGCCCTTGCCCATATCATGCAGTAACAGGTCAGTGTAGGGGTGGATCTTCAGCTGTTGATTATTGAATTCAACTTCGAGTGAAGTGATATGACATGCTGAACAACCAATCTGGTTGAATAGGGATCTTCCAGCTTGCACATCAGGGTTGTCCCAGTTTCTTCTTCGGGGAGGAGCAAGCTGTTGCAGATAGTAGTTTACGCGTTGGGTGATAGCTAAGGGAGCTTCCAGATTATTGTACTGCTGACTATTTCCATCTATCGCATGACGGCAGTCATCCTGCTTATTCGTGCAATCACCATAACCCTCGGGATAGAGGTGTGTAGATATTCCAATATCGGTGGAAAAAGCAGATTGGGATTGCTCATTAATGCTAGGGGAACCCGATTTCAGACCAAATTTTCCTGCTACTACTTTGTTGAGCTCCCGACTCCATACCCAATTGACTTTACCTGAAATACCATCACTATTCTCATCATCTTCGTCTGACATAGCCACTAGCAACTCTGTATCAATAGCCTCTAGTAACCCGAGTCCGACTAGTTGCGGTGCTACTCGAGGTGAAATACGAGTGTTTGAATCGAGTGCACCATAATTGAGATTATTCAGTTGATAAAGAGGCTTACGAAGCAATACCACCTCACCATCAGAGAGGGTTACTGGAATATCCTGATAAGTAATATGGAGTTTGAACTCACTGTCATGGGTAGCGATGGCAAAGTTCTGTAGTTGAGTTCCGTAAACAGGCTCAGGAATGTTATTGATTCTGTTATCAGCCAGCAGTTGCTTTTGGTTCTCACTCTTGGCGGGTATATCAACCTTAATAACCAAAGATTTAGATGGGACATCTAACTGCTCAAAGGGCTTTCCTCTACCGTTGTTCGGGTGGCAAGCTAAGCAGGAGCGGGCATTATAAAGTGGCCCAAGACCATCTGTTGCTTGAGTAGAGGCGGGTGCTGAAACCCAAATCCGCTTAAAAAGTGCCCTACCCAGGGAGAATTCGACGTTTTGTTCACTATTCAGTCCACTGATTGGATGACTGAATGCATGAAGACTTGTATCGATCTCTCTCTCTTTGGCGCTGACTGGTGAATGGAACAAAAACAAGCCGCATAATATACAGATAGAGTATTCAATTAGTGTTGTGTAACCAGTCATAATAGATGCTCAAATCGCTTGTCAGTGAGTGTCATCAAGAAGGCAACCAACGCATCGATACGCTTGTTGTTCAGAGCTGGGCCGGTTTCAAGTTCTTTTAATGAGATATTCTCCTCGATTTCTGCTTTTCTCCATGGCGCGCCTGTTTCAGGGTTAATCTGCCTTAAACTGCTTCTTGTGTTGTATTTGTTATAAAAAAGAATGATGGTTTTTAAATCTTTAAAAACACCATTGTGCATGTATGGCCCTGTTACAGCTACGTTGCGTAGGGTAGGTACTTTAAATTTACCTGACTGAGCCTTGTCATGGACAACAGGGTTGGCAAACAGTCCTTCATCTTTTTGATCGAGTGGCAATCCATTGGCTTTGCGCCCAGCAATATTGCTCGGTACACCAATGTTATGGTATTCATAATTGCTGAAAGTCTCTCCTTTACTTTCAGGAATTTTCTGTAACTGGTGGCAAAGATTACAGTTGGTGAATTGCTGAGAGAAGAACAGGGTCATCCCCAACTCCTCCTGTTTGGTCATTTTATATTCATCACGGAGATAGCGGTCATACTTACTGTCGAATGGTGAGAAATAATCGGTCTTTTCAAATCTGGCAATAGACTTTGTCATGGCATCATAAGCACGCTCTGCATTGTTAAAAATCTGATCACCAAATAAGTTTCTAAAAGCCGTGACATAGTCGCTGTTCTCCATCAATCTAGAGACAACACTGGCCTTGTCAGGCATACCCATCTCAATTGGATTGAGTGGGGGGCCTCCAGCTTGTCCTTGTAGATCTTTTTCCCTACCATCGAGAAATTGCCCTCCAATATATTTACCTTGCCCATTTTTGTGAAAATCGGGTGAAAATGCTGCATAAGCTGCTGTTGGCGCATTTCTGTCGCCCAGTGATCTACCATCATCGCCGAGTGAGAAAGCTTTGCCACTACGATTTTGTCGCGGGTCTGAAAAACCGCTTTCTGGGGCGTGACATGTTGAACAGGCTTGACTCCGCTTGTAAGAAAGGTTGACATCAAAATAGAGTGCTCTTCCCAGAGCTTCGATGCTGCTATAGGATACCTCTGCTGCCTGGCTTAAATTGCTCCCAAACACTATGGGAAGAACTATGAGAAATGTACGGAGGTTCATGGAATAGCCTGAGTCGTTGAGTTGTTTGACTGAGCCTCAGCTGCTGAAGGGCAGCAACAGCTGAGGTCGAATGGGATTTATCTCATTTCACTTTATGGGGCTCGTCCAGACTCTCCGAACCTTCAAAGGCAATGGATCCAAGGTCCAAAACAGTGACTGCCTTTTCGATGAGATGAGTTTGTGCAATCAGGGCATCTATTGCTGCTTGCACGGATGCATTTCCTTTTGGATTGTTTTCGCCGATAAGCTGATCATAGGCAATGCCTTGATTAGCACTCTCTACCAGTAGCTTCATTTTCCCCAGAGTTTTTAATAGATGGGCGCGTAATGCACTATCGGTTGCCGGGGATTTCTCTGTAACCAGGTCAGAGAGACTTGGGCCTTTGATAATAGTGCCATCTATGCGGGTATAGTGTCCGGTATAGACGTTGAGTATGCCTTTGACATCATTAAAGTGTGACCAATGGGTATTGTCACTGAAGCAGTCGTGTTCCTCTTCAGGATCATGAAGAATTAAACCAAGTTTCATCCGTTCACCCGCTAACTCACCATAGGAGAGTCTACCCATGCCGGTAAAAATTGTTGCAAGATTTTCCTTCAATACGCCTTCAGTAATTGCTTTTCTGGCAGTGCCACTAGTTGACCATTGTTCCACCATCCAGGAGAGATCATCTACCAGTAGCTCAGTTACAGCTTTAAGATAGGCGGCTCTACGGTCACAGTTACCCATGGTGCAGTTTTTGACATCATAATCAGTGACGGGGCGGTTCCCGGCACCTGGCCCTGTTCCATTCAGATCCTGTCCCCAAAGCAGAAACTCGATAGCGTGGTAACCAGTAGCGACATTCGCTTCCACCTCATCTATTTCATGTAGTTGTGCGGAGAGAATCTCTTTAGTGATGTTAGTAGTATCTATTACCCTACCAGAGAGTTTTAATATAGGATTGGCTATGATATTTGCGGTGTAGTAAGGATTTTCATCTGATTCATCTCCATAACTCGCATCGACGTAATCAATCAGTCCTTCATCCAGCGGCCAGGCATTAACTTTAACTTCCCATTCATCAACGATGGCGTTACCAAAACGATACACCTCCGTTTGTTGGTAAGGGTGACGCGCGCTTATCCATGCTTCTTTGGCTGCTCCTAGATTGGCTTCAGTTGGGTTTGTGATTAATTTGTCAATCGCCTCGCTGAGTGATGTTGCTGTAATCAATGAATCGCTATACATCGAATGTGCGAGAACTGCATAGTGATTTAAGACCTGCTGCTCTGTAGTGGCGGCAGAGAGGCTGCTATTGAGGGCTAAACCAATGATGAGGTAAATTGTATGTTTCATTGCAAAAATCTCCTTAGACTGAAAACGATTGGGTCGTATCAGTGGAAGGGGATCCATCGGTTTGATGGTCGATATTTGTTGAAACAAAGGCAACAGCGCAACGTTGGATTTGAGCTGAAACTACAGTTTGCACATTGTTGATGGAACTATAAACTGTACAAGAAGACAGCGTGATTGCTCTTTTTTTCATAGCATTACCCAGGTTGTTGGATGATCAAGGGTGTGGCTTGCAAGAGCTGGCTGACCCGCGTTGGTTATTTAGTCAGGATTAGTTTTCCTTGTCGGGTGATCTGTAATCGATAGACCTCACCCCTATGTACTATCTCTATTCGTTGCTGATCACGAAAGAGCTCACTACTTTGAATTCTTGAACGGGCTTCATCCTTCAATTGATCTTTTTCCCAGTTCTGGTGAGGTTCATCGTGCATAGTCAAAAACTGCCAAATAGAGTCTAAAAATTAAGTTGTGCATTTATCTTAATGATAATCATTATCATTTGCAACATCTAATTTGTTGATGTTCGATACTATTAATTGCAGTGTTGCGCGATGGTAGCGAGTGCCCGTTCAATACGGTCATCCCATTCACAGGCACAAGAGAGGCGTAGGAAATTCTGGTATTTACCGGTAGCTGAAAAAATTGCTCCCGGTGCGATGCTGATGCCTTTTGATAAGAGTTTCTGCGCCATTTGAAAGCTGTCGTTTTTACCTGGTAACTCCAGCCAAATAACGAATCCACCTTGGGGGCGGGTTATTCGTGTACCCTCAGGAAATAGCCGTTCAACTGCTTTGGTCATACGTTCAACAGCCCGGGCATATTCACTACGAATTTTACGCAGATGTCGTTCGTACTGCCCATTTTCCATCAATTCTGCTACAGCAAGTTGAGGTAGTGTCGGTGTTGCCAAATTGGTGACAAATTTCAAGTACTCAACCTGTTGCTGATGTTTTCCTGGTGCAATCCAACCCACTCTGAGACCAGGAGAGAGGGTTTTAGAAATGGAAGAGCAGTGTAGAACCTCTCCGTGGTTATCGTAGCTTTTACAGACACTGGGTCTTCTTTGGCTAAAACCAAGGTCACCATATACATCGTCTTCAATCAGTGGGATTTTAAATGATTTAAGTAGCTCCACTAATCTGTTTTTTTGTGAATCACTCATACGATAGCCCAAGGGGTTGCTGTAATTAGCTACCAAAATGCAGGCTTTTACGGGCCATTGCTCTATTGCCAGCTGCAAGGCTGGTACAGAGATGCCTTCACGGGGATGGGTAGGAATCTCCAGCGCCTTCAACCCCAGCGAGTCTATGACTTGTAGAAGGCCATAGAAGGTAGGAGATTCAATAGCGACAATATCTCCAGGTGAAGTGGTGGCTCGCAGGGCTAGGGTAAGTGCCTCCTGACAACCATTTGTAATGACGATTTCATCTGCATGTACTTTGCACCCAATTTCAGCCATACGTCGTGAAATTTGACGGCGTAATTCGGGTACACCCGGTGGAAACTCATATCCGGCGTTGCGTTGCCGTTGTTGACGGTTAGCCTTGGCCATCGCTTTTTCGACTTGCCGGGTTGGAAGAAAAGCGGGTGCTGGTACGGCAGCACCAAGCTGGATCATACCGGGCTCATTGGATGCCTTGACTAACTGTAGGGCTAAAGCTTGTCCTGTAACTGGAGTAGGCCGGCTTTTTGGGGAGGAGATTTCCGGTTCATCGCTATTTGGGGCTGCTTGGGTGCGAACATAAAAACCGGAACGTGGCCGGGCTTCAATCAACCCATCATCCTCCAGCTTTCGATATACCGCCACACTGGTTGCGGTGCTGACACTATGTTGTTGGCTGAACTTTCTCACTCCGGGGAGGCGGTCTCCGGTTTGGTAGAGACCCATTGTGATCTGTTCTGCGAGTTGCGAGGCGAGTTGTTGGTACAGATAGAGCATCTTTTAACCTAAAAAGATTAGTTGGCAGCGTGATTCACCCAACAGGTGACCATGACCATCGAAGCTATTTTTAACAAAATCAGTAACCTGCCATTAGTGTTAACAGGCCCTAGTATGGAGCGGTCAACTGATTTTTTCAGGCTTAACCACTACAGTTGTCTGTTTCGAGTATAGGTACAGTTGAATTAATTGTGCAAACTGTACCGCTACAAAAATAATATTATGACTCTGTATTGCATATAAGCAATAGTCTAAAGTCTGGGATGTCAATATCAGGGAGAACAACATGAACCGGTCGGTCTATATAGTGGATGCCTTTACTTGCCATCCTTTTCAAGGGAACCCCGCTGCAGTATGTATATTGGAGCAGCCCGCAGATAGTGCATGGATGCAATCAGTTGCTACAGAAATAAATCTATCGGATACCGCATTTTTGTTGCTAAGAGAGGATGGGGAGTGGGATCTGCGTTGGTTTACTCCAAAAATTGAGGTGACATTATGCGGTCATGCGACACTCGCTTCGGCCCATATACTCTGGCATGAGCTGGGTATGGAAAGTGAATCACTACATTTTCATAGTGCCAGTGGTTTATTGACTGCCACTCGGCAGGAAAACAGGATTCTGCTCGATTTTCCTATTGACCATTTGAGTGAACTAAACTCTGATCCGCTTTTAGTAAAGGCAATAGGGGAAAAACCACAAAATATATTTCGTGGACGGGAAGATCTTTTGGTTGTATTCCAAACCGCAGATCAGGTGCGGGGACTGACTCCCGATCAAGCTGGATTAAGTAAAATAGATTGTCGTGGTGTGATAGCAACTGCACCTGGAGACCAGTCGGGTATTGATTTTATCTCACGATTCTTTGCACCTGCGCTTGGCATCCCTGAAGATCCTGTTACAGGGTCTGCGCACTGCACCCTGGCACCGTACTGGGGGGAGCGGCTGGATAAGAGTGAGCTACAAGCTTATCAAGCCTCTGCCCGAGGCGGAGACATTGGAATTCGTCTGAATGGAAACCGTGTCACTATCCTGGGTCAGGCGGTAACGACTATGGCAGGAGCACTCTATGTCTAGTCAAAGCAGTTGTTGGATAAATGGAGAGCTGGTGCCAAAGAGTGAAGCCAAAGTCTCAATCTATGACCATGGTTTTCTCTATGGAGACGGGATTTTTGAGGGGATCAGGTTTTTTAATCGACGTCCATTCAGGTTACAAGAACACCTCCAACGCTTACGCTATTCAGCTCAAGCACTTGCTCTTAAGTTGCAATACAGTTCAGAGGAGATTACTCGGGCTATTGATGAGGTCATCTCCAAATTTCCTGAAGATTCAGGATATCTGAGGTTGGTTGCCACACGAGGTATTGGACCCTTGGGGTTAGATCCAAAGGGGTGCCAGGAGCCTGGTCTGTTTATCATGGCAGATCGTTTGGAGATGGTCAGTAATGCCACCAGATCGGTAGGAGCCAGATTGATCATCGCATCAACACGTCGGCTACCGATAGATGGTCTCGATCCTCGAATTAAAAGTCTCAATTATCTGAATCAAGTGCTGGCCCGCATAGAGGCCAATCACGCAGGTGTTGATGAAGCGATTCTTCTTAATCAAGCGGGCAGGGTAGCTGAAGGGACAGCAGACAATCTATTCATTGTAGTTGGAGGGAAGTTGCTGACTCCCCCTGTTATTGAAGGCGCGTTGGAAGGTGTAACCCGAAATCTGGTCATAGCATTGGCGATAGAGGCAGGGGTAAAAGTTACTGAGAGTCCATTAGCTCCCTATGACCTTTATAACGCTGATGAGTGTTTTCTGACAGGTACAGGTGCAGAACTGATTCCTGTATCAGAGGTGGATGGAAGACGCATCAACTCATGTCCAGGACCAATATTTGCTGAATTGGAAGGAGGCTATCGTATGCAGATATATGGTGAATAGAGGTTAGAAGCTGCTTTTCGTAAGATTAAAAATGGTGGGGGAAGTACTCCCACTCAACGCTGTGAGCTGTCACCCTTCCAGAGAGTGGCAGAGAAAAAGAGAAAACAAGGATCAGTTAGGTATTGCAAATGATAACTATTCGTAATAACCTTAATTCCAAGATATTCTGATTTAATTGGACAACTTAATTGTTGTTCTTTTTGATCTATCTAGACGGCAAGCCAGCTTACGCCAGCCAGTCCGGTTTTTTTACTGACTGGGGAAGCGTGAAATGCAACCAAAACGTTTAAGTGTAGCTAGTGCTGAGAGTAGTACACCATTATCGATCTCGAATTGCTTTGTTTTATCTGATGTCGTTAACAACAAGAGATCACTAGGTAGATATGGGGGAAAATCAAAATATAAGCAGAACAGTGCTTCCTTTGTTCTGCTATTGATTGGATCGCTCTACAGCCTCTTGGGTATGGGCGTAGTCGAGGCAGATGAGGGTCTATTTGGCAACCTAAGAATGGGTGCCATACATGCAGAAGATGATATTGGTGACAAAACTGATGGATCAGCCTTTGGTGGCAAACTGGGTTACATCAGCCCAGCATGGAACGGCTTGAGTGGTGGTGCGACTTTCTACGCTACCAGTGAACTGTTTGATGATGAAAATGGAGATTTCTTCTCTTCAGAGAGTGGCAGCTACGCTATCCTTGGCGAAGCCTATATACAAGCTGATTATGGCAATACCATGCTGCGACTGGGGCGCTTTGAGCTTGATACACCACATGCCGATACAGACGATATCCGCATGATACCCAATACCTTTCAAGGATTATTGCTGAGCAATAGTGATATTGATGATACTACCTTATACCTGACACATCTTGATAAATGGGCTGGTGTGGATGCAGATTTACCAGAGCGTTTTCAGGAACTAAACAGTGATGATGGTGTTACAGCTGCAGGTGCAGTATACGAGGGGGTTAAAAATCTGGCGCTACAAAGTTGGTACTATCATGGCAATGATTTTGCAAAACTCCTCTACTTAGAGGCAATCTATGAAAGCGAATGTTTTAGTGTTGGTGTGCAGTTCAGTTCACAATCAGATGATAGCAATGATGAATCGGGTCCGGATGGGGACGCTTGGGGAGTAACCGCAAGTTACACCCTGGCTGAGATTACACTTTCAGCGGCCTATAATGGTGTTTCCGGAATAGTTACCAATGGTTTTGGCGGTGGACCCTATTTTACCTCTGCAGATGACCATACCATTGATGGTGTCGAAGATCAGAAAGCTGCCGCTATTGGTGTTGAATATGGTGGAGTAGAGGCATTAACGCTTGGTGCATTACATGTTGATTTTGAAGAGGGTGCAAACGAAACTGACTACTATGCCCTCTATGATGTAACTGAAGAGATGTCGTTGGAACTGATCTATACCGATATGCATGAGGATGGGGAGTTTGTGCGGCTGATGGCTAACTATGGTTTTTAGCCTAAAAAGATCGTTGGGCAGCGTGATTCACCCAATAGGTGACCATGACCATCGAAGCTATTTTCCCCAATAATCAGCAAGATAAATATGAACGATCAGTGCGGTTTTATCTTTCAATCACATGAAACGCTTCGCGTACACCCTCTCCCCAACCCCTCTCCCGTAAAGGGCGAGGGGCTTTCAGAGTTGTTCTGAGAAGATTGAAAGTTAATGGGGCTGCAGTGGCGGTCAACTGATTATTTTAGGTTTAACTCTTATTGGGCCAGCGAGAAAAATA
This sequence comes from Candidatus Thiodiazotropha sp. AKIB8, assembly GCF_058244675.1. Classification (NCBI taxonomy): domain Bacteria; kingdom Pseudomonadati; phylum Pseudomonadota; class Gammaproteobacteria; order Chromatiales; family Sedimenticolaceae; genus Candidatus Thiodiazotropha; species Candidatus Thiodiazotropha sp. AKIB8. Next base: position 464,784 of record NZ_JBSYOO010000029.1, on the reverse strand, counting down.
TTTGCAGCAGAAAATTACAGGGCGGGTAAATTGGCCGTATCTAAAAGCTTAAACGAGTCTATATGAAAAGATATTGTCTCAGCCTTATGCTGTGCTCCTACCGTGCCATAAGGCTGAGGATTCCTCACTCAGCTACTCTACTCATTTTCCTCAGCGTCAGATGGCAGGGGTCTATATAAAACAGCACATTTGGTGTTTTATCCTACATCACTCATCCCGTCTTTCCACCAATTCAGGGTCAGCCGTGATCTCTCGGTAAACTTCAATTCTTGAGCCTTCTTCCACTACAGAATCGAGTTTTGTAATCTTTCCGAAGATGCCCACCTTTTGGCGCTCAAGGTCGATCTCTGGAAACTGATCCAACAGACCGGAGTGGTTGATGGCTTCACGAACAGTGGATCCATCCGGAACTTCAAGCTTTAACCAAAGCTGTTTGAATTTGTCTGCGTAAGCGACACCAACATTCATAGTGCTTACACTCCTCTAAATTGATTAAGATGACTCTAATGGCATTTCGGATGATGCTTGCAAAGCAGCTTTTCTCTCTGCCAGACTGCGATCCAGCAAGCGCTTCAATGCCAGGATAAATCCCAGTACCAGAAAACCACCTGGCGGCAGTATGATTAGAAGAAAGCCTTTGTAGTCTTCAATGAGTGTCAGCTCGATGAAATGTGCCCAACCACCCAGCAATTGAGCTGCATTGTCAAACAAAGTGCCACTTCCAAGTATCTCCCTGGTAGCGCCCAGCAATACCAGCGCAAAGGTAAAACCTGCGCCCATCATTAAGCCATCGTACATAGATTTCATCACGGTATTTCGTGATGCAAAGGATTCTGCACGACCAAGAATAGCGCAGTTGGTTACAATCAAAGGGATAAACAAGCCAAGTACTTTATGCAGGTCATGTACCCAGGCATTCATTGACATATCAACCAGAGTAACTAAAACGGCTATTATCAAAACGAATACCGGGATACGAACCTGGGGAGTGATAATGCCGCGAAGCATCGATATCAGCAGGCCTGATGCAACCATCACTACAGTGGTAGCTAATCCCATTCCAAGACCATTTGTTGCTGTTCCAGTGACGGCTAGAAGCGGGCAAAGACCCAGTGCCTGGGCAAAGACTATGTTGTTGTCCCAGAGCCCATCTTTGGTGATACGTCTATATTCGTTACTCATTTTCGATTCACTCATCAACAGAGGCACGTTTCAAAGAGGGATCTTCTGTGTTGATAACCGGTGGTTTCAACAACTCATCCTTATGTGCATCAAAAAATGTTAAGCCCCCATGAACTGCAGTTACAACTGCACGTGGTGTTATCGTGGCACCACTGAATTGATCAAACTGTCCGCCATCCTTCTTTACATGCCAATCCTTTGTGGATGTGGTTTTCAGAGAGAGGTCGTTAAAGCCCAAAATCCAATCATCCTTGGCTGTCTCGATTTTATCGCCCAGACCAGGGGTTTCGGCGTGGGAGAGCACTCGAACACCGAGGATCTCACCCTTTGCACTTACGCCCATGATCAGTCGTATATCACCTGCGTAACCTTGTCCTACAACTTCCCATGCCAATGCGTTGACCTGCATACCATGCAAACCCCGATAGACGGTCAGCTCATGGCCTTTGTCATCACTCATACTCAATGGTTGATGCAGAAGATCACTGTCATAGTGTGCAGCAGGTACGACCTGATTCAATGAATTTAAAAGATCCTCTTTTTGACGGGCCAGAATGTCATCTTTGGTGGCAATGTTGCCAGCTACAAGAAGTGCTGTGGCCAGTGTAGAGAAACCGCCCAGTAGTACAGCCTGATAACCGACTCGCTTGCGATATGAGGGTTCTTGGGGGGTACTCATCTGATATCTGCTCCCTCATCTACATAATTTAACGGCTCGCCTTTCCTGTCACGACCGTAAATTCGGGGTTTGATATAGTGGTCTATCAAAGGTGTACAGGCGTTCATCAACATCACAGCAAATGCAACACCCTCTGGGTATCCTGCCCAGGTACGTATTGCATAGACCAGCAGTCCGCAGCCAGCGCCAAACAGAATCTGACCACGAGTGGATACAGGTGAGGTAACAAGATCGGTTGCAATGAAGAAAGCACAAAGTATTGCTGCACCACTGAATAGATGAGTCAATGGTTCAACATAGTTTTGTGGATCAAGCAGGTGAAAGATTGTGGCAAGCAGTGCCAGCGTGCCCAGCATGGAGAGTGGTATATGCCAGGTTATGACTTTTTTGTAGATCAGAAAGAGACCACCTAAAAGCAGCAGGAGTGCTGATGTTTCACCCATGCTGCCAGCAGCCTGCCCCCAAAAGAGTTGCCATAAACCAGCGCCTTCTGCTGCTGCATCCTGAAAAGCGATACCTCGGCCAATCTCTGTTTTCAAATGACCAAGCGTGGTGGCACTGCTGACCGCATCAATCGCATCGGAAGAACCAAAGGTAATTGCCAGGCTATCCAGAAAGCCTGGCGCCTGTGATGAAAAGAGAGGCACTGGTTGATTGAACAGGGTCATCTCCAGGGGAAATGAGATCAACAAAGCAACACGAGCTACCATGGCAGGATTGAACAGGTTTTGACCAATGCCACCAAATACCTGCTTTGCGACGATAATCGCCAGCAGAGCACCGACCAGGCCGATCCACCAAGGCGCCCATGGTGGCAGCGTCATAGCCAGTAACCAACCGGTTAATAGGGCAGAGCCATCCATTAAAAAAGGTTTGATCGGTTTACCTGCGATTCGCAGGGCCATGGCTTCAGCAAACAGACACCCCCCCAGGGTGACAGCAAAAAGGAATATTGCCGGCCAGCCAAATTGATAGAGGCCAAACAGAGTCGCGGGGAGCAGACTGATCATCACCAGGCCCATAGTACGACTAATACTGTTTTTAGCATGGACGTAAGGGCCGAAAACTGGTTTCTCTTCGATCATGATTCTGCCCCTTCAACTGCAGACTTCTCAGCCTCTCTTTTCTTCTTTGCTTCCATCTCCTTTTTACGCTTCATCATCGCTTCGCGTTTCGCTTTTTTGATTCGCTCCATGCGCTCGCTTCTTAATTCCGTAAGGCGTTTGGTCTCTATCTGTTTGTGTTGAGAGCGCTGTCTGGCTGCCAGTTCACCCTTGGCATAGTTGAAGTATTGAACAAGTGGAATATGGGAAGGGCAGACATAGGCACAAGAGCCACAAGCGATGCAGTCCAGTAAACCCAGTTTGACCGAAGTGTCGAGACTTCCACCCCTTATATGGTTTGCCATCTCGAGAGGGACAAGTCCACAAGGACAGGCATTGACACAGCTTGCGCATCTAATACAGGGCATCTCATCAGAGGCTTTGACCTCTTCAGTAGAGAGGGCAAGCAGGCCGTTACTGCCTTTAACTGCTGGAACCCTGGTACTGGGTAGAGGTTGTCCCATCATTGGGCCTCCACTCACCAGGCGCTCAGGGGTTTGAGTGAAACCCCCGCAGAAATCGACTAGATTTGAGAGCGGGGTACCAATCAGTACGTCGACATTCTTTGGCTGTTGAACGGCACCACCGGTTACTGTCATGATTCTGGAGAGAAGTGGATGACCTGAAAATATTGCGTCATGCACAGCCCGTGCGGTAGCAACGTTATGTACGACCACTCCGATATCTGCTGTGAGTCCGCGAGCAGGTGTCTCCTTACCAACCAAGGTCTGTACCAGATGCTTCTCTGAACCCATTGGATAACGGGTTGGAAGTCCTACTACAGAGATCATGTCGCTATCACTGGCTGCTTCGCGTATCGCAGCCAGTGCTTCAGGTTTGTTGTTTTCAATGGCGAATAGTACGTGGTCAACATCCAGTGCTTTGGCCATCAGTTTTACGCCATCAAGAACCTGTTTTGGTTGTTCACGCATCAAGCGATCATCACAGGTTAGATAGGGCTCACACTCAGCACCGTTGATAACCAGGGTGTGTAGCTGATAGCGCTTGCGAAGATTCAGCTTTACCGCAGATGGAAAGGTCGCGCCGCCCATCCCGACAATACCAGCACGAGCTACTCGATCAGCGATCTCTTCCGGGGCAAGAGAAAATGGGTCATCAGATGGATCGAGAGTGTCGATCCACTCATCTTTACCGTCCGGCTTCAAGGTAATGGTTCTGACCGATAGTCCAGAAGCATGATGTGCTGGATATCCACCTACACCCATTATCCGTCCGGAGGTTGGGGCGTGAACTGGCGCGGAAATGGCGCCCTGATTGCGTGCTAGCAGTTGACCCTTTTTAACTTCCTCACCACGCCTGACCAGAGGTTCAGCTGGAGCACCAATGTGCTGCTGCAGAGGAATATGCAAAAGTGATGGCATTGGCAGTTTTTCTATCGCCTGATCTGCACTCAGTCTTTTCTTATCATCAGGATGAACACCGCCACGAATCTTGAACAGTTTAAATATGTTGGCTGTTGTCATGATTAGGCCACCTTGGCTGGTTCTGGCCAATACCATGTCTGCAGAGTCTTCTTGATCGGACGCATCTCGATACACTCTGTTGGACAGACGTCATAACATTTCTCACAACCTGTACAGGCATCAGCAAATACAGCATGTATCTGTTTAGGGCCACCTAAAATGGCATCGGTAGGGCAACGTTTGAAACACTTGGTGCAGCCGACACAAAGGTTTTCATGAACAAAGGCGATCATCGGCTCTTTCTCCTCAACTGAGGAGAGGTCTATGCTGACTCCCATTTTTTCTGCCAGGGCTTCTGCCAGTGCCTTGCCACCTGGGGGGCACATGGTTACTGGGGCTTCACCCTGGGTTACTGCCTCTGCAGCAGGTGTACAGCCGGGATAACCGCATTGGCCACATTGAGATCCGGGGAGCAGTTCTTCAATCTCTTGCTGAAGTGGATTTCCCTCTACAGCCAGATATTTTGATGCTATCCCCAGCATCGCGCCCATAGTGACGCCTAGTGCAGTCAGAATAAGGATTGCAGAAACCATCATCGATTCTCCTTGCTATCGGTTACGCTCACAGTGAATGGTTTGATTCACTGAGATTGTCGATCGATATAGATCAATGTGCTTTTCATTCATTGAGTTCTCCATTTAAGGGCCTCTCCGGTATGTTCAGGTCAATTGCTGGTTAAACCAGCAAATCCCATGAAGGCTAGAGACATCAGGCCAGCGACGACATAAGCAATTGGGGCACCGCTGAAAACTTGGGGAACATTCGCCAACGCCAGACGCTCACGCAAACCGGCGAACATCACCAGTACCAATGTAAAACCGAGTGCAGAACCGAAACCATAGAGTAGACTGGCCAGAAAGCTGTTTTCCTGTTGCACATTCAGTAAGGCAACACCTAATACGGCGCAGTTTGTGGTGATCAATGGAAGGAAGATGCCAAGTACCTGGTAGAGCGCTGGCGAAGTTTTACGCACTACCATCTCTGTGAACTGAACCACCACAGCGATAACCAGGATGAAGGTCAGTATTCGCAGAAATCCCAGATCCAGGGGTTGTAGTACAAAGTGTTCCAACAACCAGCTTGCAAAGGCTGCAAGGGTAAGCACAAAAGTTGTGGCCAACCCCATACCCAGGGCAGAATCGAGCTTGTTGGATACTCCCATTAAGGGACACAAACCGAGAAACTTGACCAACACAACGTTGTTGACCAAAGCCGTAGAAAGAATGATCAGTATATAGTCCATGAATAGCATCGCTTTACTGTGATGATTATTACCCAACAAAAAATATGCCAATCATCTAAAAAATCAGATAATTAGATCATGTATGTCATGATCAGTGGCTTAGAGCGCTGTATTCATGGGTTAATTTGAATAAGCACTGTTTTAGTGCGGAAATGCACCGAAAAGGATCATCCATTGCTTTGTAGGTTTCGCAACAGATTGCGGCGGTTACTTTGTAGAGTTAGCGACAACGGGGGCTATCTAATGGTTCTCACCTCTGTAATCAGCGATGGTATGGGTTTTGCTATAACCTTAGCTATGTTCAGTTTTTCTACATTCGCATTAGGATGATCGCAGTTATGATCCAACGAAAAATAAAATCTACTAACAGCGATGTTGTCGACAGGATTAATGACTTTCTTGCCTCTCCTCCTGAAGGAACGCCGGATGAAATCCTCGAGGCATTCGGGAATCTGGACAGTAATCAGTTTTTACCACCAAAGCTCTTTTTCGAATCAGTTGAACAAGCACCCATCGCGATATCAATCACCGATCCTACGGCACGAATCCTCTATGTTAATAGCGCGTTTGAGATGCTAACCGGCTATTCCAGGGAAGAGGTGATAGGTAAGAATGAGTCGGTACTCTCAAGTAAATCGACTCCAGAATCGATCTACAGAGAGCTTTGGGAGACTATTCAGAAAAACGAGGTTTGGCACGGTACTCTTGTCAACCACCGTAAATCCAGTGAGGAGTATCTCGCTGAACTGATCATCTCTCCGGTGAACAACAGTAAAGGTAAAACTGCGTTTTTTCTTGGTATGCACCGTGATGTTACTGAGGTGCACCAGCTGGAGCAGCGTTTAAAGTTCCAAAAAAATCTTACCGAAGCAGCACTGAATGCAGCACCTATGGTGGTGGCTGTAGTGGCTGCGGATGGGAAGGTGTTACTGGATAATCATGCTTACAAAGCCTTGATGGGGGATTTTAGAGGTGTAGAACCCACAACAGTTTTTTTAGAAGCTCTAGAGCAACAGATAGGCTTTGATCTGGGTAAGGTCTGCCAAGTCGGCAATGGCTTTACAAATGTGGATGTAAGACTGGATCCGCCTGGAGGGGTTAGTCCAAGATGGTTCGCCTGTTCAGGTGTACATCTGCCTGAGTTGGACGAAGCAGCCCAACACTATTTCAAACAACAGGAGGAGACTCGGTGCTGTCTGCTGTTGATTGCCAATGAAGTTACTAGCAGTCGCAATCGTATTCAAGAAGCACGACTGAATATGATCCGTGCCAATATGGCGGAGCAGCAGATGGTACAAACCATGCGCGAAGCGATCTCCGGCGCCATATTCAAGATTCAAGCCCCATTGAATGTCATCAAGGCTGCATTGGCCATGCCTGCTGCAAGCCAGGAGGATATGGGGATGCGCATAGTATTGCAGCAAGCTTTGAAAAGTGGCGATGAGGCGATGGACAGTCTACACGAAGCTTTACCCAGTCCTGTGATGGAAGATGAGAGCTTGGTAAACATCAATGAGCTACTGCATGAGGTGTTGAAACTATCCACTGAAAGTCTTCTGTCTGCGAGCATTGTTGTGGACTGGAGGCCTGCGAATGTATTACCTGCGGTGTCGGGTCGTATCAATTCACTGCGTGGTCTATTCAAATATCTCATTGATAACGCGATTAAAGCCGTTATAGAAGCGAAGCAGGATTACCGCGAAATACGTATCCAGACAAGTGTTGAAAATCAGGAACTGGTAATAGAAATTATGGATAACGGATTAGGTGTACCCAAGACACAACGTTTGAAAGTGTTTGAACCTTTCTTTTGTGGATGGGAACAGCCAAAAGAACATGCAGGCATGGGACTGACAATGTCTCAGGAGATCGTTATCGGGCATGGAGGCAGTATGGAAATCGATCCTGACTTTTACGGCGGATGTCGCGTCTTTGTCAGACTTCCAGTTAGTGGTATGGAGGAAAAGTCTTAATGACTTCGACAGATACACAGATCGATACTTCAGTTGCAGCAAATAACAGTGCTGTACTGGAATCAGAGCTGGAGAGCCTGTATCAGGTTAGTCAGGTGTTAAGTCGATCTCTCGATTTCAGAGAGACATTGACTGAAGTTCTCAGTCGGCTCAGTGATACCGCAAAACTGAGGCATGGAATGATCTGTCTACTGGATGATACCAGTGGCGAGCTGTTTGTTACTGCTTTGCATGAAAACCCTGCACCTTTCAACACGGTTCGCTACAAGCCTGGTGAAGGTGTTGTAGGTGCGATCATGGCTAGTGGTGAACCGCTGGTTGTACGGCGAATATCAGATGAAGATCGTTTTCTTGATCGATTAGGTGTCTACGATCCCGAATTGCCATTTGTTGGTGTTCCTATCCTCATAGGGGAGCGAACAGCAGGTGTACTGGCTGCACAACCACTAGGCAGCATCGGCCTGCTGAAAATACATGAACGCTTTTTGAAGATGGTCGGGAATCTGATTGGTCAGAGTGTTCGACTTGCCAAAAAAGTGGAAGACGAACAGTTGGCCCTTAAAAATGAGCGGGACTCGCTGCGGCGTAAAGTTCGTGGCGAACATGGTTTTTCAAATATGGTCGGTCATACACCAAGTATGCGAGTGATTTTTGAGCAGGTTCGCCAGGTTGCTAAATGGAATACCACTGTATTGGTTCGTGGTGAATCCGGAACCGGAAAAGAGCTGATTGCCAATGCCATTCACTACAACTCACCCAGAAGCAACGGGCCATTTATCAAACTCAATTGTGCTGCACTACCCGATACCCTATTGGAGTCAGAACTGTTTGGGCACGAGAAAGGGGCATTTACTGGCGCAGTCAATCAACGAAAAGGGCGCTTCGAACAGGCTCATGGCGGTACCATATTTCTTGATGAAATCGGAGAGATCAGCCCTGCGTTTCAGGCAAAACTGCTTCGTGTACTACAGGAAGGTGAATTTGAGCGGGTTGGTGGTGCTAAAACTCATGTTGTTGATGTTCGAGTCGTTGCGGCTACAAACAAAGACTTGGAATCTGAAGTACAAGAGGGCAGCTTCAGAGAGGATCTCTACTATCGACTGAATGTTATGCCAATACAGATGCCGGCGCTACGTGATCGTAAAGAAGATATTAACGATCTGGCCCGATTTCTGGTTACTAAGATCTCCAAGAATCAGGGGCGCGAATTGTCTATCAATGATGGTGCCGTGCGGTTGCTGATGCACCATGACTGGCCGGGAAATGTTCGTGAACTGGAAAACTGTCTGGAACGGGCAGCTGTCATGAGCGGAGAAGGACAGATTGACGAAAAAGCAGTCAACCTCAGTGGCTTGAAACCGCTATCAGAGCAGGGTTACACACCAGTTCCCGATAACAACAAGATTGATATAGATGACCCGGATCTTGATGAGCGTGAACGGGTTATTGCCGCATTGGAGCAAGCGGGTTGGGTTCAGGCCAAGGCTGCGAGACTGCTCGGTATGACCCCAAGGCAGATTGGCTATCGAATTCAGACCCTGAATATTAAAGTGCGTCAGATGTAAGCTGGTTCTGTCGCTTGTCATACAGGGACCATTGAATGCCCTGTATGCAATGCGACAGAATCCTTAAAACAACAAAAAAATTACAATAATAACAATAAGATAGCCAGTATTAAAAACTAGGCACGCAGATTGCATTATCCCTACCAAACGTAAAAAACCACCTCATTGCGTCGCTATTGGGAGGCCGGATGATGGAATTGAAAGTGATTGGTCAAACAGCAGATACCTCAGCTGAAAGTGGGTGCAGTGCATCCGGTTGCGGCGGGAGTAACGATCAACTGTCGCATCTACCTGATAATATCAGGGAGAAGGTACACAACCACCCCTGTTATTCTGAAGAGGCGCATCACCATTTCGCCCGTATGCATGTGGCAGTTGCTCCAGCCTGTAATATTCAGTGTCACTACTGTAACCGAAAATATGATTGCGCCAATGAATCACGACCCGGTGTTGTATCTGAGCTGTTGACTCCGGATCAGGCTGTAAAAAAGGTTATGGCTGTCGCGGCCAATATCCCACAAATGACAGTTTTGGGTATTGCCGGTCCTGGTGACCCTTTGGCCAATCCTGAGCGTACATTTGATACCTTTCGTCAATTGACCGAAAAGGCTCCCGATATCAAGCTCTGTGTCTCTACCAATGGACTGACTCTTCCTGATCAAGTCGAAGAGCTGTGCAAACACAATATTGACCATGTAACCATTACCATCAACTGCGTAGATCCTGATGTCGGGGCGAAGATCTATCCCTGGATCTTCTGGAACAATCGCCGCATCAAAGGTCGCAAAGGCGCAAAAATCCTTATCGAGCAGCAACAGAAAGGACTACAGATGCTTACTGATCGTGGCATTCTGGTTAAGGTCAACTCAGTGATGATTCCTGGTGTCAATGATGAACACCTGGAAGAGGTGAGTAAGGTAGTCAAGGAGAAGGGCGCTTTTCTACATAACGTTATGCCGCTGATTGCAGAAGCTGAGCACGGTACGTTTTATGGTGTTATGGGCCAGCGAGGCCCTACCCACGACGAACTTCAGGTACTGCAGGACAAGTGTGCCGGCGACATGAATATGATGCGCCACTGTCGCCAATGCCGAGCTGATGCTGTAGGCATGCTGGGAGAAGATCGAGGCGATGAGTTCACCATGGATAAGGTTGAACTGATGGATGTTGATTATGAAGAAGCAATGAAAAAACGTGTCGATTATCAGGCTGAGGTCGAAGCCAAGCGTGAAGCACAGAAGCAAAGTTCCAATGAGACTTTTATTCCATTGACTGCCTTAACGAAACGCAAAAAAGAGACCCGTCCGGTACTGATGGCTGTAGCTAGCAGTGGTGGTGGTGTCATTAATCAGCATTTTGGTCATGCCAAAGAGTTTCTTGTCTACGAAGCCTCAACCACAGATGTTCGTTTCATCGGACACAGAAAAGTAGATCTCTATTGCTCAGGTGGAGATACCTGTGGTGATGCTGAAACTACCTTGCAGAAGATAATACGTGTTCTGGAAGGGTGCGAAGCAGTGCTCTGTTCAAAAATTGGTTATGAGCCATGGGAGATGCTGGAAGAATCCGGTATCCAACCCAATGGTGAACATGCCATGGAACCGATAGAAGATGCTGTAGCCAAGGTCTATGCAGAGATGGTTGAAAACGGCCAGCTTGATAAACCCAGTCAGGTCGGAAAACTACAGGTCGGAGCCTAAGGAGCAAGCTATGTCATTCGAAATTATAGAAAGCTGCGTTAACTGCTGGGCCTGTGAACCGCTCTGCCCAAGCAAAGCGATATTTGAGGCTAGACCTCACTTTAAGATTGATGCTAAGAAGTGTACCGAGTGTGAAGGAGATTTTTCTGATCCGCAGTGCGTCAGTATCTGTCCAATTGAAGGTGCAATTCTTGATCCCTTTTCTCAACCAGCCAATCCGCCTGGGTCACTTACCGGTATTCCACCAGAGCGGATGACAGAAGTCATGGCCGAGATACAGTCACGCTGAGGAGATTAAACATGTTTGACAAACAAACAGCTTTACAGCCAGTAATCACCGATTCAGCCAAGTCGTATAGTCATGTGATGAGATTTGTGCGCACACATTTCATCCGTCCAGCTGATTCTCTGCAGCCCAAAGGCTTTTGCCTTCCAGAACGTCTCTGGCAGCGTCAATCTGCGTTGATTATGAGCATGCAAGAGACAAGAAAAGATGACTGAACTGGTTTTTTATGAAAAACCAGGCTGTGTGGGTAATCAACAACAGAAAGCTATCCTGCGTAAATTGGGGATTACTTTAGAAGTCCGGGATATTCTCAGTGAACCCTGGACACACGAAAGTCTGCGCCCTTTTTTTGAAAACAAACCTGTATCCAGCTGGTTTAATGACAGTGCGCCTCAAGTTAAAAGTGGTGAGATTAAGATAGATCAGCTTGATGAAATTGCAGCTCTTGAGTTGATGATTGGTAACCCAATATTGATTAAGCGACCCCTGATGATTTGCCAATCTCTGAGGCAATCCGGCTTCACTCCGGGTACTGTACTCGATAAGCTTGGAGTCACTATTGAGGGAAAAAAAGATCTACAAAGCTGCCCCATGGAGACGACGGAACAACAAGTCTGTGAGGCACCACCGTGAGTAACGAAGTCGATGTATCCCGCCATAGAGAAGCTGTCGAATTCGCAGATGATGTGTATTGGATTGGCGCACTCGATCCCTCCTTGAGAACATTCGATATCATCCTCAGTACGGCTAACGGAACCAGCTACAACTCCTATCTTGTAAAGGGTGATGATGGTGTCGCTATCATTGATACAGTCAAAGAGAACTTTAGTGATGAGTTCTTTGCCCGGCTTGAGTCTGAGGTTGATTATAAGGAGATCAAAGCGATTATCCTTAACCATCTTGAACCCGATCATACTGGAGCTCTACCTGAGTTGATGCGTCGCGCTCCTCAGGCAAAACTCTATATTTCACAAAGAGCCACCTCGATGCTTAAAGCATTACTTAAACCTACAAGTGATGACGCTTTCGAGTACACCACGGTAACAACAGACGATCGCATCTCTCTTGGTGATCGGACACTACGATTTCTTCACACACCTTTTTTGCATTGGCCAGACACGCAATGTACTTACCTCGAAGAGGAGGGCATATTGTTTTCGGGCGATGTGTTCGGCTGCCACTACTGTGATAAACGATTGTTCAATGACCTGGTTGGTGATTTTCGTTTCTCTTTTGATTATTACTATGCGCACATCATGAGACCATTCAAGAATCATGTAATGGATGCGCTGAAATTGATTGAACCCCTTAAGATTAAGCAGATTGCGCCTACTCATGGCCCGATTCTAAGAGAGCGTCCGCGACGTTATGTTACACATTACCGTGAACTTTCAACTTCCAGTCTCTCAAGGGAGATCGGTGTAGACCGGCAGTCCCTGGTTATCTTCTACATGAGTTCCTATGGAAACACAGCCAGGATGGCAGAAGAGATCAATGAAGGTGCGGCATCCATTAAAGGGGTCAGAGTCTCTCTGTATGACCTTGAAGGAGGGGAGATAGGCCCCTTTGTAGATTTGATAGAAGAGGCAGATGCACTGTTATTTGGCTCTCCCACCATCAATGGTGATGCGGTTAAGCCTGTTTGGGATCTTCTCTCATCACTGGTAGTGGTCAATCTCAAGGGCAAACTGGGTGGTGCATTTGGCTCTTTTGGTTGGAGTGGTGAAGCGGTTCCAATGATCGAGGACAGAATGCGCGGTTTGAAAATGCGCATCCCCCAGCAGGGTTTAAGAATAAAATTGATTCCCACCGAAGAAGAGTTAGTGGAATGCCGAGCATTTGGCAAAGCCATTGCAGAGGAAATGGTAGGAAAAAAACAGAACAAAGGCGTGATTGATTTAGCCGATTTGGCTTAATCCGACAAATATTTAACTTTAAGCAACAGGTGAATTGAAATGGCAAAAGCGAAAATCACATTTGAAGACATTGAACAGACAGTCAATGTGCCAGCTGGTACAAGAGTTATTGAAGTCTCTGAGAAAATTGGTGCCGGTATTATCTATGGCTGCCGTGAAGGGGATTGTGGAACTTGCATGATGCATGTTGAAGATGGCTGGAATAACCTGACTGAGCCTTCAGTTTTAGAGGAGAAAGTGCTTAAGGAGAACATGGCTGGACGTCATGACCGCCTTGCATGTCAGGCGCAGATTCTGGGTGATTGCTCTGTTAAGCCTGCCTGATCAAATACTTCTTAGGAGTTCAAGATATGCCTCTGATTACATTTAGCAATCCTGAATACAAAGACAAAACCGTCTATGCGGTTGCGGGCAGTTTTACAGAAACTGTGTTAAAGATTGCCAAAACCAATAAGATCCCAATCAAATTCGATTGCGGAGACGGTGATTGCGGGAGTTGTGTTATCCGTGTCCAGTATATCGGTGACAAACAACCTATGGGTTACCACCTCGAAGAAAAAGAGAAAAAGGTTCTTAGAGAATTGGGTAAACTCAGCAAGGATGATATGGAAAAGATGATTGTTGATGACTTGCCGAGTGAGTGGCGGTTGGCCTGCCAATTTATTCCCAGGGACGAGGATGTCGTTGTCGAATATGAGGCGCTGTGATGTCTCATCCAGTTCCGGATAGTGATGGTGTAGCGCAATGTTACGCTAAACTGATCGGAGCGGCTGCGCGCCAGGAGAGCTCTGTAGAGGATATCCTGGCGCGCATTCTATCATCCTGGTCGTACGGTCAGAGTGCTTTGCCTCAATGGTTAGGTCTGGGGGAGTTGGAATTCAGACGTCTTATACAAACCCATTTCCCAAGAATACAACCACATTCCCTGCTAGGTTACGACCATCCACCAATGTGTGATAATGACGAGGAGATGGATGATTTGCGCAAACTGATCCTCGGCAATAGCACCCATCAGAGCCAATCTGAACGGTGGCTGGCTGAAATATTGGTGTTTGGCTGTTTGGGCAGCGATCATCTATGGCAGGATTTAGGACTTTGGAGCAGAGCCGATCTGTCTAAACTAATGAGTGACCACTTTACCCCTTTGGCAGATTTGAACACAAAGAATATGAAGTGGAAAAAATTTCTCTATAAACGTTTATGTGAAACAGAAGGCATATATACTTGTCGTGCTCCCAGCTGCGAAGCATGTGCAGACTATATCAACTGCTTTGCTCCAGAAGATTAACGAACCACTATTTCAGCCTCTGTTATTTGGCACTCCTGCTAAGGCTGGCACAGAGATAGCACCAATAGATGCAAGAGCAAAATAATATAGACAGGAACCTTGCTCAACGGGCGCTCTCAGCATATCTGGGGTTGGCTATTGGTGATGCTTTGGGTGCCACGACAGAATTCCTTACCCCCAATGAAATAAAGACCCAATATGGTGTTCATGACACCATTAAAGGTGGCGGATGGCTACACCTGAAGCCGGGACAGGTTACGGATGATACAGAGATGAGCCTGGCCTTGGGAGAAGCCCTGGTGAAAAGTGGTGGTGTCAGTGCAAAAGCTGTTGCCCAGGCTTTCAGCGAATGGATGCGAGGAAAACCAATAGATATTGGTAATACAGTAAGGCGTGGGGTAATTCAATTCCGCAATACAGGCAATCCCTGGGTAGAAGAGAATGAATATGATGCAGGAAATGGTGCCTGCATGCGCTGCCTACCCATCGCTATCCTTTACTGTAATAGTCCCATAGACACCTTGGTTGTTGCATCCCGCACTCAAGCTCATACCACCCACAATAACCCCCTCTCTGATGCTGGAACTGAAGCTGTCCTGGAAATGTGTGTCGCAGCCATGAAGGGCGAAGACAAAGCTACACTAAGGCAGATAGCTGACCGTTTGGTCGAACAACACCGTGAATTTCGTTTCGATAAGAAGAGAGTTGAAAATCCCAGCGGATATATCGTCGATACATTGCAGGTTGTTTTTCAGGCCCTGTTTGAGAGTGATGACTTTGAGGCAATACTAGTCGACGTAGTCAATCGTGGTGGTGATGCTGATACAACGGGTGCCATTGTTGGCATGATTGCTGGTGCTTTCTATGGTCCGAGTCAGATACCGGAAAGATGGCTTAAAAGCATAGATAAAAAGATAAAAAAATATTGTGAAAAGCAGACAAATGAGTTATTGAAATTAGCAGCTGATCATCCTGGCGTGACAGGCATAATATAGATTAATCCCGTAAAAAACTGTCGATATTTCTTACACAGTCCGTTCTATTAGATAGTACTCCATGAAAAATAAGTAGGGTATTCAAGCAGTAACCCCATGTTGGCACACTGGTTGCTGTGTTGAGATTTCAGTAGCTATGGCAATAGTAGTAATTATTCATACTGAATAGGTCACTATTGTGGAGTAGAAGTAAGTGAACGACCTCTTAATAAAGAATAATGGGCATCAAATCAGTTCTAATGCTGGCTGTTTAGATAGCAGCCATACTGTTGATCAACTATACAACTCTATACCAAGAGATATCTTTAGCAGATTCAACACTACCACCATAGATCGTTTTAAAGTTTGCATGCTTCCCAATAAATTGGGAGCGGGTAGGCATTTGATCTGGTTGTAGGCAGATTTAAACTGCCTTTCACCTTAATTAGTCCAACAACAACTCTGCATTTCACACAGCGGCAAGCTAACGCAATCTCATCAAGCAACAACTATTGCTAGTGTACCTCGTCATAGGTTTATAATATTTAAGGTGAAATATTATTTAAACCGCTATAGGCAAGGGCTACCACTTTAGGTTTGATCAAATTATTCAGTTGCTTTTGAGGATGGTTCATTATTTCATTGCCATCGTGATAGAGAACAACAACACTGAACAGGTCACCATCAACTGCTTTTTGTGCAATATTATCAGGGCTGACCACGACTCGGCCTAATTTACGTTCTGTTGGCCAATCTACATCACCATACGCATGATAGACCAGTTCCGAGCAGACTATCTTATTAGTGCTCTGGGTATCAAAGCTGAAATCATATGCTTTGCCCACTTGGCGCAGAGCTTGAAGGATCACTCTGCGACGCTGCTCTTGATTAAGAGTGCTCTGGCGCAGTACAGCCAGATCATCTACATTCATAAAGTGTTGAAGCGTGTTCATCTCCACACCTGAGCGCAGTGCTTCGACTACCCCACGCTCATCACGTATCTGCTGATGATAAGGTTTTACCACTGGGTGATTCCAGATTTCCAATTTACGCAGTTCAGATTCGGTGCCAATCCAGACGGCAGCATGCCCCCAGTGGCCTGGTATGAATGAGTCAGTTAGGCGAAAAGGGGTCTTTTCCAGAAGAACATCTCCAGCCCGCAGCTCTTTGGTTAGTCGATTATGAATCTCAGGTCGTTTATCAAGTTTGCCACGACGGGACTCTACTAAACCAATTACATTTCCGAAGATCATGCTCGACAAACTGATCCCTTCATTCTGTATGGTATACAAGGTATCTACTGATGTGGTTCCAATGAGCTCAATCAGGTTTCCAGCATAATTTAATGGCCTGATTTTTCTTACCATTGCGTAGGATGGACTCTGTTTAACCAGGGTAGCCAGATAGCGTTCACTATCATGGTCAGATTCTGACAGATATGCAGCATGTTGCTCGTACCATATCAAGCCACGCCTGACACGTGCACGATTAACTGCCGAGGTAAATGAAGCAGCAACCTTTCTAAGCTCACCCTTGGGCACAAGATATGCGGAGTCTCCTTCGTTGATATGATTCCGCAAAAAAAGGTCGTCCTGATAAAGCGCAACAGCTGTGAGATAGTTGTCATAGAGAATTAATGCTGCCGACAGGGACATGGTGATGCCAATTGCCTGGTTTCTGGCTAGTAGGGGATCGTCTGGAATGGGTTCATCTAGCCAGCATTCATGCAGGGTTGCAACATACCACAGCAGTTTGCGTTGATTGATCAGTTCTGCAGCACCAGCACTCAGCAGACGCATATCTGCCCCAAGAAGTGGCTGTTTTAACCGCTGCTTCTCCTTGACTTGAGATAGGAAGATGATCGATTCGGAGCGTAAACTGAGCGCTTCTTCAGTGAGTACCTGGAATGCGGTTATTTTTTGTTTTATGGATTCAGCTGAATAGCGTACCTTATCCTCAGTGTCACAGATTGGCTGGGTAAAAGGATTGGCTACAGCAAGGTTGCTAATACTATGTGCCAGGACCAGGCAAAGGCACAATACCAAACGGGTTGTGAAACTTCGCCATTTGGCGAAAACGATAGGAAATCTGATCATATTAATATTAAGAGAAAATCTCGTTCCGAAATGTGAATATCATTAAGTATTGAATTTAAAGGAAAAATAACCACAAAATCCTGGTATTGCTATACTAATTCCCTATTAATGCACGAACTAACGGAAAATATAAAAACTAATGCAGATGCTATTATGCATCAGCATGTTACTAAACCAGAAATAACAGCTGAAATTACGGAAAGTGATTCCTAATGACTATATCAAATAGTGATTCTGTCTATAAAACACCTGAATCAGAGCTCTTAAAGGAAGAGATAGTTCCTCAATCCTTTGTCAGGGGCAGTTTAACCACTGGAAAGCTCCTATTCCTTGCCTGGCTTACGATTTTCTATCTGATTGCAACAATTCCAGCGATTGCTATTTCATTCATGAGTGGCGTTGAGCCTGAGAATGAGTTCTATACCACCTTTGGTAATCTCTTTAATATTGTTGATAGCGCGATTTACATCTATCTGCTGATTATGTTTAAGCAGTTACTCAATATTAGATTGGAAACTCACACTGCAGATCGATATATCACTATTTTAGTAGCACTCTCTCTCATTATGGCAGTGTTAAATATATTTATGCCTGCAGATGCGGAAGAGTTTAATCTGATCTCTATCAGCTTTTTTGTGTTACTGATCCCAATGGGTATCGTATCTATTCTGTTTGGACTGCGTTTATTGAAGCTGAAGTCTAACTACAATTATTTGAAGCTCTTCTCCTGGAGTAACATAATTATGGGGGGCTTGTTAGCTTCCGTCGTGCTGTTTTTATTAGCACTACCAGCTGGACTGGTCTCCAGTTATGCTATGGCAATGATTTTCTTTACTGCAGCACGGGAGCGCAAGCAGAGTGATTTAGAGGTTCCGTAATTTGTGAAAGATTGTAAGTTTCTACAGTAGACCACTTAACGCTTGTGCACAATTCATCTATTCTCGGTTGATGACAACATCAATCTGAAATATGGAAATATTATGAATAAATATGGTGCTGAATTCTTTGGTACATTTTGGTTGGTTCTAGGGGGATGTGGCAGTGCAGTATTAGCAGCTGCGTTTCCGGAATTGGGTATTGGTCTGTTGGGCGTCTCGTTAGCCTTTGGTTTAACTGTCCTGACAATGGCATATGCCATTGGTCATATCTCCGGATGCCACCTCAATCCAGCAGTTTCCATTGGTCTATGGGCCGGTAGACGTTTTCCGGCTAAAGAGCTTCTACCTTATATCATTGCCCAGGTCTTAGGGGGGATTGTTGCGGGTGGCGTGTTGTATCTCATTGCCAGTGGCAAGGCCGGTTTTGAATTAGCTGACGGTTTTGCCTCAAATGGTTACGCTGAACACTCTCCTGGAGGTTATGGCTTACAGGCTGCTCTCATAACTGAAGTTGTTATGACCATGATGTTTCTTGTGGTTATCCTCGGAGCTACAGATAAACGGGCACCACAGGGCTTCGCACCAATAGCAATCGGCTTATGTCTGACTCTCATTCATTTGATCAGCATTCCGGTCACAAATACCTCAGTCAATCCCGCTCGTAGTACTGGTGTTGCTCTATTTGTAGGGGATTGGGCCGTTGCACAACTTTGGCTGTTTTGGGTTGCACCAATAATTGGTGGCGTGATTGGTGCAATGATCTACCGGTTTATTGGGGCAGCTGAGAATGAGTAACAACTAAAGAGCAGCTGAATAAGACTAAACCTGGTTATTTTTGAGATGAGCGGCGAGCGCACTATCCATTGTTTGAATGTGCAACTCAAACCAATTGGGTAATTGTTCACTGACATAAGCACGGGCCATAGTGGTTGAGCCGGCTGCAACACGCTTGCCAAAACGTGCCAGCTCACCCAGTATCCGCTGGTGATCAGAAATGTGTTCTGCAATAGCAGGAAAATGGGACTCCTCCATCATCTGCTGTTCACTATCAAAATGAGATTGGGTATGTTCAGCCAGGTTTTTAAAAAGAGATGCGAACTCCTCCCTGTTTGCATCCGCCAGTCGATTTACCAGATCAACGAACTCTGAGTGAGTATCGTCCATCTGTGGTAAATCGAGTATAAAACGCTGATCGAAGCCATCAATTAGCATCTGCATTGATCTCTATCGATGTGTCTGGATTTGCTCTTTGATAGTCGATCATTTTTGTAATTTTGCGTGCAACGTATTGAGTGAAATCATCTACATTCTCATAGTCATACTCGACTGCAAGTGATGTAATCTCTTTCATCAGTTCGCGCAGTTTTACAATTTCTGTCAATTCTCGGCCACATGTAAGGCAGATTGTGCCATTGTCACGGCAGGCGTTTTTTCCTTGGCAGGGTGTGAAACGGGACATCTTTCTACTCAATACTCCTCAGTAGTAAAGGTTGAATCAACAGACCACTTTACTTTCAAGGGCTGAATCATTCTTGTCTTGATTTAGTTGAACAGCAAACTCTTCACCTATAAAGGTGTCGATATCGGCTTCTACTATTTCAATATTCATTTTGTTACAGAAGCGTCGCTCTTTATCATTCGGCTCTGGGATTAAAGCCCAACCTGCAGGTTGATCAGCAGCATAAATTATATCAGAGAGGACCATGCGCTCAGTATCCCTGGTCATTCTCAAGCCAAGAAAGAGATACTGTTTACCTTTTCGATATGTTTTCAGATAGTTTGGTAAGGCGAATCCACCCATCAATTCAGTAATGTAGTCGACATAGTCAGCATCTGAGGCGATATAGGTTGCATCTGGAAGTGGGCTACCCATGGGCTTGAATAGAATTGGCAGAGAGGGATCCGCTTCAGATTGATCAATCTCTTTCTCAGAGTATTTCTCACCATTATAATGATGGATACGAAATCGGTAGTCAGTTCCACCAACCCTGGAAATTCCGCGAATCAATGTGTGTGGCATATTGCTGTAGGTCTGCTGCAGCTGAGTGTCGCGATTGATATCAACTACATAGTGAGGTTTCACTGATTCCAGCCAGGCATGCAAAGGTGATTGAGTCCATGATTGCTTTCCGTAGGTCTCATCCAGAAAACGGTTGACAGCAGAGCGGCCCCGCTTTAATTCAACGTCCATGGCAGCTCGTGCAAACTCGTACATGAGTCTTGGAGACATGGGGCGACCGTTATTCATTGCCAATATGAGGCTGTCGCTGTCTGCAGGAATGGCATCCCCTGTTTCAACATTGACCGATCCATTGAGCGCACCCGCACCAAGGTAGGGCACTATCTGGCCTGATGATATGCCAGCTTTTAGTTCCGTGATTTTCTTCTCGACCATGCTGTTCCCCCAAATAATATTAAGTATCCATAGACATTCTGCAAGACGCAGGCCAAACATTATTGAAAAGTACATATTGTTGAAAATGCGTGAGGAATCTATATGAAAACAGATGATGAGTAATTACTTAAGATAAATCATTAAGTCATTAATAGTAAAGATAAATGTATTTGATATTTTAGATTTGAAAAATCTGAAAGTAGATTCGTAAACTATTTATAAGAATCTCTTATAAGCTGTTTCCATTACAATCAGAAAATCACTTTCGATAGCAGTTGTAGGTTTTGCTACAAATTTCAGAACATCAATCAGAGGCTATGTCTGAGAAATCGTGATTAAACCCATTTAGATCGCTGATTCCATGAAAAAATAGACTTGGCACGAAATGTGTTGTTGATTGAAATGTAATTAATCAAATGAGAGTGTCATTTCAATGCAGGAATCAGATTTTCGCGAAGTTGCAGATGAATTCATCCACCTTGCTAACGATTTAAGCGAGGAGTGGGCGATGCCGTTCCTCAGCGCTGCATTTATGTATGCCGCAGCATGGTATAATACTAACTTCTTTTTTGAGTCTGACGGTGCCTCGGAAAATCAGCAAGCAGCAGTAGATTACTATTGCGATCAATACAGGAAGATGTTGATGGAGTGTATGCACGATTTTTCCACACCTGGTGAGTAACCGATTGTTAATTCGCATTGTTTGACCGGGTAGAAGATATGAAACTTCAGACAGCCATCGAAGCCCCGCATCCCGCTGCCTTATGGGCGGAAACCGCACCACTTGACCCATTGCAAATCGATTGTGTCACGGCAGTCATGCTTAAGATACTCGACAATAAATGTAAAATGGGTCCCGAAGAACAAATGGCTGTGGTAGCTATTTATACTGTAATTAAGGAACGGAAGGGATTGTTGTTTGATCCATCCATACACCAGGAGATCGATTCAGCATTGCATGCTGATTCATTGATCTCACAGGAACAGATCCATGAATTAAGGCTTTTTGCAGAGAAGACAATACCCAAGCCGGTTATGAAACACTTCAAAAGCTACTTGCGTGACTCTCTTTACGGTGTCTGAAGCTAAGAGCATCGGTTTATTGATAGAGAGTAAACAGATACAGTTCTATATATAAAGAACCATTGTGTGCGAGCTGTACAGTCTATGAATCCATTGCTTTTAGCGGTTCATTTTCGAAATGCACTATAAAATACTGATTTTTACTCTAGATACGCCACCAATAACCAGATATTCATTTTCACCTCTCAAGCTATCGGGAAGTAAACCGGGAAAGTAAAGCAATTTCACAAAGGGAATTTGTGCTTGCAGTATGTAATCACCAAATTCATCGGCACGCTCTCTATCATTAGTAAATGAGTTGAGATTGTTCAGTAATAGTATGCATTCCTGTTTGCTTATCTGATGCAGGATTTCATGCTCCTTGATGTGATTGATACCTCTATAGAGTTTCAGGTGAGATGTGGTCGAATGAATCTGTTCGATTTCATATTGGCAATAGGTATAGAGCAGATCAAGCTGAGCTTCCAGACCATTGGTGTTATATAGGCCTTGAGCACGATCACTAAGATATCGATGATAGTGTTCTGAGGAGTAATCCCCAAGTGGCCCCCGGTGGTTTATTGGCAGCAACCCGAAACGGGACTCTACCCAACTTTTCAAAACAGCAGCCTCCTTACCATCAGGATCAAACATCCAGCCACGCAGGATGCGCAGGTAATCGGCTTTCTCTCGTTTGTGGCGGGCGCGTTGCGCATCAAAACCAGCTTCATCCAAATTGTCGAGCAGAAAACAGCAACGCATGTACTCCATGAAGTGGATTGCACGCTGATCGGCGTGAACATGATCAAGATGATTAAAAAGATCAGCATGAAGTTCGGTAACTCCATCAAGCATGATCTTCACAGGATGCTCCTGGAAGGTAAGGCTACCAAGGATTACAGCGGGAAGGCTGCATCTATTGATTGGTAGACGTGCAAAAGCGGGTAGAGATGTACGCTGTGACACCGATTGTTTGTTTTCATCCATACATTTGCTGGGTGTTTGTCGTGAACCTGACCTCAATTGTAGAGCGGTATAATACTAATAATAATATAAAAATCAATATGTTATGCATATTTAGATTTTTTGGCACGCCGATTGCAAATCTCTAGTCGTCCACGTGACCACAAACGACATTAGTCACTACTGATTCAACAATAGTAAGGAGATCCAACATGGCACTGCGTCAATGTGCAATCTACGGTAAAGGCGGCATCGGCAAGTCTACCACGACCCAGAATCTGGTCGCAGGTTTAGCTGAGCTAGGTAAGAAAGTCATGATCGTCGGTTGCGATCCCAAAGCGGATTCCACCCGCCTGATTCTGCACTCTAAAGCGCAGAACACCATCATGGAGATGGCAGCGGAAGCAGGTACAGTTGAGGACCTGGAGCTGGAAGATGTACTGAAAACCGGTTATGGCGACATCAAGTGTGTTGAGTCTGGTGGCCCTGAGCCAGGTGTTGGTTGTGCTGGTCGTGGTGTAATCACCGCTATCAACTTCCTCGAAGAGGAAGGCGCTTACGAAGAAGACCTCGATTTCGTATTCTACGACGTACTCGGCGACGTGGTATGTGGTGGTTTCGCTATGCCTATTCGTGAGAACAAGGCTCAGGAAATCTACATCGTATGCTCTGGTGAGATGATGGCTATGTACGCTGCCAACAACATCTCTAAAGGTATCGTGAAATACGCTAACTCTGGTGGCGTACGTCTGGCAGGCCTGATCTGTAACAGCCGTAACACAGCTCGTGAAGACGAACTGATCATGGAACTGGCTCGTCAGCTCGGTACTCAGATGATTCACTTCGTTCCTCGTGACAACGTGGTGCAGCGTGCTGAGATTCGTCGTATGACCGTTATCGAGTACGATCCTGCCGCCAAGCAGGCCCAGGAGTACCGCGATCTTGCTCAGAAGATCATCGACAACAAGTTTATGGTTATCCCAACCCCAATCACCATGGATGCCCTGGAAGATCTGTTGATGGACTTTGGTCTGATGGACGAAGAAGACGAGAGTATCGTCGGCCAGACTGCTTCTGCAGAATCATAAGCCATAAGGTTTTGCGCCGACCCTTTGGGGTCGGTATCAATCGATCATTTTTTCATAGCCTGTGTATTCACAGATTAGTGGTGGCAGGTGAAGGAGAATTTTATGTCAGATTTGACACGCGAAGAGACAGAGGCCCTCATCCAAGAGGTGCTTGAAGTCTATCCAGAAAACGCCAAAAAGGACCGTGCGAAGCATCTTACGGTCAATGACCAAGATGTAGAGCAGTCTAAAAAGTGCATAACCTCTAACCGTAAATCACTACCAGGTGTGATGACCATTCGTGGTTGTGCCTACGCTGGTTCTAAAGGTGTGGTTTGGGGACCAATCAAGGACATGATCCATATTTCTCATGGACCTGTTGGTTGTGGACAGTACTCACGTGCTGGACGTCGTAACTACTATGTAGGTACAACTGGTATCAATACTTTCGGTACCATGAACTTCACCTCTGATTTCCAGGAAAAGGATATCGTCTTCGGCGGCGACAAGAAGTTGTCCACGATCATGACTGAGATTGAACAGCTGTTCCCACTGAACAAAGGTATTACTGTTCAGTCTGAGTGTCCAATCGGTCTGATTGGTGATGACATCGAAGCCGTAGCCAAGAAAACCACGGCTGAGATCGAGAAGCCAGTTGTTCCTGTTCGTTGTGAAGGTTTTCGTGGTGTTTCCCAATCTTTAGGTCATCACATTGCTAACGATGCCGTTCGTGATTGGGTGCTTCATAATCGTGACGGAGATAACAGCTTTGAAGGTACAGACTACGATGTAACCATTATTGGTGACTACAACATCGGTGGTGATGCCTGGTCTTCGCGTACTCTGTTGGAAGAGATGGGTCTGCGTGTTATCGCACAGTGGTCTGGAGACGGCACCCTGGCTGAGATGGAGAATACTCCAAAGGCTAAGCTGAATCTGCTTCACTGCTATCGTTCCATGAACTATATCTCTCGCCACATGGAAGAGAAATATGGTATTCCTTGGATGGAATACAACTTCTTCGGTCCTACTAAGATCGAGGAGTCCCTGCGTAAGATTGCTGGTTTCTTCGATGAGACTATCCAGGCCAATACTGAGAAAGTCATTGAGAAGTACAAGGCTGAATATGAAGCGGTAATCGCTAAGTATCGCCCACGTCTCGAAGGTAAGAGAGTCATGCTCTACGTTGGTGGTCTGCGTCCTCGTCACATTATCGGTGCTTATGAGGACCTGGGTATGGAAGTTGTCGGTACAGGTTATGAGTTTGCTCATAACGACGACTACGACCGCACAATCAAAGAGATGGGCAATGCTACCCTGATTTATGATGATGTTACCGGTTACGAGTTTGAAGAATTTGTCAAGAAGGTCAAACCTGACCTGATTGGTTCTGGCATCAAGGAAAAATATATATTCCAGAAGATGGGTATCCCTTTCCGTCAGATGCACTCATGGGATTATTCAGGTCCTTACCACGGCTATGATGGTTTCGCCATTTTCGCACGTGACATGGACATGACTTTGAACAATCCATGCTGGAATAAAATCCAGGCACCCTGGTTGAAGGGTGAAGATGAGGCCGAAGCCGCTGCGGCTGGTGCTTAACGGAAGACTTTCGGTGGTCGGTTGATTAAATCGATCACCGGAAATGAACAACCAGATTCAAACTTAACCAACCGCTTGTCCACAGATTAGTGGCGCGGTAGGAGAAATATCATGAGCCAAGTTGTCGATGACATCAAACCCAGTTATCCCTTGTTTCGTACTGACGAATACATTGAGACACTGAAAAACAAACAGGAAAATTTCGAAGAGAAACACCCTGATGAAAAAATTCAGGAGGTTTTCCAGTGGACAACCACTGAAGAGTATAAAGAGCTGAACTTCAGCCGTTCTGCCCTGACTGTTAACCCGGCCAAAGCCTGCCAACCTCTTGGCGCAGTACTTTGCGCTCTGGGTTTCGAAAAGACTCTGCCTTATGTGCATGGTTCACAGGGTTGTGTAGCCTATTTCCGTACTTACTTTAATCGTCATTTCAAAGAGCCAGTAGCTTGTGTTTCTGACTCAATGACTGAAGACGCGGCAGTATTTGGTGGACAGAAAAATATGTTCGCTGGCCTGGAAAATGCTAAAGCACTCTACAAGCCAGAGATGATTGCTGTCTCTACCACTTGTATGGCTGAGGTTATCGGTGATGACCTGAATGCTTTCATTGGTAATGCCAAGAAAGAGGGGCATATTGAGGAAGAGTTTCCAACACCATTTGCACATACTCCAAGTTTTGTTGGCTCCCATACAACGGGTTGGGACAACATGTTTGAAGGTATTCAGCGTTACTTCACGCTGAACTACATGGAAGACAAAGAAGTTGGTAGCAATGGTAAAATCAATATTGTACCTGGCTTCGAGACCTATCTCGGAAACTATCGTGTCATGAAACGCATGATGGAAGAGATGGATGTTGATTATAGCCTGCTGTGTGATCCTACAGATGTGCTTGACACACCTGCAGACGGTGAATTCCGTCTGTATGATGGCGGTACTACAATCGATGAGGTCAAGGATGCACCGAATGCTATAGATACACTCTACCTGCAGCCTTGGCAGTCAGTTAAGAGTCGTAAATTTACCAAAAACACCTGGAAGCACCCTGCCTCAGATGTTGCGATTCCGATGGGATTGGAAGCTACTGACGCTTTCTTGATGAAAATCTCTGAGCTCACTGGCAAACCGATTTCTGAGTCTTTGACTCGTGAGCGTGGGGTTCTGGTTGACATGATGACCGATAGTCATGCTTGGCTACACGGTAAGAAGTTCGGACTCTACGGTGATGCTGACTTCGTCATGGGTATGACCAAGTTCTTACTCGAATTGGGTGCTGAGCCAACTCAGGTTCTCTGTAATCATGCCAATAAGCGTTGGAAAAAGGCGATGGAAAAAATCTTGGCTGACTCTCCCTATGGGCAGAACAGCGAAGTTCACATTGGTAAGGATCTGTGGCACTTCCGTTCACTGATGTTCACCAACAAGCCTGACTTCATGATCGGTAACTCTTACGGCAAGTTCATCCAACGTGATACTTTGCACAAGGGTAAAGAGCATGAAGTACCTCTGATTCGCATTGGCTTTCCGATCTTTGATCGCCATCACATGCATCGTGACACAACCCTGGGCTATGAAGGTGCTATGTATATGTTGAAGATGTTGGTTAACTCTGTACTTGAGCGTCTTGACGAAGAGACTCGCGGTATGGGTACCACTGACTACAACTACGACCTGGTACGTTAATTCCCCTTGGGTAGCACGAGTTTTGAGTGTTACCTTCTGAGTTGAACGGCGGCGGGTGATAACCCGCCGCTCAACTCTGAACTGATATTCAAATACTCTATTTGATAAATGAAGTGAGGTAACCACCGTGCCCAATGTAATGATACGCGTGAAAGATAATGGTGCGCTTTTATTCTACATCGCGAAAAAAGATCAGGAAGATGAGATTGCGAAAGTAGAGAAAGATACTGAAACCGAGTGGGGCGGAGAGGTCGAGTTGACCGATGGTACAAAGTATTACATCGATCCAATCAGCCCACCTCCATCTTTTCCTACAACTTTACGTTTTAAACGTGCCGAATAGTAGTAATTAGGAGATTGTCATGGCTTTTCAAATAGTAAGAGATATTTGTACCGCATGTGGTGATTGTGAGCCGGTTTGTCCGACTCAGTCGATTGTGCCATTCAAAGGGGTATATAAAATTGAGGAGGAAACCTGTACTGAGTGTGATGGTGACCACGATGTTCCTCAATGTCTTGATGTCTGCATGGAAGATGACTGCATCATTCCAGTGTAAGCAGAAATAGTTTTCAGAGACAAATTGACGCTAAATGTACGCCAATCATCACAGATACAACTATTGGATGTATTGGATCTGATATGCATTAATATTGCTGGTGTTTGTGGTGATTAGCGTCATTTGCAGTTTAGTTTAGTCCTTCAGGGACGATGGACAGCAATCAAACAAGTGGATGTTCAAATTTAACATCTACGAGAAACTTAGGAGTGATATATGAGCGCTTCACCCATCTCTGAGGAGATTGCATTACGTATCGGTTTGGCTGCAAGAGAGTTGCCGGATACTGATCCAGCTCGTTTACTTCGAGTTCTCGCTGATGCCGTCGGTCTTCCTCCGACCGCTAAAAAACTATCGTCACTTAAGGTGAAAGATCTTAAGTCTGCTGCAGATGGTGAATTTGCAGATTGTGATACTGCAGCAATCAAATCAGCACTAGCATCTCTTAAAGGCGAAAATAGTATCGTCAGCGAGCCTCTGCCCGAGATAGAGGCGTACCAGGAAGGGGATATGCCGAACAGTATTCGGGTTGCTTTCGCTTCCAATAAGTCTGAAATGCTGGATGGCCATTTTGGATCATGTCGTCGATTTCTTATCTATCAGATCTCATCAGATTCAAGTCGATTAGTCGATATCAGAACAGTCGACCAAAATGCAGATGTTGAAGATAAAAATGCGTATCGTGTAAGTTTGATCGACGATTGTCAGTTACTCTTTGTCGGCTCTATTGGTGGGCCAGCAGCAGCCAAAGTTGTACGGGCTGGTCTGCATCCGATCAAAAAGCCCCAAGCAGGACCTATCAGTGATGAAATACAATCACTGCAAACTGTTATCGGTGATGATGCATCACCTTGGTTGGCAAAGGTGATGGGGCAGGATCCAGAGCAACGTATTCGCTTTGAGCAGGAACTTGAGGCATGATCACTCAAGCGCAAGTAGAGAATATTGGAAACTTATTGACACAGCGGTCAGTTGATGAGTCAGCTGTTATTGAGCTACGTCAACAGTTTCCTGAGATACACTTTACCTACTGTATGGATGATGATGTTATTGCTGCATCACCTCTACACGAGTCAGATTTATTCAATCTCTATTTGATCGATAGTCGCAATCATTGCCTAAGTTTTACTCAAGATTTGGATGCGGCTACAGGTATTGTGGTTGCTGAGATAGAAGAAGCGTGACAGAAGAATTGATGGCAAAGGAAAATGTAGGAACACCTACTGCTGATTGCAGCACCTGTCCTCACCGGGAGGACAGACTAAAGTCGGGAAGGTGTAACCCCGGCGATGTCTGCGTACGCGCAATGAGCGGAAGGCAGATCGCGCGATTCTTCCAATTCAACCCGGATCTGGCAGAAGTTTATGCTGGTGATGAATTTTGGGAAAGACGTGCAATTGCTGCTCGTTACTTATCACAGCAACGTTTGCTGCAGATGCTTGATGATCCCGATGAAGTGGTTCGTAGGGTTCTGGCATATCGAATACCAGTTGATCAACTCCAACCTTTAATCAACGATCCTGACAGAGAGGTCAGGATTACTGTTGCAGATAGACTGCCGATTGAACTGTTGGAAAATATGGTCAAGGATGAAGACTATATGGTCAGACACATGGTAGCCAAGCGAATTCTGCCTGGCAGGTTGTTTAGAATGATTCTAGACCCCGATCGGGATGTACGAAAAACAGTTGCTTCACGCCTACCTGTGGAAAGTATTGGATTGATGATGAATGACTCAGCACCTGAGGTGCGTTTGGTCGTCGCAGAACGTCATGACAAAGATGGGCTTGAACCATTACTGAGTGATAGCGATTGGCGAGTTCGTTTAGTAGCCTGTCAACGGGTACCGGTCAAACTGTTACCTCAAATGCTAGACGATGAAGATGATGATGTAAGGCATGTCGCGGAAGAGCGCCTTTCGGAACAACAGGATTAAGTCAAATGCATCCGTTTGCAAAATATATTCAGATACTAGGGAAGGGAAAGAATGGCATGCGTCCTCTGTCTCGCGAAGAGGCATACGAGGCGATGAATATGATTGCTTGCTATGATGTTGAACCAGAGCAAATCGGTGCATTTATGATGCTGATGCGTGTCAAGGAAGAGACGGCAGAAGAGGTTGCTGGATTTACACAAGCGCTAAAAGATAGTTTACCCATAGCAAATCAATCACCTGCACCAGCCGTAGACTGGGCTGCCTATGCGGGTAAAAAAAGACAACTACCCTGGTTTCTGCTTGCGGCATTGATTGTGGCAAGACGCGGCTATCCAGTGTTCATGCATGGGATGAGTCGTAGCGATGATCGAGTATATGTTCCAGAAGCACTGGATGCCCTGGATATGACGGCTGCCAACTCTATGCCAGAGGCTCAAAAACAACTCGCTGACCAGGGGTTTTCGTACCTGCCAATCAGCAAGTTATCGCCACTAGCGACACAATTGATAGCAACACGTGATCTTTTTGGTCTGCGTCCGCCTCTGCATACTGTAGTAAGAATGTTAAATCCTCTATCTGCCCCTCTTAGTCTGATGGGAGTGTTCCATCCCAATTTCGCGGCAATTCACCAACAGGCAGCACTATTACTAGAGCAGCCGAATTGCTTGATTTGCAAAGGGGAGGGCGGTGAATTTGAGCGCATTCCCGACCGTGCTGTCGAACTCAATGGAGTGACAGATGGCAAGGATTGGCTGGAGACATGGCCCTATCGTGTCAAACCAGGCCTGCAGGTCAAACAAGAGCGTCTCAATCTGAACCACTTTAGATCGGTATGGGATGGAGAAGCTGAAGATATTTACGGGAAGTTGGCAGTAACTGGTACGCTGGCGTTAGTCATCAGATCACTCAGGCTTGTCGATACCGAGACTAAAGCTCATGAGTTGGCAGACTCCTGGTGGCGTGATAGGCATCATAGTTTTGTAGCTCAGGAGGCTGTTTAATGAGTGCCCCGTTTGCTAAACCTGAAGAGCTTGCCATGCTTGTTCTCTCTTACGATATCAGTGAAGGTATTGAGGGACTGTATAGTGAGATCAACAAGTTGATGCCGGATCTTAACTTTTCTCATGTGATTACACGGGGTAACTGGTATCGATTGGGTGGTGTTGTAGACTCGGACTATCAGCCGATAGCACAGAATATTGCTCAATGGGCAGAGACAACCTCTGCAGGTGATATCGATAATCTCATCACCGACTATATTGATGCCGGCTACTTTGCTACCCGTTTGGCAGGAAAAACACACTATTTTACTGCGACCCACGGGGATGCTCCTGAACAGTTTGTGCAGTTGGAAATCGAAGAGCTGCAAGAGGTATTGGATAGACCGTTAGTTGAGAGAGACTGGTTTCCTGAAAGCCTGGAGGAGTTTCTCGACCCACTGGATTATCCTCGTCTCGAGCCAGAGCCGATCAGTAGCGCTTATCTGCAATTCCGGCGCATTACGCCTATTGAAGGTTTAGTGTCAGAGAAAGCGAAGGAAAATCGTTCTATTAAAAACCTAAAACGGTTCTTTAAAGATTGGCAGGTAAGCAGCGCTGGGGCACAGAATGTGTTTTGTAAGCATTGGATCTTGGCCCTAAGAGAGTATCAGGACAGCGATGGTGAATTTCAACTCAGTGCTAAACCCTACACTACCTTTCAGGGTAATCAGACAATTGCCAGATTGACCGATTCCCCGCATGGATCAGAATTGGCTAATGCCATTCATGGTTATGATCGTCAGGTCGGATATCCATTTGCCTGGTTTTTTAATATGTTGAGTAGTAAATCAGACAACTATACATTAGCCGAAGCTGTTTTAAAGGATCAGATGGGGGCCTTTGACTATCTGCCTCCCAGAGATTTACAAGTATTGCGCGAATGGGAAGCAAACCCCTACGGCGTATAGAAATTGCCTCTCGAATAGTGATCGAGGTGCCCTTAAAAGAGGGTGGATACCAGGGAAGATTACAGGCTAAGGAATATTACACTCCTTAAATCAGTCAAGATTGTTTAATTATCAATGGCTTGCTTTGTGCTGCTCTGGCATAGGGTAGTCAATTTTAAATGATCAACACTCTTGTCTGCACTCAATAAATATGCTGGATTGGTTTGTGCGGCATATTGTCCTGAATATTCTGATATGCTTCGGAGCCATCGAGGTAGAAAATCCATATCTAACAATGGCGTATTCGTCAGGCGTCAAACATAAGATTCCTATGATTAAGTTATTCCGAACTAGATATAGAATTGTTTTTTATAGTCCAAAATCCGAAGGCGTATCTCTGGTAATAGAGAGTCAAAACCTTACTTTACCGATGAGGTGTGATGGTCACGGATACTGGACGATAAAACACTATTTTCCATACACTGACCTGGAAAATATCTCCTACCATTTTAAGGTTGTGGAGAATGGTAAAACAAAAAAAGTAATTGACCCATCTGCAAGACGAATAGAAAAAGTCGATGGTGAATACAAGGGATATTTATCACAAATTAAGCCACGAAATGGGCATATTAAATTTCGTACACCCCCTTTTAAAGATATCGTTATATACGAAACTCATCTACCAGCCCTGACACGAGATAAAAGCACTCTCCTCTCTAATAAGAAACACAGAGGAACCTACCTAGGTGCTAAATCAGATTATGTAGTTGACTATCTTCAGAAACTTAATGTTGCGGTTGAATTTCTACCCCTGCATCTCAATGATGAGCAGCTAGGGCAGGACTGGGGCTACTATTCAATCAGCTATCATGCATTCAGGTATGATTTTGCATCAGTCAAAGAGAGTGTCAATCATGAAGTCATGCAATTGGTGGATCGATTACATGAACGAAGAATACCGGTGATCCTGGATGTTGTCTTTAATCATGGTGCAGAACTCTGGGTAAAAGCCTGGGGAGAGGATGTTGTATATAGAAAGCTGGATAATAGTAGCTTTTGTCAAGGTTCTGGGTGTGGAGCCAGTGTTAAAACAGAAGACCCACATATCAGGAAAATGATACTGGATTCACTGCTTTACTTGGTGAAACATTTTCGGTTTGATGGCTTCCGGTTCGATCTTGGCGCACTGCATGATATACAAACCATGATTGAAATTGACAGACGCCTTCCAAATAGAATTTATCTCATTGCTGAGCCCTGGGCGCTTTCTGGCTCGCAATGGGGTAAGCAGGAAATGAGCACTCTTTTTTCTAGAACCCGTTGGTCGATTTGGAATGATGATTTTCGTGAATCTGGTAGAACATTTATTAATGGCACAGGTGACTTCCATAATCGAGATCTCTTGATGAGAGGGATAGTAGGGAGTCACATTGATGATGGTGGTTGGTCCTTAAGACCACAGCAGAGTATCAACTATCTCTCCTGTCACGATGGAAAGACTCTGGCTGACATAGTCAAGGGTGATAAACATAGAGTTTTCCTTGGTATCTTTCTAGTATTGACTTCACAGGGGATACCGATGTTGGGCGAGGGCAGTGAAATGCTCTATTCGAAGCAAGGGTATGATAACAGCTACAATCGCCCCGATCTTAATCGACTCAATTGGGATAGTGCTCAACAAAACAGTGATCTTGTTAAAGCTGTCTCCGGGTTGGTTGCGTTGCGAAAGAAGTTCAATCACTTTGGATATACAGGCCATTTAAAGGCAAATGACCATAAAAAGAGTGGCTGGGATATTGATTGGATCTATCCAACAGGCTTCCCACATAACGATAATGTAAATGCAATAGGTTATCTTCTAAGGGAGCCTCGCAAATTCATAAATTTAAATAGAGACCAGCATAGGCTACTGATCTTAATGAATGGAAGTCAAAGCGGGGTAAACTTTCTGCTCCCCAATGGTAAGTGGAAGGTTCTGGTAGATGGCTTCCATATAATAACTGATATCGAAGGTATCAAAACAACCCCTCCAGCCAAGCATCACTATCATCTGCATCCTGGTACCTGTGCGATGTTGACGCCTATTTAGTAGCTTTCCAGGCATTAAAGCACTCTTTTGGTGCGGTTTGAAGAGAATTTGTCAGACAAACTGAGGCTCTACAGGCAACTTAACTGTATGAGGGTCCCTACAAACAGTACAAATTGTCGGGTTTGTTACAAAAGAACATTCAAAATAAGTATTAATAAACAATAAGATGCGTTGTGGCATATCGATTGCATAAGGCTATCTATCAAACCTTTTGGAGTCATGACCATAACATGAAACAGAAAGAGATAGCCGCTCTTCTTGATGAACCGGCATGCGCCCACAACAAGAAGTCCAAATCTGGTTGTGCCAAGCCGAAACCTGGTGCAACAGCAGGTGGATGTGCGTTTGACGGTGCACAAATTGCTCTGCTACCCATAGCTGACGTCGCTCATATCGTTCATGGGTCAATTGCCTGCGCTGGTAGTTCATGGGACAACCGAGGCACGAGATCGAGCGGTTCACGTCTTTTTCGAATTGGTATGACAACTGACCTGACGGAACAGGATGTGATTATGGGGCGTGGTGAAAAACGCCTCTTTCATGCCATCAAACAAGCTGTAGAGAGTTATTCACCATCAGCAGTTTTTGTCTACAATACTTGCGTTCCCGCGTTGGTGGGTGATGATATAGAGGCAGTTTGCAAAGCTGCTGAGACCCGTTGGGGAACACCAGTGGTGCCGGTCGATGCGGCAGGATTCTACGGTACCAAAAACCTTGGTAACCGCATCGCTGGCGAATCCATGGTCAAGTATGTTTGTGGTACCCGAGAACCTGATCCACTGCCGGAAGATGCAATTCGAGAAGGAATCAAGGTTCACGATGTTGCATTGATTGGTGAATACAATATCGCTGGAGAACTCTGGCATGTCCTGCCTCTGCTCGATGAACTCGGGCTGCGTGTGCTGTGCACCTTATCAGGAGACGCCCGCTATCGTGAGGTGCAGACCATGCACCGCTCTTCTGCCAACATGATGGTCTGCTCAAAGGCAATGATTAATGTAGCTCGTAAGTTGCAGGATGCCTTTGATACCCCTTGGTTTGAAGGCAGTTTCTATGGTGTGCGTGATGTCTCTCAAGCACTAAGGGATTTTGCTCGATTGATTGATGATGAAGATCTCAGCCAGAGAACAGAGGCATTGATCGCTCGAGAAGAGGCTAAAATCGATGCACAACTTGAGCCATGGCGAAAAAAGCTGCGTGGTCGTAGAGTCTTGCTCTATACCGGCGGTGTCAAGTCCTGGTCTGTAATAGCGGCACTACAGGATCTCGGCATGGACGTCGTTGCCACAGGTACCAAGAAGTCCACAGAAGAGGATAAAGCCCGTATCAGAGAGTTGATGGGCGAGGATGCTGTTATGTTGGAAGAAGGCAATCCCCGTGCATTGATCAATATCGTGCATGATAAGAACGTCGACGTGCTGATCGCAGGTGGACGAAATATGTACACTGCATTAAAAGCACGCATTCCCTTTCTAGATATCAACCAGGAACGTGAATTTGGATATGCCGGCTACCAGGGGATGGTTGAGCTGGCGCGTCAACTGGTGCTGACTATTGAAAGTCCGATCTGGGCGCAGGTGCGTACGCCTGCTCCCTGGTTGTCATCATCTTCCTCCTCACAAAGTCAGGAGGCCAAGTCATGACCGAGATTATCAAACGTAATAAAGCACTCTCAGTGAGTCCTTTGAAAGCTAGCCAGACCCTGGGTGCAGCTCTCGCCTTTCTAGGTTTTCGCCGCTCTATACCCATGCTGCATGGTTCTCAGGGTTGCACTGCGTTTGGCAAGGTCTTTTTTGTGCGCCACTTTCGTGAACCTATCCCGCTTCAGACTACGGCAATGGATCAGGTCACAACCATTATGGGATCAGAAGATAGTGTTGTAGAAGGACTTAAAACAATAGCTGAGAAAAACAAACCTTCTTTGTTGGGTGTGCCAACCACAGGACTCTCCGAGACACAGGGCAGCGATGTGCGCATGGCGGTTAAGATGTTTCGTGATCAAAATCCACAATTCGATAACATTCCAGTGGTGCCTGTCACCACACCTGACTATAGCGGCTGTCTCGAAAGCGGTTTTGCAAAAGCGGTTGAAGCCATCATCAAAACAATCGTTCCCTCTGCCAGTGATGCCAGTACATCTCCTGGAAGACGTCAAAGGCAGGTGAATGTACTGGTAGGTCCATCCCTGACCCCAGGTGATCTGGAGGAGCTGAAGGAGATCATTGAGTCATTCAATTTACGACCAGTTGTGATACCGGATTTATCTGATTCTTTGGATGGTCATTTAGGTGAAGATGATTTTTCACCATTAACTATTGGTGGAACAGATATCTCAGAGCTCTTGACCTTGGGAGATGCCAAGGCAACCTTAGTCATCGGAGATGCACTGAATAAAGCAGCAGACATGTTGCATGACTTGACAGGAGTGCCCGATCACCGAATTGGACATCTTATGGGGCTGGAAGCAGTTGATACCTTTATCGATACACTGCACAAGATTTCTGAAGAACCTGTCCCAGCAAAATTAGAGCGACAACGTGCCCAGCTGCAGGATGCAATGCTGGACTGTCACTTTATGCTGGGCATGTCACGGTTTGCTTTGGCCGCCGATCCTGATCACCTGGTTGCCCTGAGTCAGATGTTAGCCGGTGTTGGTGCAGAAACCGTGGCCGCTGTAGCGCCAGTAAATGCACCATCATTGAAAACAGTAGCTTCAGAAAAGGTCAAGATTGGTGATCTTGAAGACTTAGAAATAATGGCTAAAGAGGGTGGGGCAGAGATACTGATTACCAACTCACATGGTACAGAAAGTGCGCAGCGATTAGGTATACCTCTGCTACGTGCCGGCTTTCCACAATACGACTTCCTGGGTGGCTATCAAAAGACATGGATAGGATACCGGGGTAGTCGCCAAACACTCTTTGATTTAGCCAACATCATGCTCACTTTGGAAAAGGGGGAGATCTCTCCCTATCGTTCCATATACGCACAAAAGAGAGACTACCTGGAGGTGGTAAATGAGCATAACGAGACGATTGCAACTCGTGGGCTGCACCACTGAGGATGGTTGGATGGCAACAGCACTAAAAGTTGCATTTGCCACAAGTGATATGAAGCGAGTGGATCAGCACTTTGGTGCTGCCCAGTCTTTCGCTATCTATGCCCTGGATCAGGAAAAGGCCTGCTTTGTTGAAGCAGTCGAGTTCGGCATGTTGGATATGGATGGTAATGAAGACAAATTGGTAGCCAAGATCAATGCATTGGAAGGCTGTATTGCAGTGTACAGCCAAGCTGTTGGTGCATCAGCAATCAATCAGTTGAAATTAAAAGGCATACAACCGGTAAAGATTTCACCTGGGGCGTCAATCGCCTCACTGCTTGAAGCATTGCAGCAGGAACTTCGTGATGGACCAGGAAGTTGGCTGGCAAGGGCAATAAAGAGCACAGCACCAGTTGACCCTTCTCGTTTCGATGATATGGAACAGGAAGGTTGGGAGGAATAGCCATGCAGACCGAGGAGATGCTTGAAGAGCAAGGTCGTGTAGTCGAGGTGGTTGGTGAAAAAATTTTGGTGGAAACGGAAGCCAGAAGCGGATGTTCACACTGCTCAAGTTCAAACTGTACAACTGCGGTTGTTGCGCGTCTTTTTGGTGTGCAGAGAAACAGATTGAAGCTAGCTAACACGATGCAGGCGAAAGCCGGTGATCAGGTGGTAATTGGTGTGCCTGGACGATTGATAGCAAGAGCCTCGGTGTTGGCCTATCTCGTCCCCTTGGTATTTATGCTGGCCGCAACATTGCTGGGCAGCGCTATTGGAATCGATGACGGCATGCAGACTCTTTTTGCACTGGCCGGTTTGCTGGTAGGGCTGGTGGGAGTTCGCTGGTATACAAAAACGGATCTTTCGCGGCAAGCATATGGACCTCAGCTACTGAAAGTAGTTGAAAATGGTTACAAGCATGTCGTATTCCCGAAACATTTGAGGAGTTAAACTGATGAATGAGGCAGTTATGCTGATTAGCGATGACGATCCTGTCCTGGAGACTGATTTTGCCCGGGAAATGGTGCGCCAGATGCGCGCAATCGACACTTATGGCACTTACGATGATTGGTCCATAGCCAAAATACTGGAGCCCTTTGTTCTGACAAAAGAGAAAAAGCGTGAGATTCCAGTTATTGGTGATCCGGATGAGATTACCATGGCAAGACTTAAAGCTTTTTATAATGCGATATCTGCCATGATCGAAAAAGAGTGCGGCTTGATGGCTGTACCACTGCTGAACCTTAGCCATGAAGGTTTTGGGCGGGCACTTATTACAGTGGGTAAATTAGTGGTCATGGACAAAACACTGCGTGATGTCCATAGGTTTGGTTTTGCATCTCTTTCAAAAATGAAAGATGAAGCAGACAAACTGTTATCAGTGGCATTAGAAATTATTGGTCAAAATCCTAAAGTTGCAGGGATGTAAGGAGTAGGCGATGACTGAAGAAGAGCTCAAAGCCATGCTCAAGGCGACCAAAAGAGCAAAGCGCATCGCGACTGAAAAAGCCGGTGAGCTTCACGACCTGGTGGAAGACCGCTTACCAGCGGCGTTTGAAGAGATCCCAGCGATAGCACAAGCAACATACGATGCTTGTCAGGCCTGGGCAGATGCTGTAGCCGCCTACAAGGCAGCTGAAGAAGAGATGAATTGAGGATAGTTTTATGTCGATGATTACAGGTTTGACACGAGGTGGTGAAGAGTACACGCCTGCCTTTGTTATGGATATCAATCAGCAGGACTGCATTGGTTGCGGTCGTTGTTTCAAGGTTTGTCCGCGTGAAGTGTTCGACCTTATTGAACGGGAAGATGTTGAAGAACTCCTGGACGATGATGATTATGATGACGACGATTATGGTGACGATGATGATGATGGTTTTTCAGATGATACCGCGATGGTAATGAGTCTGAAAAACAGCTTGGACTGTATTGGTTGCGGATCTTGTGCGCGTATCTGTCCTAAAAACTGTTTTACACATGAACCCCAGACTGCTGTTGCATGATCTGAATCAACGGCAGGAGTAGCAATATGCCTAAACCTAAAAAACATGTCTTTGTCTGTGTACAAGATCGCCCACTAGGGCACCCAAGACCCTCATGCAGCCAAAAAAAGTGCGCTGAGGTTGCTGAGGAGTTCTTCTGGCACTTACAGGAGCGTCAACTTTTTGATCAAGTACAGGTCACCACAACAAGTTGCCTGGGACCTTGTAGCGAAGGCCCTTCTGTACTTGTCTATCCTGAAGGCGTGATGTATGGCGGAGTATCAAAAGTTGATGTGGCAGCCATATATGATGAACACCTTCAGAATGACCAGCCAATAGAGCGGTTAAAAGTTGCTAAGGAGTTCTGGGATTGAATCAGAATTCGAGTGGATCAGGGCATCCGTCTAATGTAGTCCGACTTGTCGGAAATGAGGTTCATTTCGGTTTTGATATAGAGCCTGAAGCGGACGCTCAACTACAAAAAGCGGCATCCCTGATCTCCTCGAGAGAGGCTTCTTCAGAAGCACTGAAACATGCGGAACAGATTGCACCAGAACAGATCGAAGTACTCATCGCACGATATAAGTTTCATTTCTATCAAGGCGAGACTGAGATAGCAGAAAAACTGGCAATTATAGTTCTCAAGCTTGCGGCGGAGCAGGGTGGTTTTAACCAGGATTGGCATCAACTCCATCCACATACCACAGATTGGAATGATCCTCGTAAACCAGGCAGGTGTTACCTCTACAGTCTCAAGGCACTTGCCTTCATCCGCTTACGTCAAAACGACATAGAGGAAGCGCAATCGATCTTGAATGCACTTTCTCGTCTTGATCCTATGGACCAGGTTGGTGCAGATGTTATACGTGACCTTTTAGATGCTATTAATGAGGACGAAAACGATGGATGAGTCAGTCGCAGTTCGTTTTTACAAAATTGAGAAACTTGCTTTAACTGTACACAAACGCCTCTATGAAGAGGTTACAAAACTGGGTTTCTCAGAATCTGAAATCAGCTTGAAATCTCCACAGGAGGCAAGCTATCGCCTCGAACGAGATCCCTCTAATAGTGAGTTCAGTCTGGTTGGTGACTGGCTTAATGAGCAGGGTCATAAGCTTGGTACACTATTGTTTCATGCTGATGGTACCTTTTTTGTCGAACATGATATTGTCAAACCCCATCCTACAAAATCTGATTGGTTTGTAGAGGCGGTTAATGCGTGGGGAAAAGGTAGTGAAATAAGAGCAGAACCCAGGCTTCTGGCCGTACCTGAATAATTTTAACCATATTACAGATTAAGAAAAAAACTAATGGATCATCGGGTTATTCTATACCATAAGCAGGCTACTAGTGCGCGTACGAGATTCCTCATGTTTGAGGAGCAGACTGTTTGCGCATTTGAACCTTTACCCAATCTCTCTGCGGTTGTATCAACCCGACCCGATACGGTCTTCCACCCTGCAGCGATATTGAATGAGACTGAAAAAAGGTTGGGACTGGAAAAGGATACATTGGCATTTGAGAGCGAATATCGTCAAACCGTTGAGGTACCAGGCGAGAACATCGACATCCTGTTGGTGAATATAAACACCATGGATCCGCCCTTTGATATAGTAGAAAAATCGAATGCGAAATTCATAGATCTCACCCAGGCAAGAGGATTGCCAGGGATTGAACTTGAGTTGTTGCGTTCTGCCTATGAACTGATTCTTGGTGGTTAATAGCACTTGCTTTTAATTTGAATTGGCGATGAAATGTGGCTTTTCTAAGGTCATAGCATGTTTTACTATAGTGTCACTTAGGTAGAACGCTAATCGTTAGCATGAAAACGACCTCCAAAGTATTTATCTACGGTACTCTGAGAAAAGCCCAGGTCAATCATTACCTGCTCGCTAGTGCAACCTATGTTGGTCTATATAATACCCAACCCCATTACAAGATGTTTCATTTGAGAGGTTATCCTGGTGTTGTCAAAGGTGGCGGCACCTCAATTGAGGGTGAAATCTATCAAGTGGATGCACTGACGATGAAAAAGCTTGATCGTCTTGAAGGCTATCCTCATACCTACACAAGAGAACTCATACCATCACCCTGGGGTATGGTATGGATCTATCTCTATAGAGGCCGTGTGGAGGGAAGAACAACTATCTCAACTGGCGTTTGGTGTGATGAAATATATTGGCGCCGCTGGTCGAGATAGTTGTTACCCATTCACAATTGCACAAAGCAATCTGCTCATCATTCAGTATCACTTTTTTCAAATTTTGAAGTTGTGAGTTCTTCAGGCCAACAACCTGTAGGGGGGCCAAGATTCAACTTTGAATCTTCAAACCGTACCAGGTAAAGCACTCTATCTGGTGCCTCCTCCAAATGGCCAGTTTCAATAATTACACCTTTGGTACCAGGTTCGGCCAAAAGCGCATCCATAGGGATGTCAGGAATACCACCATCATTATAGATATGGCTTGCAGCAAAAATCATGTCGCCGGGGCTAAGTTGTTCGAGTGTCATCTCTTCTTCCATTGTCGTGTTTATTACCTAAGAGGGTTTTCGTGATTGTCGCCTATGTGACATACATTTTATGAATTTAAGTGGTAAATCCTTAAAAAACAATAAGTAAGCCATAATATAAAAGCATGGCACAGGCTTTGCACACTACTTAAAAACTAAAGATGCAAGAGACTTGCCACGGAGAAAACGACCATGCTCACACTTACCGAAAATGCTCAAAAGGCGATCAGCCGGTTCATTCAAGGTTCGGAAACCCCGGTAGGGGGCTTACGAATTTCAGTTACCGGAGGTGGTTGCTCTGGAATGCAATACGGCATGGCACTGGAAGAGAGTGCCAATGATGAAGACACCGTTATCGAGGTTGATCAACTGAAAATTTTTGTCGACCCTCTGAGCGCGCCAATGTTAAACGGAGTCACTGTAG
Organism: Candidatus Thiodiazotropha sp. AKIB8; assembly: GCF_058244675.1. Taxonomy (NCBI): domain Bacteria; kingdom Pseudomonadati; phylum Pseudomonadota; class Gammaproteobacteria; order Chromatiales; family Sedimenticolaceae; genus Candidatus Thiodiazotropha; species Candidatus Thiodiazotropha sp. AKIB8. The sequence continues at coordinate 423,175 of NZ_JBSYOO010000029.1, read as the reverse complement.
ACTTCCTCGACAGCATGGACGGAAGTGGCTTTAAATTCGAAAATCCAAACGCTACCAACAGTTGTGGTTGCGGCAACTCATTTTCCGCTTAATCATTCAGGAGTCAAAGATATGTGGGACTATTCAGAAAAGGTTCAAGAGCATTTCTTTAGCCCAAGAAATGCAGGTGCTGTTGAGAACGCAAACGCTGTTGGTGATGTTGGCTCTCTCTCTTGTGGAGATGCCTTGCGACTGACATTAGAGGTCGAGCCAGAAAGTGAGGTCATACTCAATGCCGGCTTCCAAACCTTTGGTTGCGGATCTGCCATTGCATCGAGTTCTGCCTTAACAGAGATCATTAAAGGCATGAATATTGATGACGCCCTGAATGTCAGCAATCAGGATATCGCTGACTATCTCGATGGCCTGCCACCGGAAAAAATGCACTGCTCTGTAATGGGGCGTGAGGCGCTACAGGCAGCGGTAGCCAACTATCGAGGTGAAGAGTGGAAAGATGACCATGAGGAAGGTGCTCTAATCTGTAAATGTTTCGCCATTGATGAAGTCATGATTGAAGATACCGTACGTGCCAATGGCCTGCGCACGGTAGAAGAGGTCACCAATTATACGAAAGCCGGTGGTGGCTGCTCTGCCTGCCATGAAGGTATAGAAGAGATATTGACTCGTATATTGGCCGAAAAAGGTGAAACCTTTGATCCGAATGCAGTAGCTGGTGAGATCAAAAAACCAAAATCCGGACTGACCAACCTGCAGCGCATGAAACGTATTGAAGAGCTGCTGGATGAGATTCGTCCCAACCTGCAACGCGATCATGGTGATGTAGAGCTGATCGAGGTTGATGGTAAATATATTTATGTAAAGATGACTGGTGCCTGTGCCGGTTGTCAGATGGCAGCCACCACACTGGGTGGTATACAACAGCATCTTGCAGAAGGTCTTGGTGAATTCATTCAAGTCCTACCTGCTGAAGAGTTGGCTCGCCGTGCAGCGATGGAGGGTTAATCATGGTTGAAGGAATCTATCTGGATAACAATGCCACAACTATGGTGGCTCCGGAAGTGGTGGAAGAGATGCTTCCATACTTCACCGAGCAGTTCGGCAACCCTTCATCTTTGCATCAGTTCGGTGACAAAGTGGGACGTGCATTGAAAAAGGCACGTAAGCAGGTACAGACTCTGCTGGGTGCTGAGCATGATTCAGAGATCATATTTACCTCTTGTGGTACTGAATCTGACTCAACGGCCATTCTTTCTGCACTCAGGGCACAACCTGATCGTAAAGAGATTATCACTACTGTTGTTGAACACCCCGCAGTTCTGACGCTCTGTGAGCATCTTGAGAAAGAGGGCTATACAGTTCACTATCTCAAGGTCGACAGCAAAGGACGCCTAAACATTAAAGAGTACTATAAGCTCCTCTCCGACAATGTAGCCATTGTTTCCGTGATGTGGGCCAATAATGAGAGTGGTACACTCTTCCCGGTTGAAGAGATGGCTGAGCTGGCGCGTCAAGCTGGCGTTCTGTTCCACACTGATGCGGTACAGGCGGTTGGTAAACTCCCTATCAACCTGAAAGATACTTGCATCGACATGCTTTCACTCTCAGGCCACAAACTACATGCACCTAAAGGAATTGGGGTGCTCTATCTGCGAAGGGGTGTGCGCTTTCGTCCTCTTCTCAGAGGTGGGCATCAGGAGAGAGGTCGTAGGGCAGGTACAGAAAATGCCGCCTCTATTGTTGCGTTGGGTAAGGCCTGCGAGATGGCAATGGAAGCGATGGAGTATGAAAAATCCTTCGTTAAAGCCATGCGCGATCGTCTCGAGCAGGGAATCCTGGAGAAGGTCAGCCACTGTTTTGTAACCGGTGACCCAAATAACCGCCTGCCCAATACCTGTAATATCGCTTTCGAGTATATCGAGGGTGAAGCAATCCTGTTACTTCTGAATAAACTGGGTATAGCCGCTTCAAGCGGATCGGCCTGTACCTCAGGTTCATTGGAGCCATCTCACGTAATGAGAGCAATGGATATTCCATTTACCGCCGCCCATGGATCAACTCGCTTTTCCCTCTCTCGATATAACTCTATGGAAGAGGTTGAGCGTGTTATTGAAGCGGTGCCGCCTATTATTGATCAACTGCGTAAGCTATCGCCTTATTGGAGTGGTAATGGCCCAGTGGAAGAACCTGAAAAGGCATTTGCACCGAACTACGCTTGATTCTCAAAACTGTTTTCTCCTCTCCGTTCTTTTAACCGCAGCTTTGCTGCGGTTTTTTTTTGTGAGACTATTATCGAGTATTGCAGAAAAAAGATTTACAGAAGATTGCTTGCCAGTAATTAGGTATCTTCAAAGATAGCCTTAGAAGACGAATTTGAGTGGAGATTTGATATGTCACCAGTGTATGAAGCCCGCCGAAAATTTCTTTTGGATAGCACAGCTGCCGCCTCAGGACTCATACTTGGCAGTTTTTGTAGCATTGGAAGGGCAGATTCAACAGCACATTTGGGAAGGGTAGTTGGACCAGGGAAAGGTAAAAATCCAACAAATGGTGATGATCTCTATTTTATCGGCATCTATGATCTGGATGATGCGGATGGAAAAGTGAGGACGATAAATAATATCGATTTTTTTGGTCACGGCATCACCCCTCATCCTCTAGATGCCCGGCGAGCTGTCGTTTTTGAGAAACATGGCAAAGGATGCTGCGAAATTGACCTAAATGAAGCACGGATGATACGTAGAATCGAGACTACTGCCGAACGCCAGTTCTATGGACATGGTGCTTTCAGCCCCGATGGGCAACTTTTATATGCAGCTGAGACAGTGGTTACTGATGGGAGTATGCGTGGTGTTGTTGCCGTACGCGATGGAAAAAGTTTCGAACTGCTTGGTGATTTCCCGAGCTATGGTTTGGCGCCACACGATTGCCATCTCATTGATGATGGAGAGACACTGGTATTCAGTAATGGGGGAGGTTCAATAGGAACGAAAGATTATGCCTCAGTCACTTATGTGGGCGCAAAAGACCGTAAACTTAAACGCCGGGTTAGCGTCAGTGATCCAGGGTTAAATGCCGGTCATATTGCGATTAGTAGTTCAGGTAAGCTTGCCCTCGTCTCGGCTCCTAGAGATGGCATTAAAAAACAGAGCATCGATTGGCGGGGTAATATCAGCTTTTACGACCCTCAAAAAGATCAGTTGCGAGTGGCGAATGCACCTATTCGATCAAAGATGGTTGGAGAAACATTAAGTGTCGCTATTCACGAGCCAAGTATGGTTGTTGGTGCAACCAATCCAACAGGTGATTTAGTGACTTTTTGGGACTTCGATACCGGTGAATTAGTGAAAGCGATTCATGGTCGATATCGCTCTCCCAGGGGAATCTCTTTAACTTTGGATCAACGCTATTTTGTGCTGACATATGATAAGTCAACCCATCTGATCCTGTTGGATGCAGAGACATTTGAGCCTGTTGAATCCAGCTATTTACCAATCTCTTATATGGCTGGCTCACATAACCTGGTTTACGCAGCTGTGTAGGTGCTATTTTTCACGAGCCCTGTCATAAATAATATGACATCTATCGAACAACCAACTCAGCAATTAACTTATCCCGAAAAACAACTTCAGAACCATTCGATGGGTCGAGTATAAAAACACCATATCCATTGGTGAAGATGATCTTGCCATCACTCGAGAGGTTATATGAAGCCACATTGGATGCAAGAATCTGTTCTTCGCCATTTTTAGTTCGCTTTATCAGCTGCCAAGACTTAGGCACCAAAGAACGGACACCATTCACTGCGTTCTCTCGTTTTAATGCATTTTCAGCATTGATTCGTTTACCCTTGATGAGTAACTCTTTCAGGTCGGCCTCTACTTTAGGGCCTGATGCACTTGTCAATGGTTTTCGTGAGTACATCAACGAAAAGAAGTTCAGGTAGTGGAAGAGGGCACGTAGCAGACGAAATGGAAACAATAAAAAATCCAGCAGTAAATTGCCACCACTATATCGGGGTGGTTCGTAAGGGCGTCTTATAAATAAGAGATCACCCGCTGTAGTCACCTTGGGCTGTAAATAATCTGTGTTTTCATCTTCACGAACAGTTGTTAATTCTCCCTTTTGCAGATCGAGCATCTGTATACTTGATGGGCCTAAAGCTACTATGTAGCCTTCGTCATTTCTGGCAACACCGCATGACTGGAATACTATTCGGTCAGGATCATCCGGAATCCAGGCCGATGCAGAATCCAAGGTGTCTCCCCCTGTGACCTCCTGATAATTGCTCCTGTCAGTCTCCATTAAGGCAATGTTGGAAGTGCCATTACTGCTCTGCTGGGTGCAGAGCAGGCGATTGCCAAATCGATCGATTCTCAAGTCAGCAAGCAGCAGTTTTTGTTGGTGAACAAGGCGTTTTTCCTCACCGCTCTCTAAATTGTACTCAAATAGTCCACCTACCTTGTCATCACTCAAAAAATAGAGAATATTTCCATTCTGAGTAAACTCAACCGAGGTGGATTTCAGCATTTGTGAATCTGCGGGCAGATTGGATCTGTCACTTATAAACGAGGACTCGAATGCAGTACCTTCTTTCCAACTGTGACGCTTACGTGAACGCTCCATGCGATCCATAACGTTCTGGATATACGGGCTTTGTAATTCAAGCAACTCTTGATTCCCATCCTTAAGAAACATCTTACCTCGAGAGATGAAAACCAGGCATTGATCTGTGAATGAACCCTTGCAGGTGGTGGGAGATAACTCCTGCTGACTTTTGCCGATCATCTCGCTATTTGCATTAGATGGCCTTAAAAGAAAATATATAGCAATAGCAACGATTCCTAGAATGACAATTATGTGCATTCGCTTTCTCCATTAATAAAATAACTAATAACAATAATTTACAGCATTATTATGATAAAAATTCTAGATTTCTATATCTCTAATCACGTTCTGTTCTTTATAGTCCTGCTCATTTCATTTAATGCATACTGATACGAATTAAAATTCATATAGCTCTTCTTCATGCCAAAACGGAATGCCAATTTATAGGACTGTATTGCAGCTTATGTGGGTGACAGCAAGCTGCAATACTTGAACACTAGCTGCTTTTTACTGGCACTCAGTTTTAGCCTTGTTTTTAAGGTATTTGATTAAATCCTCTCCTTCAAAAGCTGTGCAGTTTCCAAGTGCTCTCTCAGAGGTATAACGCTGCTTGCATGAGTCTAATACAACCTGCTTATTGTCATCACTGAGTTGGATATACTCAATTGCTTTCCACTCTTCGCACTGCTCTTTTGAGAGGGATACATTTGAAAAATCATTGGCAATACTGGAAGTAGTAACAAACAAAGTGCCTAGAATAAGAATAAATAATCTATTCATTTATTTTCCTTTAATTATCAATAATACAATAAGTTATATAACTAATTTTATGTAAATAATAGGTTATTGTCAGGTAGCACTACTCCTTGGAAATTGTGTAGTACTGAAATTGATGGCTGGATTTACTGAAATGGGGGATGCGTTAATGGCTGTTATCAAATGGTTTCTAGAATAGAGAACCTTGCTGAACTCAAACAAACTGCCTGTTAGGTTGTTCACTTGTTCCTGATTACCTCATATCCATTTAATATAATCCTTACCTGCTTCTATCTTACCGTCCAACTAATACCTCTATAAAATTTGGTAATCTATTTCATCTGAGATTTAGTGAAGAGAGTGGATCCATTCTATTCGAGCTATATCCTTATCATTGTTTTCTGACTGAGTGGGTTCGGTTTTAATATCCTATCTGCACCTATATCATTACAAAATAGTTGCACTCCTCACTATTGTCTCGGGCTGATCCTAAAAATCTTTAGTGCCAAAACTGAAAGTAGCCTGTGTAGAACCATTTGTCGGTTACTCTATGTCCAAGGCATCATTGTCACATTCCCTACAATTCACTCAACTGCTACATACACTAAAACAGCCGCACCATTATAACTAGTTAATAAATAACATAAAAATATCATGGCACAGTGATTGCTTTTACTCCTGTTAACAAGGAGACAGTCATGCAACACAAGCCAACTACTGCCACTATCAACGACACAACCTTGAGGGATGGGGAGCAATCTGCCGGGGTCTCTTTTACCCTGCACGAGAAGCTAGCCATTGCCAGATCATTGGATGAGTTGGGTGTGCCTGAGTTAGAGGTAGGGATTCCTGCCATGGGCGAAGCGGAGCGTGATGCGATACGTGCAGTTGCTGCTACTGTCGAGAACGCACGTTTGATGGTCTGGGGTCGCATGCACAGCGAGGATATCAAACATTGTCGTGACCTGGGTGTACAGATGGTTGATCTCTCCATGCCTGTCTCCGATCAGCAGATCAGTAAAAAGCTGGGTCGCTCCCGTGAATGGGTACTCGAGCAGATTGCACCTTGTGTAAGTGAAGCTCTTAATCTTGGCCTGGAAGTCTGTGTAGGTGGTGAAGACGCTTCACGAGCAGATCCAGAGTTTCTTTGGCAAGTTGTTGAGATCGCAGAACAGGCCGGGGCCCGCCGTTTTCGCTTTGCAGATACGGTAGGCATCATGGAACCCTTCCAGGTATATGAGGCAATCCGTGATTTAAGAGCCATTTCTGATATTGAGATCGAGATGCACGCTCATGATGATCTCGGTCTGGCAACTGCCAATACCCTTGCAGCTATTCGTGGTGGTGCAACACATGCCAACACAACCGTACATGGACTTGGTGAGCGGGCAGGCAATGCGCCACTTGAAGAGGTGGTAATGGGATTGCGTCGCTTCCATGATCAAGGTCATGAGATCGATATGACTCGATATTCTTCTCTTTCTGAACTGGTTGAATCTGCCTCTGGCCGGAATGTCGGTTGGCAGAAGAGTCTGGTTGGGGCAGGTGTCTTCACCCATGAGGCGGGTATTCATGTTGATGGTCTGATGAAAGACAGACTCAACTACCAGGGTGTTGATCCCGCTGACTTGGGTCGAGATCATCAATTTGTATTGGGTAAACACTCAGGCAGTCATGCAGTGATCCAGGCCTATGCCGATATGGGTATGGCTCTGAATCGTGAGCAGGCTGAATCGTTGCTGATGAGAGTTCGACTTCATGCCATGCAGAATAAACGACCACCAGCGTCTCATGATTTGCGACGCTTTTATCTCGAAATTAACACGGAGTCTCAGGAATGGATTCGTCAATGATGAACAGTGAGGTCATCGCTGAAGTAGAGAGATCCACCAAGCCAAAATCAGTGTGGCAGATGGTGGGTGAAGATATAAGTTGTGTATTTGAGCGAGATCCTGCGGCACGCACTCGAATCGAGATCATGACCACCTATCCGGGGGTCCACGCTATCATGCTCTACCGCATGGCCAATCGACTGTGGGGTAGAGGTTGGCGTTATCTGCCGCGACTGATCTCTTATATTGGACGAATCTGGACCAGTATCGATATTCATCCTGGTGCAACCATCGGACACCGTTTCTTCATTGATCATGGCGCTGGTGTGGTAATCGGTGAAACCGCTGTGGTCGGCAACGATGTAACACTTTATCACGGTGTCACACTTGGTGGCGTTTCCTGGAACAAGGGTAAACGACATCCAACCTTAGGGGATCGTGTCGTGGTTGGGGCAGGCGCCAAAATACTTGGTCCTATCGAAATTGGTGAAGAGGTCAGGGTAGGTGCCAATTCAGTTGTTGTTTCAGAGGTGCCTGCAAATAAGACTGTGGTCGGTATACCCGCCAAAGTAGTTCAATCGAATCGTTCCAGCGATGACCATGGCATCGACCTGAATCATCACTTAATTCCTGATCCGGTGGCTGAGGCCATTAACTGTCTACTGGAACGCATACGTATTTTAGAGGGAGAAGTCGGAGTCTATGGGTGCTTGCCAGGTGGTGAGAAACCTGAGGATGAATGCCGACAATGCGATGCCAAACTGGTTTGCGAACCCGCTAAACCTGAAACTGCAGTAACGGAGTATCAGTAATGACTGTGGATCTTCTCGAATTTGATAGTGAGGACCTCTATTTCGATGAAGCCTTGAACGATGAGGCAAAAGCGTGCCTGGAAGGCGCGGCAGAGAATTATGGTGACGCAAAAGCTGAAACTGAGCTGCTCAGGGCCTATTTTCTGGAACCAGAGCATCCCATGATTCTTGTTGCCCTCTATCGCTATTTCTACTATCAGCATCGCTTGGAAGATGCGTTGATTGTAGCAAAAAGAGTCTTGGTAGTGATTGCCAAACGTTTAGAGTTACCAGCAGATTGGCGTGATCTTTCAGAAGGCCGGTTGGGTAGTGGTGTAATGATCTCAATGACACTGATACGCTTCTACATGTTGGCTCTCAAAGGAGCTGGATATCTGGAGCTAAGATTGGGCAACTATGATTCTGCCCTGGAGCGTCTGGAAAAGGTAGCAGAACTCGATTCCAAGGATCGCCTTGGTGCTCAAGCTTTGCTGGAAGTTGTGCGTAAGGCGCTAGACAATCAACCCGACACTGCGTCGGCGTAATATTAATTACAGGAGCGGAAATATGAGTGACAGTGAATTTGATCTGGATATGGATGAACTCAGCAGTGCTGAGGATTTCCTTGAATATTTCAATATTGATTTTGATGCTTCGGTTGTTCATGTCAATCGTTTGCACATATTGCAACGGTTTCATGACTATCTGGATGGGGTTGAACAACTGCCTGAGAGCGATGTTGAAAAGTATGAGCTATATGCAGGCATGCTTAAAAGCGCTTACAGTGACTTTGTTGAATCAAATGCTTTGACCGAGAAAGTTTTTAAAGTTTTCCATATGCACGAACCGGTTACTGTAAAAGTTCCGCTTATGGATCTTAGCCAGCAGGTAGATAGTTTTGCGTCCAAAGTATGAATATGGTGAAGCAGTCCGAGTCGTTCGGAATCTGCGCAATGATGGCACCTATCCTGGAGAAGCCACTGGACGGCTGTTAGTCCGCCGGGGAAGTGTCGGTTATGTGCGTGATGTAGGTACATTCCTGCAGGATCAATTGATCTATCACGTGGATTTTATTGATCAAAACCGACGCGTTGGTTGCCGGGAACAGGAGTTGCAGCTCGAAAGTGATCCCTGGATCCCAACAAAATTCGAATTCAGGGATAAGATCACACCTAAAATACCTCTTGGTTTAAAAGGTGAAATAATTGCCCAACCGGGCGATGAGGGTGAGATCGAAAAGAGTTTAAAGGATTATCCTGATGGGCCGGCTTATCATGCCCGCTTCAACGGCAGGACACTACTGGTGCCCGAAACCGCACTGGAATTCCTACATCCCGAAATTGAGGAGGATGCATGAATTTGGCTGAAAAAAATACAGATAGTTCGCCAGTATTCAACTATCACATGCTGCGTAATGCATTGAGCAAGTATCAAAAGAACTCGTCTCAACTAGATCCAACAGAAAGTAAAGCTGTTTACAATAGCGCAACTAAAAGTTTTGATCTTGAATCTTTAGTCATCTCTTCAAATGAAGCAGAGGGGCTGATTATTTCAGACCAACAACTTGAAAAATCAGTCCAGGAAGTCGCATCAAGATATGAATCTCAGGCAGATTTTGAAGCAGACCTGGAAAGCAACGGACTTGATGTGGATGGTTTACGAAGCGCCCTCTATAGAGAGCTGCTGTTTGACAGTGTTATGCATTTGGTTGCTTCTCGAGGTGCAGATATAAATGAGCTTGATATTAACCTCTTTTATGAGATGCATCATGATCGCTTTCAGACTCCAGAAACTCGTGTAGCGAGGCACATCCTCATAACAATCAATCCGGATTACCCCGAAAATACTCGTGAAGCAGCATATGGTCGCATGGAAGAGTTGATTCAAAAGCTTGCAGGGCGGGTCAATCGCTTTGATCAGTTTGCCAGGCGATACTCTGAGTGCCCAACTGCCATGGAAGGGGGGAAGCTGGGGGAAATCTCAAGGGGACAGCTGTATGAGTCCTTGGATGCAGAACTATTCAATATGCAAGAGGATGAAATCAGCCCCATTATCGAATCTGATATGGGCTTGCACATTCTCTACTGCGAAAAGATCAAACAGGCTAAACGGGTGCCATTATCCAAGGCAGCACCTCGAATACGGGAAATTTTAATTGAGCGTCAACGTCGAAATTGTCAAAAGGCTTGGCTGAATAGTCTACAACAGAATCATCAAGCCTGATTACCAAAGTGGAATTCAATGACTGATAGCAAGAAACACTGTTCGTTCTGTGGTGAAGAGCAGACACCGGAAATCCCTCTGATTGCAGGGATCGAAGGTCACATTTGCGAGGAGTGTGTACGCTTGGCTGCACAAGTAGTGGCCAGTTGGGGCAGAAGACGCTCTGCAAGTAAGCCTTTCGAAAACATGCTCAAACCGACTCAACTCAAAGAGCAGTTGGATCGTTATGTTGTTGGACAGGAGTTGGCAAAAGAGACTCTCGCTGTTGCTGTTTATAATCACTATAAGCGGTTGAGTATGGAAAATAGTGACATGCACATGCCGGTCAATGGTGATCAGGATGTGGAGATAGAGAAGTCGAATATTCTTTTACTGGGACCATCAGGTACTGGTAAAACCTTGTTGGCAAGCACCTTGGCACGAATTGTCGGTGTTCCCTTCGTTATTGCTGATGCAACGACCCTCACTCAGGCTGGATATGTGGGGGAAGATGTCGAAAGTATAATTGTTCGCCTGCTGGACAGTGCTGATGGCAATAAAGAACTGGCTGAAGGGGGCATAATATATATCGATGAAATTGATAAACTTGCGCGTTCCAGCGAATCATCCCATGGCACACGGGATGTATCTGGAGAGGGTGTACAACAAGCACTATTGAAACTCGTTGAAGGCACCCGGGTAAAGCTGGGACAAAAAGGGCGGAAAGATAGTGCCGATGATGTTTTTGTTGATACACGGAATATATTGTTTATCGCTGGTGGCGCATTCTCTGGTCTGGAACGCTTGCTCGAGAAGCGGATGAATAAGGATAAGGGTGGCATCGGATTTCATGTCGATCCCAGCGATTCGAATGAGGCTTATGATCAATTACGGCTGTTTGAGGAGGTACAATCAGAAGATTTGCGTCACTTCGGCCTGATCCCTGAATTTATTGGTCGTTTTCCTGTAATTACAGCTTTACATAACCTCGATGAGAATGCATTGGTACAGATATTGACCGAACCAAGAAATGCATTGAAGCGCCAATATCAGAGACTGTTTGAATTTGAAGGCGTGAAACTCGATTTTTCTGATGAAGCACTAATAGCCATTGCCAGGCAGGCTCTGGAGCGTGGAACAGGTGCAAGAGGGCTGCGTGGTGTAATGGAAGGGTTGTTACGAAAGGTTATGTATGAAATGCCATCAATTCAGGGAGCAAAACATTGTCAGGTGGAAGAAAAAAACGTCAATCAGGAGATACCCGTAGCTATTTCATGTGAAAAAGAGACAAAAAACCTCCAGACAGGTTAATCCTATCTCTTCAACTGAAGGTCTCCTTTCCTGGAAGCAGATCTCTCAAATCTAAGCTTCTGCCTCTAGTGGGCCGCGCAGCCCACTAGGCAAGCCTCAGACCGACATCTTGCCGCCAATCTGAATCCTAATCAGTGGTTTTACAGTATATAAACTGTGCACTATCATCAAATATGACTCATTAATAAAACAATTCGATGACTGGTGCCATAAACCTTTGAATAGGAATACCTAATGTATATTCAACCCGGTATCGGTATAACTCTCTCTCTGTTGCCATTTTTAGCATTTTCTCAGTCGATAACAAAAGTCGATGTGTTACCTGTCGAAGGGTGGGAAGAGGTTAGTTTCAAAGGCAATACAACTTATAGCGCCAGTAAAGATAGTAAGGGACAACCTAGTCTGGTTGCGATCAGCAGAGGCACTGCATCTGCGTTGGCAAAGCGGATCAGGATTAATCTGGACGAGACGCCTTATTTAAACTGGCGCTGGCGAATTCAGCACATTTTAGATAAACCGGATGAACAGAGTAAAGGAGGGGATGACTATCCAGCCAGGATATATGTGGTTAAAGAGGGCGGTTGGGCGCCGTGGAGAACGCGTTCATTGAATTATGTCTGGTCAAGCAGTCAGGCTGTAGGGACTGTTTGGCCTAGCGCATATACTGATCAATCAATGATGGTTTCAGTAAACTCAGGTGACAGTGAGGCCGGTCAGTGGCAATCAGAGCGACGCAATATAAAGAAGGATTTCAAAGCATATTTTGGTGAGGATATTACAGAGATTGATGTGGTTGCAATCATGACCGATACAGATAATACCGATTCCACAGCAACTGCTTGGTATAGTGATATCTATTTCTCATCGAAATAATCAACGTCAGAACAGTGCCACGACAATGAGGAGTATTATATCCATTAGACTACTCAGCTTTATAGACGATCGTGTCTGGATGAAAGGTATACCAGGCAAACCAAAAATCTAAAAGCCCCTCTCCCTTTACGGGAGAGGGGTTGGGGAGAGGGTGTACGCGAAGCGTTTCATGTGGTTGAAAGAGAAAAACTGTATTGATCGTTCATATTTATCTTGCTGATTGTTGGGGAAAATAGGGTGTTCATTCTCCCCCCCCCACCAATTTAAGATGCTGATGACTGGTAAGTTTTTTCTAGCTGTGACCCTCTGCTTTACATGGAGAGTTTTGGTAGTTGCGCGAATACCCGGTTTCATCTGACAAAACCAGTGTCTCTGGATATTGCCTTTGCCAGTCCATCCAACTATACCCAATATACGATCATCAGGGCTGAGAAAATCGGCATCTTCAGCTGAAACGAATTCTGGTTGATCGATTGCAAGTATACCATCACGGGGCGGACCGCCAGGAAAGACCTCTGATGCATTAATTAATGAATCAGACAGGTCAAAACCATCGTCAGGCAGAGACATGAATAGAGTGAGAGAGGATAATGCCCCCCGTTGAATCGATAAGTTCAATATGGAGGTCACTATCTGAGGCCTGCTTTTCGATTCAGACGTTGCAAACGATGTGTTCGGGCGTGACAGTCCGGTAGTTGAAGGCAGTAATAGTGTGCTGCTCCAATATCTTTGCTGATATGCTCATGATATTTTGCCAGTCGCTCTATTGCATGGGGGCAACCGGCTTTTGCCAACTCTTTCCAGAGGGTATTAGCGCTATTCCAGTCCCCATTTTTTTGTAAGAGATGAGCAAGAAGTCTTTTACTCTGTTCATCAAGCTCTGATTTTCTGCCCCTTAATAGTTCGCAAGCCATAACAGTATCGTGGTCTGCCATCCAACGCGCCAATCCATATAAATCAGTCCCGTAGTGTTCAGGGTTTTCAATTGCATTGGCAAGTTGAGTATGGGCTGCGACCAGAGAAACAATATCACTCTGGTTATGATCTACAACTCTAATCAGGTTTTCACAACGACCTTGTTGCAGATAGTCAAACCAGGCTGCTGGAGCCTCTGAGCCAGGCAGATCATCGAAACGTCTATAACCCAAAAGCCGATTTTCCAAGCTGGTCAGGCGACAATCAGGCCAACTGCTACGAAAAAGCCGTCTTGTAGGGTGTAGCAGATCAAGGTGGGGAAGCTGAGCGAAAAGGTGTTTTTGCGATTGCATGCGGTAACGACTGATTAGCAATGGCAAGTCATAGCTTTTACCGTTGTAGCTGACCAGGCGTTGATCGCTCTGAAAGGATTCTGCAAAGCGGACAAGCATGTCAGATTCACTCGAAAAACGAGTGATCAACAACTGTGTCAGTTGAATAGCCGATAGTTCAAGTCGAGCAAATCCAATCAGAAAAGCGAGCGTTCCACTACCGCCGGAAAGTCCAGTGGTTTCTGTATCGATATAGACGTTTGTTAATTTGTAATCATCGTCACCAGGTAACTGCGGATGGGACTTTAATGTACTCAGTTTGATGCGACCAAGCATTGATGACAAAGGAACTCTTTTGCGAATTATTATTAACCCGTCAGCAATCAACTCACCTCGCAAACGTTTTGCGAGTGTCACTTCTGAAGTTCTGAGGTTTTTTGAAGGCAAGTGTCGTCTGCCAACTCTGTGAGCTATTTTTAAAGGTTTATGCTGGTCAGACAGGAGAGGAGAGACATTGTGTCCCCCCGCCTGTGTCTGTAGTTTGTTCAGTTTGGATTTAAGGTTCATAGCTGGAGAGCAACCGTAGCAGTAATAGTGCCGACTGCTTGGGTGATTCAACTTGTGCTTCATCCCCAGGCAGGATCGGACCGATACATCCTGGGCATCCCTGAACACAATCACAGGACTCAATCAACGCTCTGGCATCAGTCACAATTGTCGACCGCAGACGATATAGCGGAGAAGTAATACCAATACCGCCCGGATAGTTGTCATAAAGGAATAGGGTTGGTGTAAATTGTGCTAATTTTGCGGGATCAAGGTTTTTTCCTGAGTCATCACTGAGTTGTCCTCGGCCACTATTCTCTAAAGTTGCGTGCCATCGCGCATCACCATCCCCAACTGCACGTCCGATATCGCGACTCTCTGAGAGCATACGCATTGTCGCGATGATATGCATCGCGTAACCCGCACCTAAAAAACCCTCCAGTGCCGTCTGTCGTGTCTCAAAGGCTTCATCTAAGGCCCTTGGATTGACCTGCCACCAGACTGCAGTGGTGTGCATCTCCTGGTCGGGTAGATCTATCTTTCCGTAACCTATGTTTTCATGGGTGTAATAGCGGATCTTTTTATAGCCGGCAACGCGGGTGACTAAATGAACCTCCCCCTGTGTAACACTGAAGCGATCCGTCTCCTCTGAGTCGAAACTTTCCAGAATCTTTAGCCGTGTGTAGTCTATTGCATCAGTGTAATAGTCGGCTCGAGTTTGGGTGACAAATGCTTTGCGACCCTCCCAATCCAATTTTTCCACTTGATAAGGCATCGACTGAATCATATAGATGGCACCTTCGTATAGTGTCATCGGAGCAGAGTTATAATCGACTTCAGCAATCACCCGTTTTTCACCGGCTGTTGTATCGATCACAACAAAATTACCCTCGGCGACCGAACGAAGACTGACATTGTTGGCTGGATAGCTGTCGGTCATCCAGTGCCATTGGTTCTCTTCTCGATAGAGAACGCCATGCTCCTCCAGATAAGCAAGCATTTCAGATAAATCCTGATTTCCGAATGACTCTCCCTGCTTGAATGGCAGTTCAAAGGCAGCACAGCGTATGTGATCAAGCAGAATGAGTAGTTGATCAGGATCTATTCGGGCCTGTTCGGGGGATGCCCCGAGAAAAAACTCCGGATTTCGGATGATATATTGATCCAGAGCTAAACTACTGGCGACCAATACACCAATTGCGGTTCGCTGTCGTCGACCAGCTCGACCCAGGCGCTGCCAAGTGCCAGCTATGGACCCCGGGTAACCATTGAGGATGGAGAGATCCAATGATCCGATATCCACGCCCAATTCAAGGGCGGAGGTAGAAACCACGCAATCGATCTCTCCCCGGCGAAGGCGCTTTTCCATTGACCTGCGTTCGGTAGGTAGATAACCACCACGATAGGCTATAACCCGGGCAGGATATCTTGGGTCGTGATCAAAGGTATCCTTCAGATATTTGGTCAGCACCTCGACCATCAGTCTGGATTGTGCGAAAACGATACTTTGCAGACCATTTTTTACAGCCATTTTGGCGATGCGGGTAGTCTGTGATCTGGCCGAAGCACGAATACCTAAATCTGGATTGATCACAGGCGGATTCCAAAGCAGCAAGTGCCGGGCACCCTGTGGAGCGCCACTCTCAGTGATGGCTTTGACCTGCTGCTGGATCAATTCTCTGGCCAATTCTGCTGGATTTGCAATGGTCGCGGAACAGAGTATGAACTGGGGGGTTGAGCCATAGAAATTACATATTCTTTGAAGACGGCGCATAAGGTTTGCCACATGGGAACCAAATACTCCTCGGTAGGTATGCATCTCATCGATAACCACAAACCGCAGGTTCTCGAAAAACTTCGCCCATTTCGTGTGGTGGGGCAATATGCCCTGATGCAGCATGTCGGGGTTTGAAACCACAATATCCCCTCGAGATCTAACAGCTTTACGAGCATCACCAGGGGTGTCGCCATCGAATGTAAAAGCGCGAATACCAAGGGATGCCGCTCTGTTTATTTCGTTCAGTTCAGCGACCTGGTCCTGGGCCAATGCCTTGGTGGGAAAAAGGTAGAGCGACTTAGTCTGATTAACCAGGGCTGCTTGGATAACCGGTAGGTTATAGCAGAGGGTTTTACCCGAAGCGGTGGGGGTCACCACTACGGTATGCTGCCCGGCAAGGACACTGCTCCATGCCGCTGCCTGATGGGAATAGAGTTGTTCGATACCTCGTCCCAATAGAGCCGCAGCTAACCGAGGGTCTAGTTCAGCAGGTAGAGGAGCATAACACCCGGATTTTGCCGGGATGGTCAATTCGCCTGTGATCTGGCCAGCGTACCGTTTACGCAGCTGATCAGCGAATTGATCAGCGATATGTGGCACCTCAGTTGAGCGCGAAGGGTATAGTGACTCGGCTGGTCTGTTCATCGGGACTGTTCTCCAACTGTTCTCTAGTCTAGAATAGAGAACAACTGGAGAACAAATCAAGTCTGAAAATGAATTTAACTCGAAGACAGCAACAGATTTACGATATTCTGCGCTCTGATTCCGATCTTTTAGAGCTGCCTCCTACCTATGAAGAACTCTGCACTCGGTTAGGCCTTAGCTCACGGGGGTCTCTGCATAAGCACATCAAAGCGTTGATTGATGCGGGGCTGATAGAGCCCATGGCAGGCAGGCAAAGAGGGATTCGTTTGTCAGAGTCAGCGAGAGCGGAAGAGGGCATCCCACTTCTCGGGAGCATTGCCGCCGGTCGTCCCATCGAGGCAATCACTCAGTCTGAAATGATGAGAGTTCCAGAAGATATGCTAAACAGCAAACCTAGCTATGTTTTGCAGGTTTCCGGGGCCTCTATGATCGATGAAGGTATATTTGATGGTGACTATGTTGTTATTGAGAGCTCTGATACCGCAAGCAATGGCGATATCGTGGTCGCATTGATAAATGGCGAGGAGGTCACTTTAAAGCGCATCGAACAGCTGCCAGGCAAAGTAATTCTTTATCCGGCAAATTCCAATATGTCTGAGATGGTGTTTGAACCTGATGAAGTTCAGATACAGGGAATCTTAATAGGTTTATTAAGATATTACAGATAACTAACAGATTAATAAGATATTAATAAATTTTATTTGTTCGCGTGTAACTGAAAGCGGATTAAAAAGGGTGGAGTCCGAAGACTCCTCCCAATACTGATTTATCTGGCAGAAATAAGATTCAGTGGAAACCCACCACCGCCAAGCAGGCTTGCTCCACCACCACCTAGTAGACTGGATAGATGGGATAGTGGGTTAAAGATACCACCCATATCCCCACCGATCTTATCGTTGCCTGGTCCACCAGAAATGTCATCGCAACCTCTACCACCTTTGATGTTGTCATCTCCGCAACCACCATAAATAGTATCGTTACCCCTGCCGCCGTTGATGCGATCATCTCCACGACCACCCCAAATGGTGTCATCTCCACGGCCGCCACGAATATTATCGTTGCCACAGCCGCCCGAGATCATATCATCACCTCTGCCTCCACTGATCCGGTCATTTCCCGCACCGCCCCAAATGGAATCATTACCTCTGCCGCCACGAATACAGTCATCACCAGCACCACCAACGAGTCTATCGTTGCCGCTACCTCCACTGATTCGGTCATTGCCTGCACCACCCCATACTGAATCATTGCCAGCACCACCACGAATACAGTCATCGCCAGCGCCGCCAACGAGTGTATCGTTGCCGCCACCTCCACTGATCCGGTCATTGCCTGCACCACCCCATACTGAGTCGTTGCCAGCACCACCACGAATGCAGTCATCACCGCTACCGCCAAGGATGGTATCGTCACCGTTACCGCCACTAATCTTATCGTTACCAGCACCACCATTGATGTAGTCGTTGCCGTTACCACCGATAAGGGTTTCATTACCTGAACCACCCTGAAGGGTGTCATTTCCATTACCACCTTCGATGGTGACATTATTTTTAGGCCCGCAAAGCTGCTGACCTGTCATCGTAATGCTGTCATTACCGTTTCCGCCACGGATGACAAGGTTTTGTGCTTCTTCTGCGCTGAAGTGATAATTGTCACCATTCACACACACATCGACCGATCCATCAAAGTTGGTATGGGCATTGATTTTGTCATTTCCATTCCCTGCATCAAGAACGGTTTGATTACAGTTGCTTGTAACCGTAGTGTCATTATTAGGGTTTGGGCATCCACACTGAGTGGCATTCATTGATGTCATTTTACTTTCTCCATGTAAAAAAACTTTTAAAACAATGATTAATTCTGATCTCAGAACAGAATTACTCACAAGTTATTCAACATGAATGAAGCGATGTTAGCTAGCTATGAATTACCCTAGCTAGGGTTTGTATATATACTAGACAACTGTTACCGTTTTCTAGCAATTAACAACTAGCTGACAGATGGGGTTTACTCTAGATCTGGCCCTGATTGGGATGAATCGGTAGCCTCTTGTTTTGGTAACTTATCCAATAAACTCATACCACCAGCAGTAATCCCCACCAAGTATTCACTGTCTCTATAGGAGAGCACAACTACTCTCTCACGAGAACCAACAGGAAGAGTGAGCATAAGATTGATTCTATTGCCATCACTTTGATTATTATGGAGGCTCTTTAAAGCCTTTATGAATAGCCATGCTAAAGCGATAACTACAATTAAGGCCATGAGTGTAAAAAGAAGATCTTGTGTATAACTTTCCATCTTTATGTAAATTTTTCATCCGGGTAGCGGGTTAAATCCTCACCAGGTGGATCTAATGACGTAGAGTTTTCATCAGCCTCTGAATCTTTTTTGATCTGCTCTCTTACCTGTTTCGCCCACAATATAACCTCAGCCATGACATCGAAGAGATCACTGGGAATAATATCTCCCTCATTGGTATCTGAATATAGTGCACGAGCTAATTCAACATTGCGTAATATCGGAACATGGGCTTCTTCTGCTGCTTCGCGCATAGCTTTTGCAACAAGATCCTCACCTTTGGCTGCTATGGTTGGGACTGGTGTTTTTTCTCTATCATAATCAAGTGCAATAGCTAAGTGTGTTGGATTGACCAGAATTACATTTGCAGACCTGGCTGCTTCTGATGCACTTTGCTGGGACCACTCTTGATGGGCTTGCCGCCGTTGTTGCTTGATCATGGGGTCACCTTCATTCTCTTTATGCTCCTGTTTGATATCCCTCATGCTCATGCGTAACTTCTTGATATATGAGTAGCGTTGGTAACCCGCATCAAGAATGGCAATAAAGGTAAAAATACCCACAGACCAAATTAAGAGACTCAAGAGCATGCCCCAGAATGTCGAACCAATGAACGATGCCATTCCTTGGGGTAGTTTTACAAGATCAGGTAACGATGCTTTGAGGATTAGCCAGCCTATTATAAATAGTAAGACAGTCTTAGCGATAGATTTAAACACCTCAACCAGATTATCCATGCTGAACATTTTCTTGAGTCCAGATGCTGGATTAAGATGATCCATATTTGGCTTTACTTTTTCAAAAGTTATGACAGGACCCGCCTGTAAAAACTCGACGAGTGTTCCGATTATTGCTGCTGGAATTATTAAGAGTGCAGTTAACTCCAATAGTGTGCTATATGACTCCATACCGATATGGTTGAGCCAATAGAAAAAATCATTTGACTGCCCGGCATTTTGGAGTGTAATAGAGACTAAAGAGGAGATGCGTTCAATAATATAGAAGAGACTGGCTCCTAGAAGTACTATCCAAAGTATCATAACGCCAGTGCTGGATATATCCTTACTTTTAGAGACATCCCCTTTCTTTCTTGCGTCCTTGAGCTTTTTCGGTGTGGGTTTTTCTGTCTTATCCCCACTATCATTCTTATCAGCCATACATGCTTCCGTTGCAATACTTATTTAATTTAAAGAATGAGAAGCTATCAGTGTATCCGATATATATATCAGGGTACAGATGAGATATGGTAAGAGTTACTTTCAGATTATAATTTTTATAAAGCACTATTTAAATAATGATATGACTCATATCACATAGTGATTTGGAATGGTTGGCAATAATTATTTAAATGCCATTTAAATTTAAAAATATAGACAAATACTTTCCTTACTTAATTGCGTCAATATTACGTCGTTCATAATAATTACTCAGTAATTGAGTGTTATGTGGGAATATTCTGATGTTTGTTGTGGTAAATTTCCGATGTAATTGACTTTCTATATGTGATTAAATTCTAGTTACAGATCTACTAATATCGTTATTATAGAAATGATAGTTGAAGTATAAGACTGTTATTTACAGTTATTATCTGTGAAAATAGATGTAAATCTGATAGACCACGGATTGGTGATAGCTGTGTGACATACTTCTCACTACAGAAATAATGAGTACGATATATGTCACGTTGTAGTAATGTTTAGTATTTAATATCACAAGCCATATCTTTATCAGGTTTTGTGAACAGGATGATAATGTTCAAAGGAAGGAATATGAGACATGATGTCTTAAAAGTTATTGCTATACTTCTTGCTGTAACTTCGATTAATAATGCTAATTGCTCCCCGCACCTATATAGATATGATATTGCTGACACAAGTCATAATGTAATATCTATTCCAGTCGGTTATCTGAAGTCTAGATACTTAGAATCATCACCTACAATTTCAAAACATTTAGATTTATATGATAAACAGGATGCTGAAAATTCCATAAAAGCGTCGAATATTACGAGCTTTGACATTAATAAATATAATGGGGATATTTCTAATATTACTTATGATTATAGAATAAAAAGAACTGTTCCTAATCATCAGTTTATTGAAGATATTTTTATAGTTTCCGAAGAATATAATATAGATCCACTTTTATTACATGCGATTGCAGAGATCGAATCTGCATATAACGCAAAAGCAGTCTCCAAAGCAGGTGCTCAAGGGCTTATGCAGGTGATGCCTGATACGGCTCGTAGATTTGGAATGCAGAACCCTAATCAAGAATTATTTAATCCCATTAGTAACCTAAGAGTAAGTTCTAATTACATTAGGTCATTACATAAGCTATTTGGCAATAATATTCCTTTAATACTTGCTGCATATAATGCAGGAGAAAATGCAGTAATCAAATATGGATACAACATACCACCATATAAAGAGACTCAAAATTACGTTGAAAAAGTGATGAAGCGCTATCTCGAAATGAAAGAGAAGTCTTACCAGTTATGAATACTGAAATTTCGAGCAATATATGAGCATACAAGAATATCTACAATCAGAAAAAGATATTGATGGGGGCATATTCTCAAGCATCAGTGATCTTGTTCTAGCGGTAGGGATTGTAGCCATCATAGCTTTGATGGTATTACCACTTCCACTAATAGTACTAGACTCATTAGTTGCAATAAATATTGTAGTTGGGTTGTTACTAGTATTGATGGGAGTGTATATAACATCACCGTTGCAGTTTTCTGTATTTCCGAGTGTTCTGCTCATTAGTACTTTATATCGACTTGCACTTTCTGTCGCTACAACAAGAATGATACTCCTGCATGGTGATGCTGGTCATATAATCGATACATTCGGCAATATGGTTGCTGGTGGCAATATAGTTGTTGGGTTGGTTGTATTCTTAATTATCACACTTGTACAATTTATAGTTATTGCAAAAGGTGCGGAAAGAGTAGCTGAGGTGGCTGCGAGATTTACACTGGATGCGATGCCAGGTAAACAACTGTCTATAGATTCAGATTTGCGATCTGGATTGCTAGATAAAGACGAAGCTAAGCGGAAGCGTAGAGAAATTGAGCTAGAAAGCAAATTGCATGGCAGCATGGATGGCGCTATGAAGTTTGTAAAGGGTGATGCAATAGCAGGTATAGTAATTATTATTATTAATCTAATTGGTGGTTTGGCGATAGGTGTATTGCAGTTAGATATGGAAATGGGTGCTGCAATGTCTAAATATTCAATACTAACTGTTGGCGACGGAATGGTTGCACAGATTCCTGCATTACTCGGAGCAATGTCAGCCGGTTTAATCGTCACGCGAGCTACTGATGAACAGTCAGATCGTCATCTCGGTGATTCAATTCAAAAGCAGTTAACTGCTATTCCTCGTGTATCACTGGTGGCTGGTGGGTTGTGTATATTACTAGCCTTTGTGCCAGGCTTTCCAAGTGGTGTTTTTGTAGTCATTGGCTTGGTTTTACTGGTTTCTGGCGCATTACTTGTACCTTTTTGGAAATCAAAAATAGAGAAAGTAACTAAACCAACGTTTGAAGTTATTTTAAGCGGAAAAGAATCAACAAAAATTGGTGAGAAAGAAGTTAACCCTTTATATGAAGTAAAGCCAGCTGTACCACTACTTTTACAACTGCCAAAAGAGATGTCAGGTAAAGATGAATGTAAATATCTAATAAATAATATAGAAAGTGTTGTTAATGATTATCAGGTAGATATTGGAGTTCTTCTACCAAAAGTAAATATACATTGGTATGGAGATATAGAGTCAGGTTGGAAGTTGCTTGCTTATGAAGTTCCTATAACAAAAAATAATATAGATACACCTGAAGCGATCGAAATGATACCTGAAAAGATACATTACGCACTTCGTAGAAATATAACTCTTTTTCTTGGTCTACAGGAAACGAGTACCATGTTGACTCAATTGACAGCAGAAATACCGGACATAATAAAAGAAGTACTACGTATTGTACCTATGCAGTCTCTGGCAACAATTCTACGTAATTTACTCGAAGAAGAGATTCCCATACGAAACTTACGTGGTATTCTCGAGGCTTTGATCGAGACGGGGCAACACGAAAAAGATATTAACAATTTAACAGAATATTCAAGAATTGCATTGAGAAGACAGATCACATATCGATATGCACCAAATAGTGTATTACATTCAGTAATACTTAGCCCTGAGCTAGAAGAGAAACTATTACAGGCTATACGTGTTACATCAGGCGTTGTACAAATGTCATTACAACCGCAAGAAGCAGAGAAAATAGTTAATAGTATTGTTACATCAATTAATAAACATAATCCTGTAGCATTAGTTACGTCGGTACAAATACGTCGTCATGTCAGGAAAATGATTGAAAATATCTCATTTGATACACCAGTACTTTCTCACAATGAGTTATTACCCTCTATCAAAATAGAGATCATGGATACTGTTAGCGTGCCCGATATGCTACTGGAAGCGGTTTAACAAATAATAACGGAATATATAAGTGATTTACTTTAAAAAAAATTGGTTCAGGTATTATGCATTTGTCAATTTATTGCTTATTTCAGGTCTTTGCTTTTCAGCAAATACACCTAATATTGATAAAAATATAACAATCATTGCTAGAGAACAACCCATTGAATCATTTCTTAGGGAGTTGTTTGGACAGTTATCTGTACCTGTTGTTATAGATGAATCTGTTAGGGGTATGGTGAACGGTAGTTTTGAAAACATTTCTGCTGAACAGATATTTAGCGATTTATCCAAGTCATTTGGACTTGTGAAGTATTATGATGGTGCTGTTTTATACATATATACGTCTAACAATATTACCAGAAGAATAATTCCAGCTAATAATTCTATCTCGAAGAGAATAGTGAATGCCGCAAATAGTCTTGAGTTAACTGATCAAAAAAATAGTATTCGTAAAGCAGTAGAGGGTGGTTTAGTAGTTACAGGAACGAGACGTTTTATCGAACAGATAGATGAACTTGTATACGCAGCAGAAATAGGACTAAAAGATTATGAACCACCGGTAGGTTTTAAAGTATTTTATCTTAAATATGCTTGGGCTCAAGATGTATCAATGACTTTCGCAGGTAAGCAGGTTGTTATACCTGGCGTAGCAACAATATTAAAACAACTTCTTGAAGAATCTCCTCAGATGATCATAACAGGGGGTTCACATGAGAATCTCATCAAGCCAACTACCCCTGGGCTACGTGGACAAGGTCTAAATAGTATAGGCAAGTCAGAACGGGTAGGTATTCCGGATACATCAGAAATCATAGAAGTTAATTCACGACAACAGGCATATCAACAGAATGTTTCCACAGTGTCTGGCATGGTTGGTGTTAATCAATCAAATGTAAGGATACAGGCAGATCCAAGACTTAATGCGATTATTATAAGAGATTCTCCAGATCGTATGTCACGATATAAAAACCTAATAGAGTCTCTCGATATTGAACCTCAAATGCTAGAAATAGAGGCGACGATTATCGATATAAACACAGATAAACTGAGGGAATTAGGTATCAATTGGCGTTGGCAAAATAATGATGATGAAGTTCTATTCGGTAATGGTAATGAAGATAGTGATACCGCTTTGAACACAACAGGACAAATAACACCTTTTGGTAAGGGTGGGTTTATATCATTTGTGCTCGGTGATAATGCTAAATTTATGGGTAGAATAAATGCGTTAGAATCAAATGGAGCAGCTAATGTTGTGTCGAGACCACATGTTCTGACACTATCAAATGTCGAAGCTATATTTGATACAAGTTCAACTTTCTACGTTAGAATTGCTGGTAGAGAAGAAGTTGATCTATTCAATATCTCTGTTGGTACCTCGCTAAGAGTTACACCTCATGTTTTTAAGGATAATGGGCAGGCAAAAATAAAATTACTTGTTACGATTGAAGATGGACAGCAAACAGACCAACAAGTAGATAAAATACCTGTTGTAAGCAGATCTGCAATAAATACACAAGCACTGATAAATGCAGGAGAGAGTGTATTAATTGGTGGGCTTGTTCGTGAGGTGACAAGTGAAAAAGTAGATAAAATACCATTACTTGGTGATATACCAATAATGGGAAATTTATTCAAAACAACAAATAATCAAAAATCACGCGTCGAACGAATGTTTTTAATATCACCAAAACTAGCAGTACATAAATTATCTGATAAACAAAAAAAGAAATTGTCAGATAATGACATTGATGTTGGTTTAGATGAGCATACGGAAATAAATAAAATTGATGAAAATGAGATAATGGAGGTTAGTAATAAACAAGGTTCAAAAGAATCATGGGAAGTATTACTTGATCTGTGATTAGTCTGTTTTATTCGTTAAATATCTAAAATTGAGTGATTGTTATTAATGCAAACAACTTCGAAAATAGAGATGATCGTTCTCACTGGCGAACAAGCAGGTGCTAGACGACTACTTGATAACAATACAACATTTACTATATCAGGAAATATGGATACTGATATGGTAATCAGGGATAATGCGATAGCTGATGAAAGACTTAATCTTATAACAAAAGACAATGAAGTATTTATTCAGGTATTGAATGGAAATATAGAAATCCAGGGTAGAAAAGTTACAAGCGGTAGCCTCGTTAAGGTACCTGAGTACGCGAAAGTTATAATAGGTGATACAACATTATCATATGGAAATAGAATAGATGCATCGTGGAAAGATATTGTTGAATATGTATCTAGTATGGAAAAGTCAACAATAAATAGTAGTAAGTTGGCAATAAATATAAAATCTAATTATATTCTATATTTATTTATAACATTAACAATTATAACAATGCTCATAACTTATCAGGTGCACTATTATAATATTGAGAGCAGTAAGTCCATAAAAATAACCAACGAAGAACACTTACTCAGCATTTTATCAGATAATGGATTTGAAGATTTAGCAGTAAGTGATAAAGAAGATAGACAACTTGTTTTGTCGGGGTTTCTTATGACAAATAAAGAAATGTCAAAAGTAGAAACGATAATAGATGAGATAAATTATCCTGTACTGATAGATATTTCTACTGGCGATCATCTTGCTGCAGAAGTAAGAGAACTATATCGTGTTAATGGCGTTGAAACTGATGTAAAGACTCTTAAGCCTGGGACTGCAATAGTTACGACAAAACATGATGATAGAGAGTTACTAGAAAAACTGAAGCATATTGCTCTAAGTGAGATACCAAGTTTAGTAGAATTAGATACAGAGTATATAGGAATTACTAATAAAAAAGAGACTGTTAATAATAGTACATATAATAATGAAGATGAAAAAAGAATAACCATGGTTGTAGATGGTTCACCTGCATATGTAATGACATATGACAAATCTAGATATTATGTAGGTGCACTTTTACCGACTGGACATAAAATTATATCTATTGTAGACAAGGAAGTACTACTGGAAAAGGAGGGACATCTAACGACACTAGAATTCTAAAATATATATAAATGGAATGATCTATAGACTAGTAAAATTTAATTGAGGATATAAAAATGGCAATAAACAATTTGTACAGTTCTATGAGTTCAACTGCTGCTAATAATCACGATACATCGGATGGTAGTTGGTTTGAAGCAATGGCTGATGCTTGGGGTAAGGCACTAGATAACCAGGCCACAAAAATAGAAACATTATCGACAGAAATTGGTGATGAAGGTCAGGAAATGCCTTCGCAAATAACAAGATTAACTGCAGAATCATTAAAAATGACATTTTTATCTAATAGTTCTCATACTGCTCTGAGTAGCTTAGGTAGCTCACTTGAAACTATGGCTAGAAAACAGTAGAGATAAAAATAATGGATAATTCATATATATCAGCAATAAATGCTGTTGGACCATCATATCTAAAGTCATCATCAAATCATGTTGAAATAGGCTACGGTGCCTCTCTAAATGATATTTCTAATTTTGAAAATAGTATGAAGAGCGTAAAAACAGAACATTTAGAGGCTACAAGAAGTGAAGGTCCATCAGTAACTGAAAAAGCAGTTACTAAACCACTAGACTTTATCAATAAAGAAGCTGAAGCTATCGCTAACTACGCAAAGTCTGCTATCGAAAGTGGAAATGAATTGACTCCAAGTGAGATCGTAATGTTAACGGCTCGCAGTCATGAATTTATGTTTCATTGTCAATTGACCTCAAACATAGCAAATAGAACTTCTGATGGTCTACAACAACTCTTTAGACAACAGAGTTAAGTATGTTAAAGAATATTATTCTTGTGATTTTAATAGTTTTAGGAATAACTGCATGTTCTGAAGAGTCATTATATTCAGGATTAACCGAAAGAGAAGCTAACGAAATTATTGCTTTACTGTCTAATGCAGGAATATATTCTTCTAAAAACAAGAATAATGATGAACGTTATACTGTATCAACTTCTCGTGATAACTTTTCTAATGCAATCGAACTTCTCAAGACTAACGGTTATCCTAAAAACAGATTCGAAAGTTTGGGTGAGGTATTTAAAAAAGAGGGTTTTGTATCTTCACCACTTGAAGAACGAGCTCGTCTAAATTATGCCCAGTCGCAGGAATTATCGAGAACTATAGAGAGTATAGATGGAGTTATATTAGCTCGTGTTCATCTTGCTATACCTAAATCTAATCAACTGGAGTCAAAAGTAAAACCTTCATCTGCTTCAGTATTTATAAAACATAGAAGAGGAGTAGATTTAACAGATAGAGAGTCCCAAATCAAAGCATTGCTTGTAAATAGTATCGAGGGATTACCCTATGAAAATGTTACGGTTGCAATGTTTACATCAAACCCAATTCCTGTAGGAGTAAAAAGAAAGGATAACAACATCAGTAGTATATTCTCACTCAACAATGCAGAGTTAGACTATATGCTTGTAATATTGAGCATACTAGTATTTGTACTATTTACATTGACAGTTTTGTTGTGGATCAAGAATAAAAAACAATCATCTCATTTAAGAATAACTAACTCTGAATAGTAAAATGAATAGTGAAATAGATCATGTAAGACAATATAGGTCGACATTAAATAGTATCGCAGATTATATACTAACGAATGAAAAATCTGTTGTTGAGTTTGGTAATTCTCTAGAGTGGAACGACCTTGAAAATATACCAACCTGGCTTCTGTGGGATAAAAATAATATTGATCATCTGGTTATGACTGCTGGAACGATATTTTTACTTCCATCGATCAGAATTTGGATAGATTCAAAAAAAATACGAGAAGTCAGTGATTTAATTGGTAATGATGTATTTAAATTTATAATGAATAATACTCATGTAAATAACCAACGTATCTCTTCACTAAATATTACAAATGTTTCTGAAAACATTAAGTCTGCAGGTGCATCTGTTTTATTATCGTGTTACAGCATAAGATTAAGACCCTGGTTGTCTCATTCCTTACCTAAAACGAAGGGTAAACTTAATTCAATATTAGCGCAGGAAATATTAAAACATACATTGTTTGTTCTAGAAAATACGAAAAATAAAACCCAACTAGATAAAGAAATACAATGAATTATCTAGTTATTATAAATAGTGATGCCATAACATGCGCAACAAACAATTATTTGTTATCAGATAAAGAGGTTATTCGGCTAGATTCTATTAACGATGTAGTAGAGACAATAAATACATTAAAAGCACAAAAAGAAGAACAAATTAATATATCAATTAAAAATGGCTATAAAAATGGATTTAATCAAGGATTAGTTAATGCGCGGAATGAATTAAATACTCAGTTTATAGAGTATCTTAAGGATTTGACTGAGAATTATTTTGTCAACACAACTGAAACTGATAGTGAAATAATTAATATGGCTTGTGAAGTAACAAGAAAGATCGCTGATGAAATCGATTCTGCTGAAATATTACCCAGTCTTGCGATTACAGCACTAAAAAAACTAAAACAACATAAAAGAATAGAGTTAAAAGTACGACCAGAATATGTAGAGATATTAAGATCAAAAATTAGTAGTTTAGAAACAAATGAAGTCAATAACTATTCATCTTTGGAAATAGTCGCTGATGAATCATTGGATACTTTGGACTGTATAATTAAAACAGATGCAGGTGTAACAGTAGCAAGCTTTAATGACCAACTAAATCTATTAAAAGAAAATATAATAAACGAAATGAGAGAATAGATATTATAGAAGTAATATTATGGTTGAGATTGAAACAAAAAAACGACGATTTAAGTCAGTAATCAATAACATCGATACTCTACATCGAAAAGGTAGAGTAGTAGAGGCATATGGGACATCAATTAAAGTCTGTGGAATCAATGCACGCATTGGTCAGCAATGCGTGATTAGTGATAAATCTAATAATAATAGAATATATGCTGATGTCGTCGGTATTACTGGGGATAATGCAATACTTCTACCACTAAGTAATTTACATGGGATTGCACAAGATTCTATAGTAACTGTTGTAAAAGAAAAATCATCTATAAAATATTCAGATAAATTAATTGGAAGAATATTAGACGGTATGGGAGAACCTATGGATGATTTACCTCTTCCGACAGAAATGCAGGAAGTGCCACTCTATAGAGAGGCACCTTCTCCTTTAAAACGCAATCCAATAAACAAGCCATTGAATACAGGTGTACGTTCTATAGATGCGATATTGACGTTAGGTGTGGGACAAAGAACGGGTATATTTGCACCGGCTGGAGGAGGAAAGTCAACACTTTTGTCTATGATAGCAAGACATGCAGTAGCAGATGTCATTGTCATTGCATTAATAGGTGAAAGGGGTAGAGAAGTTGGTGAGTTTATAGATCACACTTTAACTAAAGAGGGTTTAAAACGATCAGTTTTAATTGTCTCCACATCTGACAGGCCAGCAATGGAGAGACTAAGAGCAGCTTATACTGCAACTGCCATTGCAGAGGGCTTTCGCGAAAGTGGTAAAAATGTATTGTTACTTATGGATTCAGTCACTCGATTTGCTAGAGCACTGAGAGAAATCGGATTATCGATCGGTGAACCACCAGTCAGAAGGGGATTTCCATCATCCGTATTTGCAGAATTACCTAAATTATTTGAAAGGTCAGGTAACGATAATAGAGGAACAATGACCGCATTTTACACAGTCTTAGTAGAAGACGAAGAGAGTAATGATCCAATTGCAGAGGAAGTTCGATCATTACTTGATGGACATATAGTACTGACACGTAAATTAGCACAAGAAAATCACTATCCTGCTATAGATATTTTAAAAAGTACAAGTCGACTTATCAACCAAATAACAAATTCAAAACATAGAAGTTATATATCTAAATTGAGATCGCTTCTATCAAAATATTATGAAATAGAGTTTCTTGTACAAGTAGGAGAATATGAGGAAGGTAGTGATGATCTTGCTGATGAGGCAATTAAAAAAATTAATTATATACTCGATTTTTTGAAGCAGGATTGTGATACACATTATGAGCTAGATAAAGTAATTACAGAATTAAGTAATATAGCAACTGAAGAACAGGCCTCCTAATGGATGTTGAATTACTCAAAAAACTGACCAGGTTACAAAAGATAAGAGTTAGGGTACAGGAAAAATTGCTAATGATTGAAAAAAAAGCATATTCTGATGCCTGTCACAATTTATCAGAAAGAAATAAAAGTATAACAACTATTCATAATGAAAAAGACACTTTAAAAAAATACTGTAATGAAAAGTATGTATCAGAGTCACCAACTCACAGAGAACGGGTACATGTAAGAAACTTTTGGCTGAATTATGATTTAGAGATGCATGAATATTATCATGAACAGGAAGTCACAACTAAAACCGAATCTGAACATAAATATAGTGAACGAAAAAAAACATGGAACAAAGAAAAACAAAAAAATATTTTACTAAATAATAATCTGAAAAGTACTCTTTCTACGAGATCTTCAGTCATGGAAAATAAAGAAGATGAGTATTCACAGGAAGACATTATGCGGCAAGGAGACAACTAATGACAACTATAGAGAACAGTGGTGTAAAAATATCAAAATCTTACCAAAAAGATAATGCAAGTCAATATGATAAGCTATTCAATATTATATTGGATAATTGTAAAAATAAAAATAGTAGTAATAGTGAAGATGAAACTGAATATGGTTTGTGTGAAACTAAACCTAATCATATCTTAAATATTGAGAAAATCATGAGTTTTCATTCAGAAAGCGAAGAAAGTGATGGGAATTATTTTGAAATAAACAATCTAAACCTATATGCAAATAACTCTAGCCAAATACCTGAATACATAAGTCATATTGATTCGGTTCATATTAACGTTAATAATATTGAAGATCTTACGAAAAACTTCGATAGAATACTATGTAATATTAACAATACAACTATGAAAACTTGGATATTTACTCTAACAGAGAGTATTCATAACCAAAATATAGATTTCACATTACAAAAAGTATCAGATGTTGATCTAATACTTTCTTGTAGCATAAATCAAAATCAGATAAAAACTTATTTAAATGAATTAAATGATAGACTCTCAAAAAAAGGATGGATTATAGGGAACAGTGAACAGTCTAATAATTATTCAATTAAAGCAATAAAAAAGGAAAATAATACTTAAATATAAAATACTAATAGCCAGTATAAGATTATGTCAGTTATCTCTAATTCTATAAACTTTTCTCATGTAGGAAACATGATATCTGATTCTCTTCAAAATCATATAGAGCATACAGTACCTAATAGTATAAAAAATATAGCAAGATCGAATTCAACTCAAACTACAAGCAATTATAAAAATATAAATAATTTACAAAGTCTTGTAAATATAAGTACTAATAGTAAATACACAAATTGTGTTTCAAAACTTAATTTATCCTCATGCCACCTCGATAAACTCAATATTCAATATTCAACATTGAACAAAACACGAAGGTCAAATGTTAATATTAAATCTAAGTTGAAAAAAGATAATGATCGAGAAATTAAGGAATCAGTAGAAGAAAACAATAGTGATACAAGTATTGATAATTTGTATGATTATCAAGTCAATATTATCACTAACATACACAAATATATGCAATCTAATGAGAATTGCAGTTCCTATATTATAATATTATTTTTCGAGTATATATATGGTACTGATCTTATCTGTAAACAATGCTTAACAGTAATACCGTTTTATAATGATAAGCCAATAAGATCAATATCAGATATTTCTATTGTTTCTAAAAAAGGAAATTTGGAAAAATACAATAATCCAACATTTCTTCATATAGGTGGTTATAAATATACTCTTGATTGGCTTAACATATCTTATGTAATGACACTTAGTAATAAGATTCCATTGCGTAAGATCAGCATTGACTATGGAGATACAGTTCTATATGGATTGTGCCTTGATTGGAATCTAGATAATGATAATTTGATTACTAATAATACTAATATAAAATTACATATACCAGGATTATCTAAGATATGGAAATGATACACACGCCTTCTTTATGTCAATTTAGTGATATATGTAAATACCATCACGACTTATCTTCTAATCACGATAATACAGTAATGTTCGACACCTTATCAGATAAAATAGTATGGATGTCAGAAAAATTTATTGGTGACTTTAATCATTTAAGTGTTGGGAGTAGTCTCTCTTCTACTTGCGATGCCATCACTAAATCTAAAGATCAATCATTAGAAATGTTAAACATAGTAAAAAAGTCTTTGTTAAAAAACATTAGACAAGAATATAGTTGTCATGAGTATGTCATTGAGATATTTATCATAGAAAAAAAGGTTGTGGTTTTGAGACTTAATAAAAACCAAAATAATTTACAAGCAAATACCAGGTATCTAGAAGATAGAGAAAAATTATTATTTACGTCACGTAGTATTACTGTAAGTGAAATGGCTTCTACACTTGCGCATGAAATAAATCAACCAATTGGTACGATAAACAATTTACTTTATGGGCTAAGAGCAAGACTCAACAATATAGAAAATATTGATCATGAAATAATAAATGCAATAGATAAATCAATCGAACAAACAAAATTTACGGCTGATATTATAACAAGAATAAGGGATTATACTCAAACCAGGCAACCTAAGTTATCTAATGTAAATATCAAGTTACTTATTGCAAAATGTATTTCACTCATGGATTGGGAAATGCGTAATACAAATGTGGAAATTAGTCACTATAATCATATTTGCGATGTCATAGTATATGGTGACGAACTGATGTTGCAACAAGTAATAGTTAATCTTATACGTAATGGTATGGATGCAAATATAGATAATAATAAAAAAAATAAAATTATAATCCACACAACTCTCGATAATAATAATATAAAAATATCTATCGAGGATAATGGAAAGGGTATGACTGATGAAGAAGCAAGTAATATTTTTATACCGTTTGCTTCAAATAAGTCTTCTGGTATGGGAATTGGCTTGAATATCTGCCGATCATTTATCGAACTACATAAGGGAAAGCTTTGGTTAACTAAAAACAATAATAGAGGGTGTACTTCTCATATCATGTTGCCTCTATTGGCATAGGATAGATAACATGAATCAACATTATGTATATATAGTAGATGATAACAAAGAATTTAGTGACTCAACTTCATGGGTCCTTGAAGGGGCTGGCTATACGGTTGTTAAATATAATGATCCCTATGAAGCTCTTCATAATTTAGAAAATGAAGTTAACAGATCAAATAGTTGTTGTTTGCTTGATATAAGAATGCCAAATATGAGTGGCCTAGAATTCCATGAAAAACTACTATCAAAAAACATCTTAATACCAATTATATATATGACTGGTCATGGAGATATACCTCTAGCAGTAGAAGCTATGTCAAAAGGCGCAGTCACATTTTTAGAAAAACCACTGGATTTTGATATGTTAAATACTGCCTTAGACTGTGCTTTTAGTACTAACTGTGATGAAAGTGATATTACAATCTCTCAAGATGTAGAGTACCAATCAAGATTAAGTAACTTAACAAAACGAGAAAGTGAAATATTAAATGAGATTGTTGCTGGAAAAATGAACAAGGTCATTGCTCTAGACTTAGGTATAAGTGTTAAGACAGTTGAGCTACATCGTTCTCGAGTAATGACTAAAATGCATGCAACTACTGCTGCAGAATTAGTGAAAATGGTCATAACAAAAAGTATAAACTAAATATTAACCTATTGATAACAATGACACTATCTAACTCACTCGATAATTCACGTTCTGATTACGAAGATATGTCTGTTTGTTCTGTGTCAGATTATATTACTGATAATATATTCTGGTTTCATACAGACAGTAAATATGGGAAGTTAATAATTGGTATATTTCGTAATAGTACATATGACCAATCTAACAACTTCTATAAGCATACAATTATAGAAATGGTTAAAACTATCAATCGTGAGGAAGAAATCATAAGATTAATAGAGGATTGGCTTGAGGTTGGTTTAAACCTTAGACCATTTACTAAACAAAACAATGAAGATAATTATATTACTTTAAAAGTAGATAAACAATATAGTGATAAAAGTCATGGTAAAATAATTTTTGCATTCTCTAACGAAATATTAAATTTACTTCCATATCCAGATGAGCTAGTTAAAAGAAATATTACAATTGAGACAAGTCTTACAAACGTTAGTCTCTCACTCTCTAGTAACACCTTAAGCACCAAGTGTGTAGAAGAACTTAAACCTGGTTATATTTTATTAGTACCAGAATCATTTTCCACAGAATGGTTAACAATAATAAATAAGAGTAATATACTACCAAATGATTTAAATTGTAAAATAGGTAATGATATAAGAACTCTATCTATTAATAATACTCAAACTAATACTATCAACAATAGAGATCAGGCTGATATCATTAAAAATGATAAATATTTAACTATTATTGTAGATAATGAGATTCAGTTACCATTAGATATGGTATTAGGATGGAAAAAGGAAGCAGATTATTTACTAAGCAAATCACTTACCAATTACAAAATAGATGTAAAGAATAACAGTAAACTTGTAGCCACAGGACATTTACTCAAAATTACTAGTGGTTATGGCGTATTTATAGACTCTAAATTAGAATAGTTATATGGATTTAACTCAATTTTCCCCTTCATCTGCACTTATAACGGTTGTCATCCTTGCATTAGCACCCTTTGTTGCTGTAATGATTACTTCGTTCACAAAAATAGTTGTTGTACTAAGCCTACTAAGAAATGCACTAGGTCTTCAACAAGTACCACCCAATCTAATTATTAATGGACTTGCACTTGTTTTGTCAATATATGTGATGTACCCAGTCACGAAACAGATACATGAACAAATATCTCAAATAGATAATCCACTTAAAGATACAAGTACAATTCTGGAAATTGTTAATAGTTCAAAAGAACCAATGAGGAAATTTTTATCGAAGCATTCAAACCTTAAAGAAAGAGAGTTTTTTCTTTCATCCATCAAACGTATGGTTAAAGATGAAGATAGAAATACCAATGAGTTACTGATAGATGATTTCATCGTATTGATACCTGCTTTCACTATAAGTGAACTAACTGCAGCATTTCAAATAGGCTTTCTTATATTCTTACCTTTTATTGTAATCGATTTGGTTATCGCAAATGTTCTCATGGCAATGGGTATGATGATGCTATCTCCTACAGTAATATCTTTACCATTTAAACTACTACTTTTTGTGCTGGTGGATGGGTGGGCAAAACTTGCTCATGGACTTGTAATTTCATACTTGTAATAGTCGTGTACGATCAAGAAATAATAAAAATTACACAGCAGGCATTATGGTTCGTTATTGTTTTAGCTGGACCGCCTGTTATAGTTGCTGCGCTTGTAGGAATATTTATAGCATTTATACAAGCTGCAACACAGCTTCAGGAACAGACTTTCCAATATGCAGCTAAATTCTTTGCTATCGTTATTACAATATTTGTCACAGCCTCTCTTGCTGGTAGCACTCTATATCATTTCACAGATCGTCTGTTTACAGACTTCCCTATACTGGTTAACTAAAAGTAAGAAGAATGGACGGCTTTGACATTCTTCAATATCTTTCAGAACATGCTTTAACAATAAGCTTAGCATCAACGCGTATAGCAATAATATTCTTTATATTACCTCTGTTTACTTCTGAACTGGTACCTGCATTAGTTAGAAATGCAATATTTTTATCATTAGCAATTATTACCATTATTATTCAACCATCGATTGAACTTGGTACACTCAATACATCAGCTTGGATCTTGCTATTTGTAAAGGAAGCAATTATAGGTATCTCTATTGGCGTTTTATTTGGTCTCTTTTTATGGGCATTTGAAACTGCAGGCCAGATAATAGATAACCAGATTGGCGCCTCAATTGCCCAAGTACAAGATCCACTGACAGGAGCGCAAACAACACTTATAGGTTCTTTTCTTGCACGATTGGCTAACTATATATTTGTAACATCTGGCGGTTTACTGCTTTTGAATAATATTATTTTTGAAAGCTATCATATTTGGCCGATTGAACATCAGTTACCAGATTTAGCTGAGGCGGGTATCTCAATACTTGGTTCAGAGTTTTACTACTACTTCAAATTAGCACTATTAATAGCCTCACCAATGCTTGTGGTTGTATTAATAATAGATAGTATGATGGGGCTTGTTAACAGATATGCGCAACAATTTAATGTTTTCTTTTTATCAATGTCTCTTAAAATGTTAGCTGCTATTGTTATGTTGTTCTTTACAATTACGTCTCTAATTCATCTATTAATATCAGAACTATATGACCATTCAGAAAAGATTCCAACAATCCTAAAAGGTTTATTCGGAGGAGGGTAGGCGATGGAAATTGAAAATATTAATTGTATTCTATAAGATTAGATTGTTAACGGTTCGTGTTGTATGTCAGATTAGATTGGATATTACTTAATCTACTTAAGCTGTTACCTTGTAAAGTGTCGAGAAAGCAACTCAACACTTCTTCGGATGATTTCTCAGCCATCCAGGCCTCAACAAAGCTACCAATAGCAATACGAGATTTTCTCGATAAAGAACCATCCAACGGATCCTCAATATCTGCAGACAATTTCGTACAATAAAGTTGTTTTGCTTTCGGATTGGATGAGATTAACTCAACCAGTTCTGTTGCTGCTTTATGAAAGCCTTGAACTGGAAGAGGAGTTCTACCAGATGGTTGAGCATACCATGTAAATATATACTCAATCGGCCCTAAACTTCTGGTTTGTCCAAATAAACTATTACCACTGTTTGATTCTGCACCCCATGCACTCATTCTTCCAGATGGAAGCCGACCAGTAAGTAAAGATTGTACAAGGGTTTCAGTAATTAGTTGTTTAGACTCTTGGTCACCATTTTTTCCAACTAAGCATAGAATTTTCAAAAATGCAGGATAGAGTTCATCACCAAGGCCTAAGCAAAGTTTTTCCATTAACCCAATACGTTGATCCAGGTCGTCCAACATATTACATCCACTGACCAAGCGCTGCGCTGCGCTCTGCCAATCTGGCTGATCGCTAAGTTGGAAATATGGCATTCGGATGAGGGTGTTGAGATTCTATGGTTTTGATATATTACCAATGCATGACAGGATGCTCTGACTCATCTGGTCAATAGTCGTACCACTATCAAAATGTGCTGATGCCGTTATTGTTTGTGAAGCGTCGGTGGCGTCATCAGTAAACCAATCTGCATTTTGAGAAGTTCCACTCGCACTCGCACTTGAACTACTGCTTAATTGAGATGCAGTAGCATTTGATAAGTTATTGATTTGGTTGATAGTGGACATAAATATCTCTCCATGAGTGTCACGGGTAATACTATTCTCTAATGTCACACTTTTAAATAGGTGATAACCCTAGCCAGCGGTTACAAAATGGCGTTTGATTAATTTCAATAAATATCTAAGGCATTGATAATACAGTAATAAATATCAGTTATAAATAACTAAGGTGGAGCATAGCCCCTCCCTGTACAGGTTATGGGGCAGGATGTTAATCCCATGGATCTCCTATTCAGATTGCTGTGAGAATAGAAATGAGCTGATCCAGGGTCGACTCACTCGCTACAAATGATTGTGGATTTTACCAGATTAAATCATCAGGCACCTGGAACTCCGCATAGGGGTCATCCTCAGATGCTGGTTGCTCGTCGGCCAGATCTATGACCAGACTGGGATTGCGTTGACGAATCTTTTCAGCGATATCTTGTGGAACCAATTCGAAAACACCATTGCAATTGACGATGACGAGTCTATTCGAAGTTATCATTTTGTGAGTCTCGGCAGAGACATACATCTGCTTGACTTTACCCTTATTATTGAAATAGAAGGGCTTGTCATCTTCACTGTTGCTGCGAGGGTGTCGATGATTGGCTACTAACTGCTTGATCTGTATAGCGATTTCCCTCTGTTTTCGTGCTTCTTCACGCCGAAGATTTAGTTCGCGGTCTTTCGCCGCTTTCTCAAGTTGTCTCTGCTGTTCTGCGGTTGGCGGGGCAGTCTCTTTTTTGCTTCGTTGCTGGCGTGTCTGTTTGCGAAGCGCTTTACTGGCTTTATTGGCCTTGTTTTTATCAATCAATCCGGCTTTTAGCAATTGATCTTGAAGTGTATTTCCCACGTTATCTAGCCTCGGTTCGGGATCTGTTTTTTCATTGCAGAGGAGGGCGCTCTTTAGTTTACGGAGCCTTAGAGCAAGCCATGGGTCGATACTTTTCAGCTTAAGGACACCTCTATTAATAGCTTATACCCTAACGAAAATTATACTTCTTTAAGAAACGGTTACCAATAGCTGCTGGGTGGGATAGGAGGTGGTTTTGTTATTATTTTAAGCAGCTTGGGTTTAGCATGCAGACATGCATGTCTACATCAAGCTATCAAAGCGCCGCTTTTAGGGTGGGCTACGGGTCTTGTGCTGGCAATTAAGATTTCTTGAGACCGGGCTTTTTCGTTCATACCAAGCATGGTATCTTTGCACACCTTCGATTGATCATCCCACTTGTTTGAACTCAGAAAAACTATAATTCCACATAAATATCATTTCTATCTTATTACCAATAGGAGATTTTCCAATGAGCGAAAGAATTATTATGCGTACCGGTGAAGCCCTTGTTGCAGGCGGGCCACCCTTCACAGCTGCCGAGCCTGAAGTCGTAATCGGTGAATTAGATGGACCATTTGGTACTGCTTTTGCCAACCTGATGGGAGATCAGGTCCAAGGTCACTCGCGCGTATTAGCACTGATGAATACTGATATGCAAGTTCGTCCAGCCACTTTGATGGTAAGTAAAGTGACTGTTAAAAAAACAGCCTATACCAATATTCTGATGGGGACGGTGCAAGGTGCTATTGCCAATGGGGTACTGGATGCTGTTCGGAACGGTACCATTCCCAAAGAAAAGGCAAACGACTTGGGCATTATTGTCTCAGTCTGGTTAAATCCAAGCATTATCACAGTTGAAGAGTTGGATCACGAAGAACTGTTTGGAATTCATCGGGAAGCGACCCGACGTGCGATTGAGAAGGCCATGAATAATGAGCCAAGCATCGACTATCTTCTGGAAAATCAGGATAAACTGGTGCATAAGTACTATCAAAAAGAGCTTGATGCTAAAAAATAGATTTCTTTAGCCATAGCTCTATATAGATGAGTGGTCTATTCACTATAATCAGTGGATAGACCTAGTGGGCTGCTCGCTAAATTCGGCAAGCCTCAGCCGCATCACAAGCGTGGCTCTGAGGGTTGCCGAATTTACCGAGCGGCCCACTAGCATCTAGTCTCAATCTCCATGTAATAGGGATATACTAACGGGGTTAAATAAATTGGGATCCCGATTTGTTCAATCAACACTGTTACCACCTATGACTACCCCTGATGAAAGTGACCGGCTTAAGAGGCTGGCAGAAGAAAACGAGCATCAGTCATGGGCCGATTTTGGCTCAATCAATCCTCAGAATCCCCTGTTAAGTCGCTATATTGCCGGTTACACCTATTCCATAGGCTGCTTGAGAGAGCAGGAATCAAAATTGATCACCCGCGCCTATCCCACGATTATGACTCAAATCTATTTTGAGTTTTATGGTGGTCTGAGCGAAATTCGTGGAGAGGCACATGGCTTTGGTTCGGAGGCTAAACCTGAGAGAGAGGCTGTTTCCTCTGGGAATGAGACAAAGCAAGGTGAAGGTGCAGTAATTGAGAAGCGCACCTATATCAAACAGGGCTTAGGTAGCTGGTTTGATATCTATCAGCTTGCGACCAAAGAACAAAGCCGTCCGATAAAAAATCTTAAAGTCGATCTATATCCTATGGCGTTGTATGAACTTTTCCAATGTGCACCAAAGGAGCTTGTTGATGAAGATCTACAGCTGTCCGATCTGCTAGGGCATACCCGAACAAGTTTGATGCTGGAAGAGATGGAAGCGGCCAACAGTGGAGAGGAGCTGGTGCGGATCGTTGAGCACTACTTTCTTCAGCAGCTTTGGCACCAGATCAAACAGCATCGACTGGAGCTCTGTAACCAAAATAGTTTGGGCGTACAGGCCATTAAACCGAAGGGCTTTACTCCGCCGCTTCCTAAAGTAGAGGAGACACTACCTGAGCAGGCGCAGCACCATCAAAAAAGCAATCGTTGGCTACAGAAACGTTATGCAGAAGTCTATGGCATGTCCTTTAAACAGATTCAAAGTAATCTGAGGTTTCAGCGTACTCATCAGCAATTATGGCAGACCCTG
Organism: Candidatus Thiodiazotropha sp. AKIB8; assembly: GCF_058244675.1. Lineage (NCBI taxonomy): Bacteria > Pseudomonadati > Pseudomonadota > Gammaproteobacteria > Chromatiales > Sedimenticolaceae > Candidatus Thiodiazotropha > Candidatus Thiodiazotropha sp. AKIB8. The sequence goes on along the minus strand of NZ_JBSYOO010000029.1, from coordinate 382,492 downwards.
CTCAAGCGCCAGCCGATCAGCTTGACCGAGCTTGCTTATTATAGTGGCTATTTCGATCAGGCACATTTTATAAAGGAGTTTAAGCGCTACACAGGCATGACTCCTGGGCAGTATTTGAAAAGCAATCTTGATCAACAGAGCCAATATCTTTGGTATTGGTAGGGAAGGGGGTATCTGGGAACTGGCAACACTACTCCCCCACAAGTTTTGATCATTGCCCTCATTGGTTAGCCCTGACGACGAAACAGCGACCACTGATTCATAATAATCACAACTGCAAAGCCTATCAGAACAAAGGTCTGAATGCTCTTTGTTTGCTGAGTCATACTCAACATCTCCTGGGAGAGGTTGACGATAAAGTGAAATAGAATAGCTACCAGAATACTGCGCTGATTGATATGGCACACCCAACTGATAATAACGCCCATAACTGCCGTTCCCAGAAAAAAGTTCACTGCATACCAAGGGCTCAGCTGATAGATCTCATACTGATAGGAGTGATTCACCCAGAGTAGAGGAAGATGCCACAAAGACCAGATAATTCCAAAGATCATTGAAGCAGCCAGAAAACTCCGCCCCTTCTCCAGACTTTCAAAACCATACCCCCGCCATCCCAGCTCTTCAAAAACTGCAGCAACAAACAGAAGTAGTAGCACCGGCACAAATCCGCTATTGAAAGAGAAAGCTTCAGAGAGTTGAAACTGACCGATTGAGCCGCCAAACAGCAGTGAAATAGAGATAGAAAGTACGACAGATAGTGGCATTAAAACCAGGGATAGCAGAAATGCACCTGGTCGAATCGCACGAAAACTCAACAGGCGTTGCGTGAAATCCCGCTTCATCTCCGATACAGGTTGTAACCAGATAAATAACACTGCGACAATAGCTGGCATCATCAAACCGAGCAGCATGGGCAACATATAATAATCTAACCAATCGGGGCTGAAGCTCATGGTGCCCCCCACACCCCAACATAAAAAAGTACTGAAAAAAACCACCAGAAAGTAGTTTTTCCCTTTGTAGTTAAAGTTGTTAATCATTGTCTTTACCTTATGCAACTGGTTAGCCGCTGTGAACGGATTTACTCTCTATCTTCTTTCACTGCTGTTCCATTAACTTTCAATCTTCTCAGAACAACTTATAAAGCCCCTCTCCCTTTACGGGAGAGGGGTTGGGGAGAGGGTGTACGCGAAGCGTTTCATGTGGTTGAAAAATAAAATCGCATTGATCGTTCATATCTATCTTGCTGATTGTTGGGGAAAATAGGGTGTTCATTCTCCCCCTCTCCCCCGGCCCCTATCCCGCGAGGGGAGAGGGGAGTTTCTCTCCCCACCTATTTAAGATACTGATGATTTGTAAGTTTTTTCTAGCCGCGACCCTCTGCTTTACGATGCTTTTCATATCTCAATTATCAATCAGCAATAGAAACCAACAGCAATGAATCAGTTACAGCCGAAATAGTTAAAGTAAGTGGGGCAGCAGTGATATTCTTTAATGATTCAGAACTGATAGAAAATGCCGATATAGGAAGACCACTGATCCTCTCTGTTGGTCAAAGGACTGTCATTGACCGCATCTGTAGCCCGAATGTACTCAACGCTGGCAAGCACCGTGACACTATTGTTAATCCGCTTAATAAGGTTACTTCCAAGAAAAAAGCTGTAGTTATCATCTGCCGTGTAGACAGACCGGGTGGACGTTGCCTCCTCAGGCTTTACTCCAAAGTAATAATCGGATTTCTTGCTGTTCCAGTATTCTGAGCCTGCATACCAGGAGAACATATGGGCATCACCAGTCCAGAGAGGACGCTCATATTCAAACCGTGCCGAGAAGCCGTTGTGAGTGTCAGAAATATCCTGCATCAATTTAGCTTTTGCTTGACCTCCGACCATACCGACTTCATAAGCTAGGCCGGCTTCCCAGGCCTGGTCACGTTCAGCCATACCAGCTAAGGTATCACTGTCATCGATATCATCACTGCTGTATCCATCAAAGGTACGACGAATTTCCAGGGCCAGACTCTGGCCTTCATCATCCTGAAAAAAACGATATCCACCATGGATTCCTTGCAGATAAAATCGGTCATATTCAGCGATCACCAGCGGTAAAAGGTAGTATTCTTCATCCAAATCGGTGTAATAGGTGCTATTGACTGCCGTTACCAATCCTACCTGTATATCCAGCTCTGCCAGTGAGGGTGTGCTAATTACCGCACCAATCAAAGCAATAAGTGCTGTATAGAGTTTCAATCTTTGTGCCATCATTTTTCATCCTTCATTGTTTACATGATGGCTAAAGGATAAAGCGGCATATGGGATAAAAATTGTAAAAAAGCGAACAGGTAGGAATTTTATTTGAGGGAACGAGTGGTTTTGATCAGGATATAGGGCCTCGCGTGTAGTTCCGAACTGGCTATCTCCTGCTTGATTGGAAATAACGATTCACTTGACCCTCACGGTGATCTTCTCCGACATCAAAACCGGATCCTGAGGCTCGTGATCCTCGTCCCCCAGTAGCAGTTGTAAGGTGTGTCTACCGGGTGGTAGATCCAGCAACACCTCCGTCTCACCTTTGTCGAAATGGAGATGATGCTCATCCCGTGGAATCGGCCCATCGAGATCAGGTAGTCTATCCACATCAATCAACAGATGGTGATGCCCGGCCTTGTGGCGGATTTTGCCTTTGGTACCTGCAGGAGTAATGCCAAAGCCAACGATACCGAATTTGACTTTGAATGGACTTTCGACAACTGCACCGTCCTCGATACCGATAAAAAAGACCCGGGCGTTAGGCGGTGGGGTATGGGCCATGGCAGACAGTGGTCCCAACAGCAGAATCAAAGCAAACAGTTGGCTTAGTTTTTTGTTTATGACAAGACCTTTTGATAGTGGCGAATAAAGAGAGTAACTACGCATTTCAGGTTGGGTCATTGGCCCTAGTGTGGTGCTTCATACTAGTGTAGCGTCCTATATAAAGAATAACTGACATATTAGACCCCTTATATCTCAGCCATCTTCAGGTGGCGCTCCAAGCCGGAGAATCACCAATTTTCTCCAATAGAAAATCGATGAAGATCCTGACTTTCGCTGTCAGTACATTCGATTTCGGATAGACAAGCCACAAGGCTGTCTGATTATCGATCTTGTAGTCAGGTAACACTCGAACCAGCTGGCCATCGGCGAGTTCCTGGTGGACACTCCATAGTGCGTTCATTGAGATGCCTGCCCCAGCAATAGTAGTGATCTTCTGACTCAAGCCATCATCGACTATGAGTTGGCTGTTGGCCAAACGTGGATTGAATTGTCCGGCGGTTCCATCACGACTAACCAGCTGGATCGGTGACTTGTCTTTGAATGCAATTAATTGATGAGCTGCAAGTTCATCGGGATCTGTTGGCGTACCATATTGCTTCAGATAACCAGGTGAGGCACAAAGAATAGCGATATCTTCTGCCAGCTTGCGTCCCTTCAGGCTACTGTCTGGAAGTGCTGAGTAGCGCAGCGCCAGATCGAAACTGCCTTGGATGAGGTCAAACTCCATATCGGTGAGTCTCAGGTCGAGACTTATCCCCGGATGCAAGGAGAGGAATTCGGGTAGGATTGGTGCGATATAGAGCTGGGCAAAGGTGCTTGGGGCAGTAAACCTGAGCGTACCTGTCGCTGTGACATTACCTCGCCCCAAAGCAGCGTGTGCAGCACTCTCCTGAGCAAGAATCTCTCTGGCATAGGGCAGAAACTCTGCACCCTCCAGTGAAAGAGCCACCTTCCGTGTCGAACGACGCAGAAGGTCTGCTCCCAAGGTCGTTTCCAATTTCGCGAGTTTGGCACTGGCCACCGAGGGCGCCATGCCCAGTTCACGGCCCGCCGCGCTGATATTCAGTCTCTCTGATGCAAGGACAAATAACCGAACACTTTCGGTATCCATTGATTATATCCATTTTACGAATTATGAAATCAATTGTAAGCCATTTTTTAATGATTTCAGAACAATTACTATTATTCAATACAGATGTTAATTGGAGAGAAATAGTGCCAATTGAAGTAATTCAACTATATGGACCAACCAAACAATCCTTCGGAGAAGCTCAATGAAAGCTATGGTACTCAATGAATATGGTTCCAATTCTGAATTCCAATTAACTGAGTTACCACAGCCCGCAGTAAAAGCTGGGCATGTGGTAATACGCATCGCTGCTACCAGTGTGAACACAGTAGATACCATGATCCGTCAAATGGGCAATGATCTACCGCTTTCGCCTGATCTACCCGCCATAATCGGTATGGACTTTGCCGGCACCATAGAAGCTATTGGTGAGGGCGTTACCGATTTCACTCTAGGTGATGAGGTTTATGGCTGTGCCGGCGGACTCGCAGATCTGCAAGGCACGCTGGCAGAGATTGTTGACCTGGGTGCAGTTAAGCCATTGCTCGATGAGATGCAATTTGGTTTTGAAGAAGTTGGTAAAGCATACGACCGCCTGACCAGCGGACAAGCCATTGGTAAGGTTGTGGTAGAAATCTAAGGCAATGGCGGCATTGGGATATTGAAGTCACCCGCACCAGCTCAATTCTATGCCAAGCATAACAAGGTATAGAGTTTAATATTTTCTTGATAAGTTCAGATTGTTAAAGGAGCCTAAGATGAGAAGTTTAAGATATGTAAGCGTCATAATCTCCATCTGCTTAAGTATGCAGGTTGCAGCCGAACCAATTAAAGAAGTTATCTTGGCGTCAGATGTTAAATGGGAACAGCTCAACCCAGCCCGTGGTGACAAGAGTCCATTGGCTGCTACGCTTTGGGGTGATCGCAAGGGCTCTGTGCCAACAGGCTTTCTCGTAAAATTTGCCGAAGGATTCTCGTCGCCTCCGCATATTCACAATGTCTCTTATCGAGGCGTGGTTATTAGTGGCCTCATTCACAATGATGATCCCAATGCTGCTGAGATGTGGATGCCAACAGGTTCATTCTGGACACAGCCAAAAGGAGAAGTGCATATTACCGCTGCCAGGGGTAGAACCAATATGGCATACATAGAGATTGAGAATTGGAATAGGAACATATGATGCCAAAGCAAGTCGATAAAGAAGAATTCCAATCCATCAATCGTGGATACAACTCAGCTTTCCGTATCAACAGCTTGAGCCTTGGACTCGTTGTACCACTGGAGGCCTATCCACATGGGCCTGTACCATCGATGACGCGACATATTGAACGGGTACGTCTGGCTGAGGCGCTTGGTTTCTCTGCTGTATGGTTGCGCGATGTGCCACTCAACGTGCCCTCATTCGGGGATGCAGGTCAGATGTTTGACCCCTTCGTCTATCTTGGACTGTTGGCAGGTCAGACAAATAAGATTGCTTTGGGTGTCGCCAGTATTGTTTTGCCACTTCGACATCCAGCACATGTAGCCAAAGCAGCTGCGACTATTGATGTGCTTTCGGAGGGGCGCCTTATTCTTGGCGTCGCTTCTGGTGATCGCCCAGAGGAGTATCCAGCCCTCAATCAAACATTTGATGATCGTGGCGACCGTTTTCGAGAGAGCTTTGAATATATCCAGCGCATGTGGGAGCAGTGCCCAGATTTCAAAAACAGCTATGGCAGACTCGGTGGTGGTATGGATATGTTACCTAAACCCCCATCAGGAAAACTACCGCTGTTGATCACCGGGGGCAGCCAACAAGACCCTGATTGGGTCGCACGTAACGGTGAAGGCTGGATAACCTATCCACGCCCAATCGCAACACAGACGCAAATCATCAATGGTTGGCGGGCGCGTATTGAAGCAGTGGGTGGCCATGCCAAACCTGCTCTCCAATCACTTTATGTGGATCTGCTGGACGAGCCGGATGCACCACCTCAGCCTATCCACCTGGGTTTCCGTTCCGGAATGAACCATTTACGTGCCTATCTGAAATCCTTGGAGGATATTGGTATGAATCATGTGGCACTGAACCTACGCTTTAATCAGGCCGATATCGAGACAACTCTACAACGTGTTGCCGATGAGTTATTGCCGGACTTTCCGGGGTGAGGAGATAAGAAAATGCAGCAGACCATATTAATTACCGGTTCCACTGACGGTATAGGACTTGAAACGGCCAAAGAGCTCTACTCCCTGGGACATCGGGTTTTGCTGCATGGGCGTAACCCAGCAAAATTGGAAGCAGCGGAAAAAGCAATCTCAGAGTTAACGGATGGTGGGCAGCTTGAAAGCTATCTGGCCGACCTATCACGAATGGCCGAAGTAGAGAAGTTTGCTCAGGCGATTTGCGAACGCCACAGTCGACTTGATGTCCTGATTAACAACGCGGGGATCTTGCGCACCAACGATACCATCACTAACGACGGCTTTGACATCAGGTTTGCAGTCAACACCTTCGCCCCATATTTATTGACCAAGCGACTGCTGCCGCTACTTGGGCCGACGGCCCGTGTGGTCAATCTCTCTTCCGCTGCACAGTCACCAGTTGACCTGGAGGCCCTGGCGGGACGAAGAACAATTTCAGATGATTTAAACGCTTACGCACAAAGTAAACTGGCCCTGACTATGTGGTCACGCACTATGGCACTATCACAAAAGGATAATGGCCCTCTCTTTTTCGCAGTCAATCCAGGATCGTTGCTCGCGACCAAAATGGTAAAAGAGGGCTTTGGTATGGCTGGCAAGGATATCCGCATCGGCATGGATATTCTTATCCGTGCCGCACTATCCAGTGAATTCGAGGATGCTTCAGGAGACTATTTCGACAACGATGTAGGCCAATTTGCCTCACCACATCGTGATGCACTTGATGTAAAAAAATCGGAACAGGTGGTAGATGCAATTGAAGCAGCTTTGGCGAGTATAGATATTGCTTAGGGCCTGTTAACTTTCAATCTTCTCAGAACAACTCTGAAAGCCCCTCTCCCTTTACGGGAGAGGGGTTGGGGAGAGGGTGTACGCGAAGCGTTTCATGTAGTTGAAAAAGAAAAACTGCTTTGATTGTTTATGTTTATCTTGCTGATTGTTGGGGGAAATAGGGTGTTCATTCTCCCCCTCTCCCCCGGCCCCTCTCCCGCGTGGGGAGAGGGGAGTTTCTCTCCCCACCTATTTGAGATACTGATGACTTGTAGGTTTTTTCTAGCCGTAACCCTCTGCTTTACGATGCTTTTCATGTCTCAATTCTAAATCAGCAATAGAAACCAACAGCATAGCAACGGCTAGTCCTACGTTCGCATTGCCAATGCGAATGACGCTTGTGATGCGGCTGAGTGTGACCAAATTTACCGAGTGGCTCACTACTGCCTGTTACAGTTCTTAAACATACCAACTTTTTTATTCTTCCGTCAGCCAACCCACAGCTGTGTTGGCCAGTCTAAAAATCGACATATCCCCTCTTTGGCAGTTGTTGGTCATTGATTGGTAGATGGCACATTGAACCCTATCGACCACATTTAAATAGTTGTTAAATCTTATTTTTACAGTGTTGAGTTTCATTGGAAATGTACTAAGCTCACCAATGAACGTGATGTGGCTGTTAAATAACACCAGATAAAGAGGAGAGAGACCCATGGGAATACGGGTCGGGCAGGTCGCTTTCTTCGCTGGGCCACAAGCCCAGGGGGCGCCAGACGATCTCGAGAAGGTGGTTGTCGACTTCATCAATCAGGCTCAGAAACGTCTGGAAATCGCAGTGCAGGAGTTGGAAAGCGAGCCTATCGCCAAGGCGATCATTGCGGCACGTCAGCGTAAAGTGCTAGTCAAGCTCGTCATCGAACAGAGTTATCTGAAACGCACCCCTCCAAAAGCTGATCCCTGGAATCCCGGCGGCAAGAATGAGCTTAATCGAGAGATTCACGATGCAATTTTACGCAGTAATATCGACGTTAAGGTCGACTACAACAGCAATATATTCCATCAGAAATTTATCGTGCGGGATCGGAAAGCGGTTCTGACTGGTTCTACCAATTTCACCCCCACGGGAACTCATAAAAACCTCAATCATATTGTAATCGTTGAAAACCCCAAAGTCGCAAAAGTCTATGCGCGGGAGTTCAAAGAGATCCAGGAAGGGCGGTTTGGTCGACGTATTGAAGGACATGATCCCCATCCAAAAGAACTCGTTGTCTCAGATATCCCGATCAAAATCCTGTTTGCACCTGACCATAATCCAGAAATGGAGATCATGAAGCAGATGATGAAGGCCCGACAGCGGATCGATTTTGCGATCTTCACCTTTGCGAAGAGTTCGGGAATCGACGATACCATGTTACGCCTTCTGGATATTGGCATGCCGATCAAAGGTGTCTTCGACAGTAAACAGGGCGCTCAGGATTGGTCCCCGGTTAAGACTTTAGCCAAGCAGGGAGCAAAGCTCTTTGCAGCAGGGAATAAAGACAAGCTTGGCAAGGTGCACCATAAGTTAATGGTGCTCGATAACCAGGTAGTGATTGCGGGATCTTTTAACTATACCGGATCTGCTAATCTATTGAATGATGAGAACATCATTATCCTGGGAAGTTTTGATGCATCAACAATAAAACAACAGAAAGCTCAGCGGAAATTAGCACGCTATGCCTGTGATGAGATTGAGCGGATGATTAAAGATTGTGGGCGCGCAATCTAGAAATTGAAGCGCTCAATGGCTCATGCGCATGCCAAGAGCCGACTTACCAGAGACTCTTCATGAACCTGATTGGCTTCCAGCTTAGTACTATGCCATTCGGTCATTCTCTAATATTGGAAACAATTGCTCTCTGGCTAGGAGCCAGTTTCTCATGACATGGAAAATAACAGTTCAAAGAAAGGGAGAAATAGAATACATTGCAAAATATACCACATTAGTAAAAGGGGGCTGGATGAGCAAAGAGTTGAAATTAATCGGATGGCGGGAGTGGCTTGGCCTTCCTGAGCTTGGAATAGAGGGCATCAAGGCCAAGATTGATACTGGTGCCAGAACCTCTGCGCTTCACGCATTTGCTGTAGAAAGCTATCAAGAAGATGGTATACGGATGGTTCGTTTCGGCATCCATCCACGTCAGAATGATACTGAAGTTGAGGCCTGGTGTTCTACTCAAGTCATTGATGAAAGAGAGGTTACAGATTCCGGTGGCCACCGGGAATCCCGATATGTGATCCGTACACTTGCCAAACTGGGTGACTACTCATGGCCCATAGAGATGACTCTCACAAACCGAGATACGATGAAGTTTCGTATGTTACTTGGGCGTACTGCCATGGCCGGTCATTTTAGTGTGGATCCGAATGCTTCTTACCTGAGCGGTAAGCCCAAAAAGTTGTATCGCAAGAAACAGAAAAGTAGAAGATAAAACAGTGAACCCGATTTTTTTTGGCCGGTTGTTGAGAAGTGGGGGTACTGTAGGCCATCTATAATTGGGAAACACCTCATATGAAAAAGCAGGTGACATACAGAGCCAGAGAGATCCAATTCAAACACAGGGAAACCACAATCGAAACTACCCGGAACCCTGCATATCAAATCTGTCATGGGGAATATAGACATTCACTCATTGGCGCAAGCGATTGTAGATAAAAAAGACTTTAGTGAAGGTAAGCAATGATACACTCAACTCTCGTTAACGATCATAGTATTCAAGAGGGAGGGGATGAGCTGGTTGAAGCTTGGCGCAAAGATCAGAACGCCTGGCTATGGATCGACCTGCAAGATGAACTAGCAGGAGCCGAACAAGCCCTCTTGTGCGATGAATTAGGTTTTGAAAGGCATCTAGTACTGGAGGCGCAACGCCCTCGACATCCGCCGGGGTTTGAGGCATTTGACGATTATATATATCTTCTACTGAAGCCGCTCACATCTGATTCTGAAGATCTCGATTTTGATACACTACAACTGGCAGTATTTGTTGCCTCCAATTTGCTTGTTACACGCCATAGCAAAGATTCTCGTTTTCTTTCGTTATTACGTGACCAATTGAAAGACGGGGGTTATAAGGAAATTAACCCCATATCCATGCTGGCCGCAATATCTAGGCGTGTTGCAGATCGATACGGAAAGATTATACTCGATCTCGAAACCCGTTTAGATGAAATAGAAGAAATATTGTTTGACACTCTGTCAGATGAATTGATTGAAGAGCTGGTTAAGTACAATACATCGTTAAGAAAAATGAGGCGGATTACAAACTATCATATGAAGGCATTTTCGTCACTGAATCATCACATGGAAAAAGATCAACAATGGCAAGATGAATTTAGTGATATATCTGCACTGATTGAAAGATTCCACAGTCTCGCTGATCTCTACCAAAATATGATCAGCGACTTGATTGATGGATACATAAGCCTGAATGGCCATCATTTGAATAAGATAATGAAGGTACTGACAATTGTTACTGTGATATTTGTGCCGCTTGGTTTATTGGCAGGTATATATGGCATGAATTTCGAAAACATACCAGAACTGAAGTCCTCCTATGGCTACTACATCTTATTGATTGTGATGGGGGTGATTGCTGGAGTCTCACTATGGTTATTTAAGCGTATGCGATGGCTATAAATCATGATCAAATGATAATGATCTATCTGTATTGCCTTAAATCAGAAAGGTAGTTACTAACCAGGAGATAGCAGTTTTGCTGATGCATAGCGCCACACAACATTCCAAATTACAGGTAGGGTGGGGCCTTGCCCCACCATATGATTGAATTAACATACCGAATTATCATAACCACGCACCATTTACTTCAGATTTGGTTTAATTTCTTGTAACAGAAATAGTCAAGTTCTGAAGAACTAGTTCAAATGGAGATAAAGAATGAAAATCGCTATTCTCTCACGAAATTCTAAGCTCTACTCAACCAAGCGTTTAGTTGAAGCAGGTAAAAAGCGTGGTCATGAAGTAAGGGTAATCGATACTCTACGCTGCTACATGAATACGACCTCTCAGAAACCGGAAGTACATTACGGGGGTGAAGCATTAGTCGATTATGATGCCGTTATTCCTAGAATCGGTGCTTCAATAACTTTCTACGGTACTGCTGTACTACGTCAGTTTGAAATGATGGGAACTTTTCCAGCAAACGAATCTGTGGCCATAAGCCGGGCCCGTGACAAGTTACGATCTCTTCAACTTCTTTCCCGAGATGGTGTGGGAATGCCAATCACAGGTTATGCACATTCACCAGGTGATGTACAAGATCTGATTAGGATGGTGGGTGGTGCCCCTCTGGTAATTAAGCTACTTGAAGGAACGCAGGGTATTGGCGTTGTACTTGCGGAAACCAAGAAGGCAGCTGAGAGTGTTATTGAAGCATTTATGGGATTAAAAGCCAATATACTCATCCAAGAGTTTATCAAAGAATCTGGTGGTGCTGATCTCCGCTGTTTTGTTGTCAATGGTAAGGTTGTGGCAGCAATGAAGCGACAAGCACCAGAAGGTGAATTCCGCTCAAATTTACATCGAGGAGGCTCAGCAGAAATAGTGAAAATCACACCTAAGGAGAGAGCTACTGCCGTAAAAGCAGCGAAGGTTATGGGTCTCAACATTGCTGGTGTAGATATCTTGCGCTCTGAAAGAGGTCCATTGGTAATGGAGGTTAATTCATCTCCAGGCCTCGAGGGAATAGAAACGGCAACAGGCAAGGATGTGGCTGGATTAATAATAGAGTTTCTTGAAACCAGTGCAAAGCCTCACAGGACGCGCACCAAAGGCAAAGGTTGAGAATACGATGTTAAAAATCGGTGGTATGAAGATAGACTTGGGAAGTCGAGTTACTTTGGAATTACCTATAGCTCAGCTTCACACACATACACCACTGACTATGCCTGTCCAGGTATGGCGTGGAAAAAAAGATGGTCCACGACTTTTTATAAGTGCCGCCATACATGGAGATGAGCTTAACGGTGTAGAGATAATTCGCCGCTTGTTGAATGAAAAAATTCTTTCCCGATTACGTGGCACTCTGATTACCATTCCGATAGTCAATATATACGGAGTTATTCAGCATTCACGATATCTTCCTGACCGGCGCGATCTAAACCGTAATTTTCCAGGTCATGAACGCGGCTCACTAGCAAGCCGTTTAGCATACTTGTTTATGCAAGAGATCGTTGCAAATTCCACGCACGGAATTGATTTACATACAGGTGCACTACATCGCAGTAACCTGCCTCAAATTCGTGCAAATATGGATGATGAGACCACTAGCAGTTTGGCTCTCGCATTTGGTGTGCCCTTGTTAATTAACTCACAGCTTAGAGATGGTTCTTTGAGAGAAGCTGCAGCTGAGCAGGGCATACCGATGTTATTGTATGAGGCAGGAGAGGCATTACGTTTTGATGAGGTTTCCATACGTGCTGGTGTGAAAGGCATTATCAATGTGATGCGCCTCCTGGGCATGCTACCTGCAGTACGGCATAAGTCAAAACGACCTATCGAACCGATGATCGCAAGAAATACTACCTGGATCCGTGCCCCGGAAAGTGGCATATTGCGTGTTCATGTACCCTTAGGTAGTCGAGTAAACAAAGAACAACTTCTTGGTGTTATAGCCTCACCATTCGGTGACCATGAATTTGAAGTCAAATCTCCATTTGATGGTATCGTTATAGGTCGAACCAATCTTCCTTTAACTAATGAAGGTGATGCGCTGTTTCATGTCGCTCGTTTTCAGGGAATACGTGCTGCTGAGGTTCGAGTTGAACATTTTACCGAGGAGTTGACTCCTGAAGGCCCAGATATAGATCCAGACTCTGATGCGCCGATAATATAGAATAACTACTAAGATAATATACCTCTATAGACGTTACCCCAAAAGTAACAGAAAATGAGCCACCTACGCTCTCCGGCCATTAACGGTTACGTAGGCTTTCAACATTGTTGATGTGGAGCATTTAATGAAAGTTGCCGTTATCTATAACCGTGAGTCTCAGAAAGTCATTAACCTGTTTGGTCAGCCAAACCGTGAAAAGTATGGACTTGCGGCAATTAATCGTATCGTCAACGCCCTGAAAAAGGGTGGACATCAGGTTCAGGCATTTGAGGGCGACAAAGATCTGATCGACCGACTAGAGGAGTTTATGCCACGCACACTGGTTGGTGAGCGCCCTGGCATGGCCTTTAATCTCTCCTACGGTATACAGGGCCAGGCACGTTACACCCATGTTCCGGGTATACTTGAGATGGTCGGCGTACCCTATGTAGGCTCTGGACCACTTGCCCACTCCCTAGCATTGGATAAAGTGGTAGCCAAGATGCTGTTTGTGCAAAACGGTGTTCCAACACCAGCCTTTGTGGTACTGGATACCCCCAGTTTTGAGATGCCAGATTTGGTATTCCCTCTTATTGTCAAACCTAAGAATGAAGCTGTCTCATTCGGAATTCGGATTGTCAATAATGAAGAGGAGTTACGCGAAGCCGCAGGGACTATTTTTAAGGAGTACGAACAGCCAGTGCTCGCTGAACAGTATATCGAAGGACGCGAGGTTAATATCGGGCTGCTAGGCAACGGTTCTACTCTTGAGGTCTTTCAACCAGCAGAACTCATATTTGGAGAGGGTGGACCCAATATCTACACCGAGGATGATAAGAGGCGTATATCTGGTCGTGATATAGGTATCGTTTGTCCCGCTCCGTTGGACGTAAAAATCATTGAACAGGCACAGTCTATAGCACTCAAAGCCTTTAATGTCCTCGGTTGTTATGATTGTGCCAGAGTCGATATGCGCATGGATGATGGAGGAAATCTCTATGTCCTGGAGGTGAATAGCTTGCCCAGTATGGGCGAACACGGTTCTTATGTGGCAGCCGCTGATACGATGGGTTTAGATTTTTCCGCCTTGACCAACCGCTTGGTCGAAGTGGCTTCATCCCGATATTTTGGTACGCCAAACCCCCCAGAGTTGAGAAAAAGCCGCAAGAGTCCACAGGAGAAGGTATTCGCCTATTTAACAGAGCAACGAGACAAGCTTGAAAAGCGTGTTGAGCAATGGGTAGGGCTGAGCAGTCATAGCAGCGACCCGGTGGGTATTCGTCAGGCGGCTAGTGAGGCAGCTAAGGTAATGACCTCGCTGGAGCTTTCACCTGTCGTACATCTGACCGATGCACCCCATGTCTGGACCTGGGAGTCTGCTCAAGGCATCAGGAATGGTACCTTGTTACTGTGCCACATTGATGTTCCCTTTAACTCGGCGATGGGTGGTGAACATTTTCATCGAGATCCAGAGTGGCTCTATGGAGAGGGCATCGGTGCCTCACGTGGGCCACTGGTACAATTGGAGTATACCTTGCGAGCCTTGCATCATGCTCGTAAGCTTAAATCGACTCCGCTGGGCATCATGCTTTATGCCGATGAGGGTCGAGATTGTGATGAGAGTACAGAGTTTATTACTCAGGCAGCTGCTGAGGCAAAAGAGGTTCTTGTACTCCGCCCAGGTAATTTGGATGATAGCGTAGTAGTTAGGCGTCGTGGTCAGCGCCGGTATCGTGCATTTTTCCAAGGTAAGCCTAGAAAACTGGGACAGAGCGAGAAGCATCCGGAAGTGATGTTGCAGGCGCTCAGTGCGCTGGAAGAGATCTCTCGACTCTCCAACCATAAAGAGAAGTTGGCAGTTTCTACAGTTGACTTGAGGTCTGAGGCATACCCACGTTTACTGCCACATCGGATCACTGCTACTCTTCAGGCCTCCTATCCCAATGTACGAACCGGCGACCTGCTCGAGCAGCATGTCAGCGAACAGCTGAAATTATCACGGGCGGAACTGGCATTATTATCCGATCGCCCCCCTATGCCATCTCGTCGCATCAATAGTGGTCTTTTGAAACGTCTGCTCGGGGTAGCCAATATGTGGGAGATACCACTGAACACTGAAACCAGTCTTTGGCCCTCAGTGGCAGGATTGGTACCTCCAAAGGTTCCAGTGGTCTGTGGCATAGGACCGGTAGCACGAGGCCTCTACACCGGCCAGGAGGCTGTCTCCAGGATCAGCCTGGTCCAGAGAACCTTGTTGCTCGCACAGTTTCTTTTAGCACAGGATGAATGAGAGTGAACCATCATGCTGTTAATTATTGACAACCAGAGCCAATATCTTCGTCAGTTCAAGCGACACTATCTTGATGATAGGGATATACCTCATATGATTGTTGAACATAATGAGCAAATCGATTTTCAACGCCTACCCTCAATCTCCGGTTTGATCCTCTCCGGAGGAAAGGGAAACCCCTATGAACCCCTAAACCTCACAACAAACTATGTGGCTATGATGAATCTGGATGTGCCAACAGTTGGCTTTTGTCTCGGTCATGAGATAATTGCTGCGGCTTATTGTGCAAAAATCCGGCGGCTACATGATTACCAATCCAGGAAAGAACGAATCTTTTTCACGGAGGTCGAAGACGAAATTTTCGATGGTATTGATAAATCAGAGTTCTTTATTCAGAAAAAACATCGATTTCATATTCCCTTTCCACCACAAAACTTCGAGGTACTGGCGTATTCAGATACGTGCCCGGTTGAGGTGATGCGACACAAAGAGAAGTCTATTTACGGATTCCAAGGACATCCTGAAGTATCAGGTGATTATGGGATGAAGATAATGAGTAATTTTTTATCGATATGCGGGATATCTAGTGAAGTGTAGTTAGACATTGAACACAATGTACGAACCATAGTACATATTGATCTTTAACGATAAAATCTAACAAACTATTTCTTTAAAGCTAATCGCAATAAAAACAGCGCGGCCACCCGAACCGCGCTTTTTATCAGTTTTCAAATCTTTGTTGCCTGTTTCGGCAAAGAATGTGTTTTACTCTTTTGTCTCAACTTCAGCGGATTCGTTGTTATCTGCTGATTGATTTACAACGTAATCCTGTATGCATTGATCAAGATAGGCCTCCATCTCTTCCGGTGCGACACCGTCTTCTTGAGCAAATTTTTGACAATCAGATTCGATTTCTGCCATCTGAGCCTCATTAATTTCGGCAACTGCATTGACAGAAAGGAGGGCAGCTACTGCAGCAGCTATATGTAATTTCATCGATTATTACTCCTAATAAAAATTAATTATTCATTGCAAAAATGTCATACAGGGCTATGAATAAAGCTAACAAAAATTAGTCAATATCATCCCTCTGCTGGCTTCTACGCTTGCTCTTAGGTATGTCAGGCGCTCTATCTGCGTCTACCAGAGTATCTATACACCCCTGAATGAAATCAGCCTGCTCAATATGGATAATCTTTTCGACCTTTGCACTGTGCATACACCAACTACGGTATTCTTCACCGACTTCTTCCGTGTTCACCATAGCCGATACACTTGATGTTATTAAGCATGAGGTGATTAGCATTTTGTAGATATCTGATTTCTTCGTCCAAATAGCCATTTGCAGACCGCTTAAAAGGAAGAAACTTATACCTCGCTGATTCACAGGAGTACAACAAAAGTTGCTGTTCTTGACGATCGATAATTCAGTTCGACAGAATGCCGTTCTCTACCCAAACTCACAGCCATATCGGAGACTGGTCATGCCCATATGTTCATTGAAGAAACAATCTTGCAAATCAGCGCTTAGTACAACACTACTTTCTGGATAGATCAGAAAATCGAGAATTGATAAATCAAGGCGTGTTGTCTGATACCAGCTGTTTTAATACATTTAATGCATATCGCATATGATCCTTTTGTTCATCGCCAGGTCGGTAGATCGCAAATGCGGTGCGTTCAATGACAGGCGCCTCTTGAACCAGAAACAAACTTTCATGCTCCAGTTCTTCCAATACCATCTGGTGTGCTAAATAAGCTGAACCACCTGTATCAAGCATCAGGTTGAGCGCTAAGGTGCCAGAAGCCAGTCTAGCTGCCGGTGGTGGTATGTCGGGGAAGTGTTCTGCGTGTTGAAGCGAGAAAACATTGCCCCAGTCCACCATGTAGTAGTCCCGTTTCATAACTTCCTCAACGCTACATCCTTTTCGAGATGAGACCAGAACCAGGGAGATATCCGCAATTTGCCGTAGGGCCAGATCAGAGATTTGAGGTGGTTCAAACAGTATTGCCAGATCAAGCAGGCCGTTCACCAGGCGATTGATGAGGATATCCGAAGGTTGCAATTCAATCTGTAATACCAAACTTGGCGATTGTTTACGCAACGAGGCAGCCCAGCTGCGCAGTAGTGTTGTCCATAGATCAAAGGAGCTGCCAACAGCAATAGACTCTCCTCCCTGCTCTTGAAGGGCAATCGCATGGCGGGCACGCTCCCAGCCAGTCACAATTGTCTCGGCATATCGGACCAAACGCATACCGGCAGGTGTCAATTGGATGTCATTGCGTCGACGAATGAACAACTCCACGCCCAAGCTGGTTTCCAGGAGTTTTATACGGGCGCTGACCGCCGACTGGGTAATGAATAAAGTGTCTGCTGCCTTGCCGAAATGACGTATCCGGGAGACTTCTAAAAATGTCTTAAGAAGAGATATATCCATTCAATTCAGCCTTGTTTGCTGGTTTCGATTTGTACCAGAAATTCAGCCATTATACTGTCGTAGAGCAATTCGCCCAGAATATTGTCATCTGCGCTATAAAGTCCCGTGCCAGTTAGATTGGATGCCTTCAGTGCAGCTGCCGCACCGAGTGTGCGGTGAACCCCCTCTTTTTCTGCGCCGTCGTGGTTATAGATCTCCCTATGGCCCTCGGTCACGAAGATGGTAGTGGCCTCGCACCACAGCCAAAGTTCAAGCTGCCGGTTTATTTCTAACCTGGGCTTGAGGGCCTTCATAGCAATCATCAAGCAGCGACCCACACCGCTGCAGGGTTGATCAGGCTGTGCTTTCTCTCCAGGAGTTAATGTCGCTAACTGAGCCTGTATTCGGTTTCCTGGTGTTATCAGGAACACTTTTGTTCCGGATTCCCCTAAACCTGTATGTGTCAGGTTTTATCTTTGATACCATGGGATCGTCTATTTTAAACAATCCGGTTATGAATGCCCGATTACGCATAGATGAAATCACTTCATGTGGGTACTTGGCGCTGAGAAAAGATACCAAGCGACCTTCAATGGGTAATATATCCTGGAAGTTAGGCTTATTGTCAGTATTTGTATAAATTCGAAGCTGCCCACCTTCGATTTCTGACCAATTGGGATTCAAGTAGAGAATACTAGTAACCAGGTTCCGCCCATTATTTTTCAATCTGTCTAATTGTTTTCGACAGGAAGTTCCTGGTAGATATACTTCCATATGACTTTCAAATTCTGTTAATCCTAAGCAAAGTTTTCTATTTAAAGAGAGTCGTAGTTCTTCCATGGCATCAAGATATACGCGTTGTGCACCTATACAATGTGAAGGATGCGGCCACATAATCTGATCACTTCTTGCATGAGAACTAAATCGGCCTTTGTTAGCCCAGCCTATTCCGACACGCCGAAAACTGCCATTCGTCCATAGTCGGTATATTTCACCTGCAAGTTCGCTTGACACCATAGTTGGAACAAAACCATCCGAAACATTCCATCCTTTAGATGCCAGGTCGTCAGAAATTTTATCAAATCTACATCCTGCCTCTTGAATGTCTGGTACTACATGTTTGATGGTCATTGTTCTTGCATAACACCTATCGTTGATGGAATTTCAATTTATATTGAATGATGAAGCAAACGGTAAATAGTTCAAGTTTGCAATGGAGAGAATCTAATGAAATCTTTGTGTGTGCATAAAATGTTTAATTAAAATATATCGTTGAGATAAGGCTCTCCTAAATGATCTCGAAGCTGTTTGAGCTCTATAAATCGTTCAATTCTGCGTCTCGAATTCAATGTTGTGTGATTGATCTCCTCTGTAGTTTCAAAACTTTGATCAATTTCATCCTCATTTTCAAGCATGCCGTCTTCGATTTCGAAATTCATTGTTATATCCAGGGATAATTCTGATAGATTCTAGAAATTAGAAGGTCTATTTAAATTAAAGCTTATTGAATTGAAATCAAAATATTTTTGTTGTCACGACAACGAATATAAATCATAAAAGCAGGCGAGGATTCTAAGAAGGTTGTTAAATCTCTCTTTTGTTCAGCGAAGGAGTGAATCGCTCTAGCAGCAACAGATAGGGCTATGTCTCATCGGGTCAGGTCTATTGAGCTACGCCCTTAGACCAAATCAACTACCAGTTTTCAAAAACGTATCCTGATCGGAGATTTCTGCAGGTTTTCTCTCATCCAGAGCCAGAGTCTCCAAAGTATAACGTCGTACAGCATGAACCAAGTCGAGATCATCATCCAAAGAGTGGCCATAGGATGGAATTAACTCTTCCAGGCGCTGTTTTGCTTCTCCCTGAAGCAAATCTGGCAGGCAGCTCTCGATAACATCCATCATTGCAGAGACACTGACAGAGGCCCCTGGGGATGCCCCCAACAGAGCAGCCAATGAGCGATCGGCTGTCTTGATAACCTCGGTGCCGAACTGCAACTTACCGCGCCCTTTTTTATCCAGTTTGATAATCTGCACCCGCTGTCCAGCTGGGCGAAGATGCCACTCTCCCGCTTTTACAGAAGGCATAAAGGTGCGTAGCTGTTCGAGGCGCTGATCGCCAGAACTTATCGCCTCTTTGATCAGATAGCGCGTTAACGCCCAATGTTCTCTCGCTACCTCCATCATCGGTTTGAGATTGTGGGAGCGAATCGAATTCATCAGGTCAAATAGACTGCTCGATTTCAAAAAGCGCGTGGTAAAACCGGCAAACGGACCAAACAGTAGGGCGGGGCGCCCATTGATCACCCGGGTATCGAGATGGGGTACCGACATAGGCGGTGCACCAACCGGTGCTACACCGTACACCTTGGCGTTATGAGTCGCTGCGGCTTTGATGTTCTCACTGGCAAGCCAGATGCCTGAAACGGGAAAACCACCATAGCCCCGAACCTCATCCACCCCCGATTTTTGCATTAGAGACAAAGCACAGCCACCCGCGCCGACAAATACGAAACGTGCCTCGATGGTTCGTTTTCCAGCAAGCGCATGTTTTGTTGTCACATGCCAACGATCTCCAACCTTCTTCAATCCCAAGACCTCTGTTGAGAGCCAATAGTCAACGGAGTCCTCATGTGCCAGATACTCACCCATAGAGCGGGTCAACTCACCGAAGTTGATGTCTGTTCCGTGTGCCACACGGGTAGCGGCCATCGGCTGCCCCATATCACGCTCAGCCATCATCAGTGGTAACCAATCCATCAGCTTGGCTGGATCATCCGCGTATTCCATCTCTTCAAATAGAGGATGAGTGACCAGGGCTTGCTGACGCTTCTTTAAATAACTGACGTTCTCTTTACCTTCCACCCAGCTTATATGAGGCACAGGATTGATAAAGGCTGAAGGATTCGTCAGAGCGCCATTGCGGATCAATCCGCTCCAAAACTGCAGGGACTCCTCGAAGCGGGCGTTTATTCCCAGTGCTCTTTCAATGGAAATTTCACCACTGCTTTGTTGTGGGGTGTAGTTGAGTTCGCAATAACCCGCGTGCCCTGTGCCTGCATTATTCCAGGCATGTGTACTTTCGGTGGCCAATGTTGCCGCTTGCTCGACTACAGTGATATGACGTGAGGAATCGAGCTGTGTCACCAGCATTGCCAGCGTCTTGCTCATAATGCCACCGCCAATCAAAAGAACATCTGTCTTATGTATTGTCATACGGCTGGCTCCAGTTTCATCAAACGCTAAAGTGGGTAGGGTATAGATGCTGCAGCGCAATATAAGGGAAAGTTGTCGACATTACACCCTAAATTTAACGATATTTACTGTTGATAAATGCAATACAAAAGGAAACTGTCGACATTTAACGTTAAATTCAACGATCGAGGTAGTTTCTGCACCGAATTTTTTCCTCCCTTTTTTCAGGGTTAATGGCTGTTTATCCGAGCTAGTTACTTGGTAAATGGCTGTCAGGTCAGGTGATTAGATATAAATATTCCTGATTACCCCCCATACTCAGCAAAAGAGTATCAACCTGTATAGCCGTAGTATGCGGCTAGTGCAGTTGGTGGGGCATGGCCCCACCCTACACTTTATATCGACAGGTAGGGTGGGGCCCTGCCCCACCAAATCGCGCTGGAAATTCACAAAAACCGCCAGCAACCTTCCGTAGATCCTTATCGGCACCTCTCTTAACTATCACTGCAGCTGACTTTGGAGGGTAATCAGGTAAATATTTGTTTATTACCGGCTAATTTAGGGCTAGATTCCGGCTCAATATTGGTTGTTTGTGGCTAATTTAAGGCTACGAACTGGACAGCTAATTAGACTATTAGTAAATAGCTTCTCACGACAATCTTTGAAATAAGAGAGTCGCGGGGCGAACTCAAACCACTCCACCTAAATGATCAGTATTTTGAGAAATTGCTGATTAAAGCAGGCTAATAATCATTTAATGCCTGCACCAATAATGGGGACAGCTCACTGCCTCTAACCTGAGGTCTGTTAACACTAATCGTATCGGCCCTATTACCACTCAAAAAGCGCCAATCAAGGCGCGACCAAAGGGGCCCTTACGGGCGCGAGGAGAGAGGTTTGGTCACTCCAAATGAACGACGTGCAACGCCTATCGCTTATTCTGCCTTGCTGGAAGAAAAAATTCTCAGCAGGGCCGATTCGATTAGTTTTAACAGGCCCTAATAGTATTGTGAACTGGCTGTGACACTTACGTGATATTTGCTTTCAATAATTGGGTCGCCACCTTGGTAAAAACCATCGGGCAAATGATTTTAAAACAGCTTTATCAAAGCTAAAGGAGATTTCCATGATTACACGAAGAAAACTAGCATCACTTGCATTGGCCTCAACTGCTGCAACCCTGTTTGCCGTGGCCCCTATGAAATCGGTTCAAGCGGGTAGTGATGCGAATGTGCACTGTTTTGGTGTCAACAAATGTAAAGGACACAATGATTGCAAAACCGCGAATAATGCTTGTAAAGGCCACGCAGCTTGTAAAGGACAGGGCTTTGTGAATATGTCTAAGCATGCCTGTGAAGAGATAGGCGGCTCTGTCGATAAGCCGAAAGGATAAGTCAAGCAGTGATGGATTGGTACGCCATCACAAAGATGGTGATACCAGTTCATAAATAACAAATATAACTTTTATCTGGAGATGTGCTGTGATCGAAGCTGATGGTAATCAAAGGCCTTTTCTCGGTTATGGATTGGGTCTGCGTAGACAGCATTACGATGATGTGCTTGATTCAAGGCCGGATGTGGACTGGTTTGAGGTTATTTCCGAGAACTATATGGTGGAGGGGGGTAAACCACTCCATTATTTAAACCGAATTCGCGAACTCTACCCAATAGTAATGCACGGGGTGTCTTTATCGATTGGCAGCATAGAACCACTTGATTACAACTACCTTAAAAAATTAAAGGCGTTGATGGGGTGGGTGGAACCGATGTGGTTCTCCGATCATCTATGCTGGACAGGCATCAACAAATTAAATATGCATGACCTTTTGCCATTACCTTATACAGAAGAGGCAATCGATCATGTTGTAGAACGTATCACCAGAGTACAGGAGTATCTGGGCCGACAAATGCTGTTGGAAAATGTATCGAGTTATATCAGCTACAGCGAATCCCAACTGAGTGAGTGGGATTTTTTAGCAGAAGTTGCAGAGCGTGCTGATTGTCTGCTGCTGCTGGATATCAATAATATCTATGTTAGCGCATTCAATCATAACTTTGATCCTCGCACCTATTTAAAAGCAATGCCCGCTGATCGCATCTGTCAGATTCACCTGGCAGGCCATACCCAGGAGGAGAATCTGATTATAGACACCCACGATCATCCTATCGCAGATCCGGTATTTGAATTGTATGCTGATGCAATACAACGCTTTGGTCGCGTCAGCACCATGATTGAAAGAGATGACAATATACCGCCGTTAGCGGAATTATTGCATGAACTGGAACATGTGCGGGAGATCGGTGAGACCGCTATTACTGAACAGGTCGCTTGAGTGATAAATATGTCAAACCTTGAGGAATTACAAGCTCGCTTCCAGGGATTTATTCTGGATCCGAAAAACGATGAACAGAATGCATGGGTAAGCAGGGCAGGGCGTGCAACACCGACCTATCAATTGTCAGTTTATGCGAATGCCTATACCTCACGTTTAAAGGAGGTATTGATGAATGATTATCCTGCGGTCAATATGGCCATCAGCAGTGATCAATTCGACCTTCTTGCGGATGGTTATATCCAACAAAACCCCTCACATTCATTCACACTTCGCGATTTTGGTCGTCGATTCAGTCACTATCTGTGTGAGAAGGTAGATACTGATCCCGCCTACCATAATATGTCGTGGTTGTCAGAACTGGCAGACTTTGAGTGGAAGCTGGGAGAAGCATTCGATGCCGCTGATTGTGACTGCTTTGAAGAGCAGGAGATGGCCTCAGTCCCAGCTGAAGATTGGCCAATGTTGCAGTTTCAATTCGCCCCATGCGTCGGTCGGCTAGATCTGAAATGGAATGTTCCTGAAATGTGGAAAGCACTCACTGCGGATCCCCCGGTTAAGATTGATGCAATGCAAGAGACAAATCCCTGTGGTTGGTTGATCTGGCGTCAGGATCTGGTGACACGATTTCGTTCACTTGAAGCAGATGAACAGTTGCTACTCGATACCCTTCGTAGTGGCGGAACGTTCAACGATGCATGTGAGTTACTGGCAACCCGGATAGATATAGAAGTTGTACCAATGAGGGCTGCAGGCCTGTTGAAGGGCTGGATCAATCAGGGCCTGATTGCAGCCTTGAAATAAACAGCCACCTGTACCTCCGGGGTCGGAGTCAAATCTAGAACGGAGTGGCTTGCGAGAAATATGCATTTGGGATTTTTCGAGGTAATTCACGATATGGTAGCTCTCGACTCCGACCCCTAATGTTGGTGCGTGTAGTACCACTGCAGTTACTTGATACGCGGAGCTTTTTTCGTCAGTTTTGATTTCCTGGCATTTTTTATCGTCCTCCTCCGAGGCAGAAAGTATTGTGCTATAATCTGCGCAGCTATCAAGCCTAGTGGGTAATTTCCACAGCAACCCAACCTTAGTCGGGACTACTCGTTGACATACGGCCAATTCCGGTCGCACTATCCTGTCGCCTCCTCTGAGCCTCACCTGAGGTGTTACAATGTTCACCGTCCCGTTGTACGCGCGATCAAGCGCGCCTATTTCCTATTCTGTCCCTACCGCCCGTAACGACACGGTAAAGTCCAGTCTACCTCGAATCAGTGACGTCATGCAGCTGGGCTCAACTGCCATCGTCTACTGCGAAGCCAATTTTGGTGCTATCGACGGCAAAACGGCCAACGGGCTCGTTCGGCGATCGGAACGGTATAAGATACTTTCGGTCATCGATAGTGAAAAAACCGGCCTCGACGCCGGCATGGTGCTTGACGACAAGCCCAACGCCATTCCCATCTGCCGTGACCTGGCCAGCGCACTGACACAGGCAGGTACAGTGCCAGATTACTTCATCTTCGGAATGGCTCCCTCCAGCGGCATGCTATCGATTCACGAGCGCAGCCTGATTCTCGAGGCGATGAGTCATGGTATGAACATCGTCAATGGCTTGCATGAATTTCTCAACGATGACCCGGTATTCAAAGCGGCTTGTGAAGCGAATCAGGTAGAGATCCTGGATATACGAAAACCCCGGGACAAAAAGGAATTGCGCATGTTCTGCGGTGCTATCGCCAAGGTCACCTGTCCGCGTATCGCTGTGCTTGGTACCGACTGTGCTATAGGCAAGCGAACAACGGCCGTTATTCTGACCCAGGCACTGAATGACTGTGGAGTGAAGGCCGTGATGATTGGGACAGGCCAGACCGGTTTGATCCAGGGGGCACGTTTCGGCATTGCACTTGATGCAATTCCCTCACAATTCTGTGCCGGCGAGTTGGAAGCGACCATCGTTGAAGCGTTCGAATTTGACGAACCAGATGTCATTATCATCGAAGGGCAGGGGGCGCTAAGCCATCCGGCTTTCTCATCTACATCCTTCATACTTCGTGGCAGCTGCCCTAGCGGGATTATTTTACAGCACGCACCAGGTCGAAAAAAACGCTGTGATTTTGAAGACATGGAAATGCCGACACCGGCCACTGAAATCAATCTCCTTCAGGTCTTCGCCGATACCAAGGTCATCGGGTTGACGATCAATCACGAGAACATGAGTGACAGCGAGGTCAACGAGGCGATCTCACAGTATGAGGATGAACTTGGCATCCCTGCCACAGATGCACTGATCCGGTCACCTGATCGACTGGTGGAGATGGTTGTTTCGGCATTCCCTGAACTCAAGGAGAAGCTCCCCTCCGCCGCATGAAGCCCGCACCACGGTTGGAGATCGACCTTGCCAAGATCTACCACAACGCCCACACACTGGTTAAACGACTGGCCGGTCTCGGTATCTCTGTTACCGGTGTCACCAAGGCGACACTAGGCTCACCTGAGATTGCGGCAGTGCTGTTAAAAGCGGGTATCAGTTCCCTTGGCGACTCCCGCATAGAAAATATAGAAGCGATGCGTCAGACACTACCATCCGTATCAATGACGCTGATTCGCTCTCCTATGCTTAGCCAGGTGAGACGGGTCGTCAAACACGCCGACATAAGTCTCAACACTGAAATGGAGGTCATCAGGAGACTCTCGCTCGAAGCACAAAAGGCAGACCGTACCCACGGAGTTTTACTCATGGTCGAATTGGGTGATCTCCGAGAAGGCATCCTGCCCGCTGACCTGATCGATTGCGTAGCCGAGACACTAAGCTTGCCAAACATCGCTTTCAAAGGTATCGGCACTAATCTCGCGTGTCGTAGTGGTGTCTCGCCCGACGCCAGCAACATGTCGTTGTTATCAGACCTTGCAGAGACTATCGAGTTGAAATTCGGCCAACCGGTAGAGATCGTATCGGGCGGGAACTCTGCCAATATTGAGTGGGTGTTCAGTCACACAGATACCGGACGAATCAACAATCTGCGACTGGGCGAATCGATCCTGCTCGGTTGCGAACCGCTCAATCGCATACCCATTAACGGGCTTCACACCGACGCTATCACGCTGATCGCCGAAGTCATCGAGTCGAAGATCAAGCCCTCACAGCCATCGGGTGAAATTGCACAAACCGCATTTGGTGAGAAGCCTATTGCTGCAGATCGTGGCCATATCATGCAAAGCATCCTGGCCGTCGGCATACAGGATATCGATCCAGATGGTCTGCAATCGTCAGACGGGACCCGCATCCTTGGGGCCAGCAGTGACCATCTCATCTTAGAGTCCGTACGAGGCGATCTGTCCGTCGGCACAGAAGTAACTTTTCAGCTCAATTACAGTGCCTTGGTGCGCGCCATGACTTCCCCCTTCGTCAGCAAGAAGCTGAAACCCTGACGCGTTTGCCAGAACTAAAAATACTTTCAACAATTCAAGTTATTACCCAAAGCCGCCATATAGGGGAGGGTTCTGGCGAGGATGATGGAGATCACAATGGAGTTACTTGCGGTAATAGCGGCATTATTGATTGCACCCATAGTTGTATTCATCCAGCACCTGACCCTGCTAATTGGCATGATTCCGATACCGCAGCTGCATAGCTTACGAGGACCAGGGTAAGGCGTGTTGCAACACTTGTCGTCTGATTTACACAAATACTATGAAAGAGGGGTATGATTTACATCTTTATTTACAAAGATACTTGGACGTCCACCAAGTTGATTTCTCCAGATCTAAATAATTATACGATTTAACATAATATACATTATGCACATAATCTACTGTCTTTTGATTTGTGCAAATATCGTCTTGATGTAGTATGCTTCCAGTGCAGTTAGCGTTTAGCCTTCCTTTGTGGTGAGCATTTAGCCTTCCTCTGCAGAAAGTGTTTAAACCCTTCCTGTGCAGTAGAAAGTGGTTAGCTTCCTTTAATCCTGTTAAACCGCTTTCTCCAAAGTAAAGTCGGAGACACGTTGGCTCGATCTTGTCCACCGAGCTAACACCTAAAGCCGCTGTTCACTGTAACGTTTCTGTTATGGTACAGCGGCTTTTTTAATCGGTCATGGAAAAATTATTGGTATTTCTCCACCTAATTGTCAAGAAATTTCTTCTGAGCAATGATCAAATGCGAATTTGGATTTGGCAGTGAAGCCAAGCCCAAATCCTTTTCTGGATTCATGATGATCATCCCCTTGACCGTCGAACTTTTTCGATCGCCCTTGATGTCATAGGTCCAGATGTTCTGTCCCTGCTCCGTTTTTTTGTTGATCTTCAATCGTTGAAATTTACTTTGAACCTTTTTGTAATCCGCACCGACAGATTGCGCAAATACTCGGAAGATTCTGGGACTGACGATCAAGAGACCTTCTGACACTGTATGGACCATCGCCTTAGCATTGTTGATCTCGAGCTTTCCTGTCTTGACACCTTTCGTCAGCCAGGTACAAAAAGACTTGGCGAGATTCTCAACCGGCACCGATTCTGACACAGTTTCTTTGTCGAGTGCTGCCGGTGTCGGTTGAGAATCTTGAGCCCTGGGATCCGGAGGCACATCATCATCTATATCCTGATAGGATTCTGACACATCCGTTGCAGTTACTGCAGTAATAACCGTTTGTTTGTCGACGACAGAAGCTGAGGATACCTGCTCCAGATTTTGAGAGATGGGCGGTGTGTTATCGACAGTCTGTGAGGTTGATGATGATTCTTCACGCTTGCCGTCTTCCAACACGATGTGGACATTGATGTCTGTTGATGGTCCTGTTCCAGCTCCCCACAACTTGGAAGCACGTACACCAATACACGTCAGTGATTGTTCCCAATCACCAATTTTAATGGTGATTTTCCTTGAGGCCTTGCCATCACTGGATGCATTTAGGTAGTCGTACTGAATCAACTCATCCATGATTCGAGGATTCGGTGGAATTCCCGTTTGACCCTGCCCAATCAAACTGGATCTGAGCTCATCCAAACTACGCTTGCTAACCAGCCAGATGGTATCGGATGACTGCTTGTGAAATGCAACGCCACCTGGTTCATTGCGTTTCCACTCCTCATCAATTAACCGTCGCAGTTCAACGGCAATTCGTTGATGCAGGGGTACCGCCGGTTGCTGGGCTATTGAAACAGCATGTCCTCCTGCTAAGTTATTTGCAACAGAATACTGATCGGCTTTCTTGATGATCTCGCTGATGGCATTGGCGTCATCGATGTTGGATCCGGATAACGCATCAATCCACTGCTCCAATAATGACAGGTCTGAATTGAGCCAGACTTGTCCCTCGATCGGGATTGTCCATTGAACCAGTAAGAGTTGTAATTTCTCGTGAATCTGATATTTCCGGTCACGTCGAAAAGTAATACTGTACCTTGACCCAATTGGCATTGGACCTCCCAGAGGTGCCCATTCATCCACACGACCATCGGAATGGTGAATGTGTATCAGTTGGTCGGCCAAAGGTTTTCCGATATCGTGCAGCAGTGCAGCGGTAAACACAGCATAAGTATAAAGATCTGCCTTCATCGATTGTTGCTCTGGGATTCCTCCTTGAGGTAACAGATAGCTTTGTCGTATCCGCAAAGCCGCTTCAGCCGTTTCTAGGGAGTGTTGGAGCAAACCGCCTGCGTGTGCGTGATGATGGGCTTCTGAGGCAGGTACTAATTGCACGAGTTCTGCCAGTCTTTGTATCAGGTCATTGTACAGTTTGTTGTAGTGGCCATCCGGGATACTGGTTAATTGCCGAATTCGGCTCAGCTGTGGTTGATAGCGCCTAAGGAGGTCTGTAGCAGCTTGAGCGTGTAGCAATCCCCTATTCGGCTTTTCCGCTTTTAAAACGCTTTTTAATTTATGCCACACATTCATGACTGCCGTTCTCTTGGATTTCTGCCTCAGTATTTATTGATCACTAATTGGAGTCCTGCACCAGTTCTAGAAAGCCCTTTAACCATTTCATCGCTGCGATCACTCACTTTTGTGATCGTGGCGGCCCTTTCGGGTAAGCCCTGTTCCATTAATTACCCCTACCCTTCATGTCATTTGTATCTTTTTCCCTTTGTAGTATGTGCTTTATATTATCAGCAAGTATCCATTATTTATTTTTATAATCAGAAAACCCATCATCTCCTGTGGCTCGGTCATGCTGATCAGGATTAAAATACTGGATATAATAGTCCCAACTGGAGCAGCATTTCTTGCATTAATTGCAAAAGGTGAGCTTAAGATTCGCTGTCTAGGTTCAATTTCTGGATCAGAGCCCACCTTGATTTCTATATATCGCTCCGAAGACTGGAATGCATTGGCAACAGATGCACTATTAGTATCTTCAGGGCCCAGAATTACTCTAAAAACGACCATTTACGACAGGATCATTCGTAAATACTTGCGGACTCCATACAAGTTGAGTGCCTGAACTGTCAGTATAAATATTAGCCTCAATCTTTTGTTTCTCCACACCATTGGCAGCAAGAGGATTGCCGTCTGCATCACGTAAAAAACCATGATAGTTGATTAGTATTGGAGAAGATGAACACACATGCACGGACAGTAAACATAATTATAAAAATAAATATATTGTGATTTTATTAATTATCATTACGAATCCTTTTCCAATAAAATAATGAACATCTCTGTCAGGTTGATTCATATTATATTCTGACGAAGCATATTTGATTTATAAAAGCCATTATATAAAATGGTTAACCTTAACTTTTTGATTTTGAAGTTTCTTGGGCAACAATCTAATTCTGCTTAATTATTTTTATTATTAGGCCCTACAAGTTGCCCTAGTTTATTCTTATAAAATAATTTACCGTAACATTAATCGGTCTTGTTTCAGTATCGCCACCACTGACAATTGTATGATCATGGTTGACTGCAGACTCTGTGTGATTAACAGGGCCACTCCCGTCTGGTGATGTCCCATCAGTTACTAATGCATCTCTACCCCAGTGTTTGTTTTGGGTACCAAAATGATGATATCGATGGGAATGTTGCCCATCGTGAGAAGAGACAAACGCAGTGTTTGGTAAACTAGTAGCATCATCCTGAAGCCCACCGAGAGATGTAGATAGAATACCCTTGCCTCTTAGAAATCTATCTCTCATATCTGGGACATTTTGAGAAACTATAGTTGCATAAGTAGAGCCCTGTACTGAACGACCATCTGCATAAGCCCATCTACAATTGGAATTATTTGAAATAGATGCACATGTTGATGCATCACCCACGTTTAAAGCATATTGCTCAGGAGTCAATAAAGATGAAATCACCGTACCTATAGCCACACCATTGCCGGCTGAAATTGCATAAGGAGCACTTAATATTCTCTGTCTAGGCTCAATTTCCGGTTCAGTATCTACCTTAATTCCAATATAACGCTCTGAGGATTGAAGGGCATTGACAATGGACGCAGCATTACTGTCTTCGTGGCCCAGTATTATTCCAAAACGACCGTTTACTACCGGAACATTCAAAAATACTTGGGGACCCCATACAAGTTGAGTGCCAGCACTGTCGGCATAGATATTAACTTCTATCTGATGCGTCTCTGCACCAGAGGCAGCAACAGGATTACCGCCTGCATCACGTAAAAAACCCTGATAATTGATAAGAGATGGAGGATTAGCAAATGCATAGCCTGAAAGAAGGCCTAATAATACTCCACAGCAAAAAACATGAGTAAATGTTTTCATATAAGCACCAATTAATTGGAAGCAAGTTTGAGTAAGATTTCCCTGCCATTGATAAGCTTTAGAATGAATGTAAATGAAAATATCTTCTATATTTTCAAGATGTATATTATTCACTTGCGCAGCAGGAATAATCAAGCGCCAATGGGAAGCAGTCACAGGACGCTCATTTAAATTATTAGACAAATATGGCAGTGTGGTGTATTTACCATGGGCTCAGTGTAAATATATACTTTGCTGCGAGAAAATATTGAATTATTATATAATTTAACATTTATTTACCTGGCACATATAATTAAATAATTAATATCGGCGCCGACTTGTGCTCCATCCGGATTATTTGCAAGCGCAGTAATTCTTCTATATTGGTCCGCAAAAAATTTATGTGGATTTGGCCAACCTGTAGTTGCTGTCTTAAATTCTTTTGGCGACACAGTCCATACACACTCAGATTGAGATGCTACTGTTCCGTCTGCATAACTTGGCAATGGTATTACTTGATCATGAGAAGAAGCCCCTGCGGATATAGTAAGTTTATCTCTCAAAGCTAATTGGGGAATAGATATTTTACCTGTAGTTAGTTTCGTGGCATTAAGATTAATTATGTTTGATCCATCCCCTGAAAATCCTGGCGCTATTACTTCTCTATCTGCAGTTATAGTGTTCGAGTTTATTTTGACTGCCCCTCTTCCTAAAACTTCTGCATTTATTGCATTTAGTGCATATGGAGCACTAAGGATTTGCTGACGTGGAGTCATTTCTGGCTCACTTCCAACCTTTATGCCCAAATATGTATTCTCTTTTTTAAATCCTTCAGTTAGTGCGCTACCATTTGAGTCTGTAGTCCCAAGTATTACATTAAATGAGCCATTGATTACTACTACATTATCAAATACTTGTGGCCCCCAAAGTTTGCTACCTGCACTTTCTGCATCGTAAATACTGAAATACATTTTGTAGGCTCCATCTGGGAGTGGTTTGCCATTGCCATCAAATAATCTCCCTTGATAATTTACTAATTGAGGAGCCGTTTCTCCATTAATATTAAATCCTACTAATAACAATGCTAAGAACAATAGTGTAGTAACATTGAGGTTGTTAATTGGTTGTTTCATGATTTTCCTTGTTTAATCATCAGCCGTTTCTGTAGAAAATAATATTTATACTTCTGCGATATTAGGAGCAATATATATTATTCATGATTGCCAGTTAAATCTATCATCTAACATATCTTTCGTATGTTTCATGCACTGCAGCTGCCACAATAATCAGGGTGAAGCTAACCGTTCGCTAGCTCTTTTTAGGCCTCTTTCTGTAGCTTCTCCTGCCGCAGTACCACCTACTGCACCAGCACCTGTGAAAGCAGGCCCAACTTTTGGTGCGCCCACAACCTTCTCAAAAAAACCTATCTGGCCGTAATTTGGCAAAATTGACTTGAGCTGCTTAAATGAATTCTTTCCAAAACGATTTGCAAGTCCCGTTGAAATTCGTTGACCTACCGGACCAGCAATTGCTCCTCCAGCGGCCCCACCCAAAGTAGCTGACAAAGTGCCAGATGCTATACCCTGAAAGAGTGCCTTATCGCTCTTCAAATTGTCGCGCAGATTCTCAAATAATTTGCCTGAAAATCCCCCTGCACCACCGGCAACTGTGCCAATAACAGCAGCATCCAATGCCAACGAACCACCTAAGGTTAAAGCAGCCCCAACGGCAGCCGCCGTAATTCCACCAGCCACAGCACCACCAACAGCACCTTTATAAGCAGCGGCCCTCACGGCGCTCCAATCGGTAGAGCCCTGCTGTGTAAGTAATTCGCTAGCACCACTTACCAAAGTACCTGCAGTACCACCTACTATCGCTCCAACTACCGCTCCAGCTACCGCTGCACTTCTTCCATCATTGTCGACATTTAAAGTCGGGTTATTCACTGCATATCGGTAAGTCGACAAAATTTGTGGGTTAACTAGGTATCCATATCCACCTTCATCACCCACCAAGTCACTCGTATATGCTTTATCGACGCTAATAAATGCTCCAATATTCGATGAATAGTACCGATCTCCAAAATACATATAACCACTTTCTTCATCGTATTCTTTTCCGGTATATTTGTACCTTGTATCAGAATCGCCACTACTATTTACTACCTCTTTTCTCATGTGACCATATGAGTAGCTTTCAAAATATTCCTCAATTACACCACCAGCTGATAACAATAAATTAGCAGATCCGAGGTGGTCATGAAGATAATATGCATACAACCACGTTCTTCCATTTGGACGAAGACCTCTTTTTTCCGCAACGCGCTTACTCCCGCTATATACATACTTATGCAAACGTCCATTTCTAATTTCACTATACCTATCTACATAAACAACTACTTTTCCGATGTCATCAAGATTTACTAATGTTTTTAGCTTTCGCTTGCCTAAATAGTCATAACGATATTCAGCTTTACTGTTAAAATTATTTACAGTAATAAGGCGGTCTAAGTAATCCCAATCTAAATTAATTCCACCATAATTGATCATATTACCGTTCGAATCGTAAGAGAATACCCCACCCCCAAATGAATTATTTTCGGCACCAGTCAGTGCGTGTGGGCCAGGAGGATCACTAACATCTCGCCCATTACGATTCCATGCTCCAGCTACGCCACCGTTACTGACCTCTCCCAAATTGAGAGCAGGTTTCGGAACTAGAAGGTTGGCCGCGTCCACACGAACTAAATTACCAATACGATCGTACCGATATTCGATATGTCCATAGATCGAACCATTTGCAGATTTGGTCAACCGATACAGATCGTCATATTCAAACGCCTGTGTGGCATTGAACTTCTGCGCCTCCAGATTCTCTATGCCAAGTTCATCACCTATAGCATTTAGTGTTGCTGCATCCCGCTCATCGGTAATTGTTGTGATGTTCGAAACATTGTCGTATTTGTAGTTGAGATCCTGTAGTATCAAAATGTCGCTACCCCGCTTGCTTTGCAGTCGCTGCAAACGCAAGCGACCATCGTAGGAGTAAAACGTGGTCACGCCATTGGACAAGGCCAGCAGGACATTCTGGCCAGCCTCGTTGTAGTCGCAGCGGTCAATCACACCTGGCACAGATTCCAGTAACCCCCGGTTGTTGTACTGGTAGTTCACGTAACTGCCATCCGGGTAGGTGTACCGAGTAACGCGATCCATGGCGTCGTAGCGATTGGCGCTGTAGAAGGCATGGGTGATACTCTGACGGTCGTTTATGCGCTTGATTTTCCACTCGACCCTACCGCGATTGTCATAGCTCAAGTGCTCTTGCCCGGACTGGTCTTCCACCCAAGCGAGCTTACCTAGCGTGTTATTCGCGGTGACGTTATCGGCCTGATCCGTCTTGGCTACGGTCACCACATCGGCCACGTCATCAATGCCATCTGCGTTGAGATCGTGGGGCAGTTTAGTGGAGCTGCTATCGAGAATAACGCGCGCGATGCGGCTCGCCTGGCCCCAGTAATTACCACGACCCAATGGTCCTTTGGGCGCATCATAGTGATACACCACGTCGGGGGTCGGTAAACCTGCGCTGTAGAATTCTTTTTCCAGACGGTTAACCCCATCGTACTGGTAGCGAATGGTCTGCAGCTTGGCATCAATGGTACGCTCAAGATTGCCCGCCTCATCGTATCGATAATGCATATGCCCCCGATCGGGATCGTTCATGAAGGTCTTGCGGCCCAATCCATCGTATTCGATGAGTTTCTGGTTGTTCTGGGAATCGGTATAGCCGGTGAAATTGTCCAACAGGTTGTAGCGGTAGGTCGTTTTCCACGCGACTGGTTTGGCAGAAGCCTCGCCTAGGTCGGTGAGTTTGACAACCTCGAACACCTCACGTAGGCGGCCTTTGCCGTAGTTGTCCTGCAGGCCATCCTCGACGTAACTCATGGCCGCACCTCGGTGTTTCGAGTTGGGATTCGTCTGCTCTTCATCTCGCACAGTCCTGGCCAGGGGTGCATATTCGATAGCCGAGTAGCTACCGTCAGGCTGGGTCATCCTGGTCATGCGTCCAAGTGCGTCGTACTGGTGTTTGATAAAGCCGGTGTTGTACGTGGGGTCGACGAAATCCAGGGTACCCGTCTCGAAATATGGCAAATATTTTTTCCAGGGCTGCTTACGGGCATTGAACTCCACCGTATCGCTGACCACGATCTGATCTGTGGTCTCGCCCTCGGATCGGGTCATGATGGTACGCCCCAGGCCATCGTAGAAGGTCCGTGCATCCAGGGTGCCGTTTTGTCCGGAGACTTCCCGCTTGCGGGTCTCCACCCAATTAATCACCTGACCTGAGGGCAACTGGTGGTTGAGGGTATAGTCAAATTCCTCTGTCGGATTCTGTAGACTATCTCCAGGCTTAACGATCGTGCTCAAACGCCCAAAGGTATCGTATCGGTAGTCGGTCACATGGCCATTGAAATCTGTCGAACTCGACACCTTTCCCAGTGGGAAGTCGTACCCCACTGATATCTGCAACCTGCGTTTACCGGTATATATCTTTTCAACTACCGGAAATACCGAGTAGTAATCATCGTATTCGATCTCTCGGTAGTGACCCGGCTGCTTACCAAATAGCGGGTCATAGACTGCGACAATGTTGCCATGGTTGTCGTAGTCGTTGCGCACGGTATCGATGTATTCCGACCCAGCGACCCAGTTCTTTTGCCGAGTCAGGTTTCCCTTGGAAAGTTCACACAGCGTGGTTTCCTTGTCGTAATAGTTTTCCTTGTGGGAGGCCTGCTTCCCTGATTCGTCGGTTACCCGTTGCTCTATCAGCCGGTCGAGAATCCATAACGCCTGGCCTTTCGGGCAATCAGCACTATAGCGGAATACGGTAATGCGCTCGTCATCCCATCCTGCATCCAGCCGTCCATATTCGGTAACTTTTACCTGATTGCCAAAATCATCGTACAGATAATCCCATTGCAGGCGGACCGGGTTCCCGCCACCCTGCTCGAGAACAACGCGTTGCTTTTGGGTCTGAGAAGCATACGTAACGGCCCTCTTGGTGTTGGCATCGTAGAACAGTTCTTTTGACTGCCAAGTATAACTTTCGCGGAAGAACGCCTTGCCACCATCATCTTCCGCCTGCATCTGCAGGGGCTTTCCCTTCAAGGCCTCTGTGGTAGCACCGGTATCGTATTGAAACCGAGACACCAGGGTGGGGGAGCTGGCATCGCCCAACTCTATCTTCTCTACCTCGGCAAAGCCGCGAAACTCCTTTTCAGTCGGATCGAAATAGCCGTCGTGATACATAAATCGCTGGCTGTAGGTGGCACCAATGCCGTCAAATACATCAATCCGATCGAT
The DNA here is from genome assembly GCF_058244675.1 of Candidatus Thiodiazotropha sp. AKIB8. Classification (NCBI taxonomy): domain Bacteria; kingdom Pseudomonadati; phylum Pseudomonadota; class Gammaproteobacteria; order Chromatiales; family Sedimenticolaceae; genus Candidatus Thiodiazotropha; species Candidatus Thiodiazotropha sp. AKIB8. Next base: position 346,486 of record NZ_JBSYOO010000029.1, on the reverse strand, counting down.
AACGTTGACCGGGAATGGAACCTTGTACTTCCAGTTGCGATTGGCCTTACGATCCGCAACCAGGTCTTCTACTGCGCTCTTATAGGTAACGGTGGTAATCTGCCCTGTGCCATTATGTATCCTGGTAATTAGGTTTGGGCGCACACCTGCGGTTAAATCAAGGTAGACCCAAGTCGCGGATTCTCCCAGTTCGCTGAACGCCTGTTGGCGGTTCCATACGATATCCGTGGTCCCGTTCCCATTCATATCGGCATTGCGAATGTGGGTTTCGGCATTCAGACCGGGAATGTTCTGAGTAACAGTGTAGGCGTTCGGTGAAAAGCCGTGCCCTCCAAGATTCAACCAGGCCTTGAGCCGGTTGTTGGCTACATAAACCAGGTCGCTAAGTCCGTCGCCGTTGATGTCCAGCAGGCGCAACGCGCGATATTTAACTGCATCTGCAAAATCATCATCGTCGAGGCTGTCTGGCGCATCGTTCATCCAATAGCCTTCGCCATTGGCAATATCGACAGGCCAGTTTCTTGGGGTCGGATCCCAGCCCTGGTAGGACCTCGGGGTGTCCGCATTCATCGTGACACCGCGCCCTGGAAAGTACCAAAGCTCCCCTCCGGCTTTCAGCACAACGAAATCCTGCAGGCCATCACCGTTCATGTCAGCCAGTCGGACCGTGCCTGTAGTCTCCTCGCCCAGATTAAAGGTGGTGGGGGAGTCAACAGACAAAACCCCGGAAAATGCTTGACCCTGCTTGTTAAAAATACAACCAATCGCAGTAGATAAGTCGGGTTTGAACAGCACATCGGTGCGGCCATCATTGTCTAGATCCACCGGCCGGGTTATCGCTGAAAAGGTAAACGTAGGGCTGTTGGCCATTACTATCGGCAACAGTTCCCAGCCCCCTGTTGTGTGCCCTCCCCTGAAATAGCGATAGATACTGCTACCGGCGTCTTGTTGAGAATGTTGAAACAGGTCAGAATAGCCATCAGCATCCATGTCCATCAGCATGGTGTTGGACTGCTGCAACTTAATGGTGCTGAATCCACCAGGCACATCATAAGAATGACGCCAGGTCTTACCATCGTCATTTAAGTATGCCCGATGTACATCTCCGGTGTGCAACAAGTCCGGGAGGGCATCTCCATTCATGTCAACTAAATCGACATCTGGCGAGAAAAGCCCCACACCTGGATTAATCCCCTGGTCCATCGGTATGATCATGGAATTCAACGCGAATTCGCTGTATTCAAATCTCAGGATGGAAGGCAGCGGCCCCTGCGAGAGATCCCGCCCGTAGACCTCGACAGCACCCAACCGCGACAAGACACTTTTCGGGTCATAAATCAGCTTGTAGACTTTTACTGGCTGACCCGATACCCATGTTCGGATTTCTCCGACTCGCTGAGTCAACTGGATCGGATAGCGTGAGCGGTAGCTGAAAAGACTGTCGTAGGAAGAGCGCTGCTGGTAATGCAGGGTAACCTTAGCCCGGTGGGTTTTGAGTTCGTTTTCGTTATAGGTTATCGATGTCAGGTAGGCGCTACCATCTGTAGGAGCCTGACCATTTCCAAAGCCATTTGACTCGTTATAGCGGTAGAGAATTTCATTGCCATTTACGTCGACTCGCCGACTCGGATACCAGCGGAATATGTGGTCACCGTCACTTACCGCCCCTGCAGAGGAAGCATCGTAGTAGGTGGTGCTTCCGTCACGATGCTGTACCAGCCAGTTATCACCCTGTCGCAGAAAACGCTGAAAAACGCCCTCGTTCTCAACCCGGTATATGTCAGGAGAAACCTCGATCAGTTCCTCGCCACCGGCAACGAAAATATCCAGTTTATCGGCATAAACCGGCAGGCCTTTGTCCGTGCGACGCTGTATCGATGGCAGGGAAAGGGTCCAACCGATACCGAGCGTGCTGTTCCCGTTGCCACCGTTGTAATTCAGGGTGATATTTGGTTGAAAGCCGGCTCTCCCAGGAGGGACTTCCAAGGGAACTCTGTAAGATGCTGTGCCGGAATTGATCTGCGCTTCAAACGACTCTCCCAGTCCGTCGATGGAACCAGGGCCGGTGGGCAGTTTCAATACCTGTGGCTTGACGCCTGATTTGTCGACCCCGCCCCCGGCAAATACTGGCAGCGACAGGAGCTGCGCGAAGCAGACAACCAAAACGCGAAATCCTAACGACATGCTGTTGCGGTGCTGCAAGAAGAGGCTCATTCTCGTTCATCCTTTGGGAGTTGTTCAACACTCCAGCCCCAGCCTCCCTGTCCTCCCCAGTGACAGGGTGTAGTAGGAAATATTACAGGCAGGTCTGGGTGGAGTTACTTTGTCGTTGATACGCTTCCGAATTGATGTAGATAAAAATGTCCTGGATGTTACTCAGTACAATCTTGTTAGCTTTTGAAGCAGGTATCACCAGGCGCCAACTCGAAGCCGCTACCGGCCGTTCCTTCAGGTTGTTGACCAGATAGGCGGCCTCGTTAAGCTCGAAAGATAAACTATCAGGGATGGACAGGGGGACAGTACGGAAGTCGATAGGCTCCAGGCGCCCGTTTCCTTTATCCCTCCACTGGCGCATCTGGTAGGCACGAAAATCGCTGCAGTTATCGCTATCCTGCTTCAAATAACCCACACCGCCATACTGCAGCGAACCGGTCACGTTCAATACCCCACTGACAAACGCCAAACCTCTGGGTTGGAGCGACACCCCGACTTGTGTGATTTTATGGTTCCATAACGGAATCGTTGAGTACGATCGCAAGGCATAGTGAGTCCAACTATTGTGGTTGGTATCGACCGGCAGATTGTGGTTTTCCAGGTGGCCCATGGTGTCGAACTCAATCACCAGGTTGCCATCTGCATCCCGTCTTGCAGGGTCTGCCAACCACGCTGAGAACTCTTTCCAAACCCTCTGATTTTCTTCCAGCGTGTTTTCTTCACGTACGATCCGCAAAAAATCCTCACGCAGGGAATAGCGGGCGGTGTTACTGGAGTTGGTACGGTTAATGGTGACCGGGCTTTTGCTGTAACGCAACGGCCCGGAATCGTGGAAGGCCAACAGGGTTTGTAGATAATCTGACACGGTCAGGCTATCTTCCAATGCTGACACACCACTACCCTCGTTGACTGCACCGATAACCTGTAGCCGCTTTATGTCGTTGATGGAGATATCGGGTAGGCCAGCTACTCGTAGCTTCGCATCGTCGGCCAGGGCCCATTCGTAATAAACCGTGCGGGTCAGTAGATACAGCCACCTCTTGAGAAATTCAACCTGGTCTTCGGCATCCTTCATAACAGAAAACTGGATCAGACGGAAAGAAGGATCGGCAAACGACATTTCACCCAGGTTGGTGATGGCTCTGCCACGCCGGGCCAACAACTCGTCGCGCTCCACCATCAGCTGGTTCATCCGGCCCAACGCCACCTGCAGATCTAGTTCCGCCATTTCGGCAGATAGCGCCTTGAGCACCAGTTGGTTGGCGAGTTGTTCAATGGTCTTGACTTGCTGCAACTCGAATATCTTGGTGTCGAATTTTGTCAGCTTGATGCGCTCTTCGGCGGCATAACGTGTTTTTTCTGTCTGCAGCTCACCTTTTCTCTCTTCATACCGGGCCTGTTCCATGCCATTTGCCAGCGCAATGGCGGCACCCACCGTGGCAGCGTGAGTGCCGCCTGTAATAGCGCTAAAACCATTCGTCCCGGCAGCCATGGTTTGAGCTGCTTGCGTAACAGCTCTCAACCTTGCCTGCTTTGCATTGATCTTGCCGATTTCACGGTCAAGATTTTGTTGCAGCACGCTGTATTCGTTCATCACCTGTACTTTTTGGGCATGCAGCTGTAGCGCATCGGCCAGGAAACGTTTTTCCAGTTCGATATCAGCCAATAAGCGATCCATATCCGCATTGGCCTGCTCCAGTGCCGATTGTGCGCGCTGGAACAACAACACATGCTGACCGAATTCAGAGGCGATATTCTTCCCCGAGGCCCGCATATCCACGTCGATGGGATCGCTGGAATCCATACTGGGATCCAAGGTGGTTTCGTCGATACGCCCACAGATCTGCAATAGCCGGCTTTCCGCCTGTTCGTTAATTGTAAATAGCTCGTTGCGAATCCTGTCCTTGGTGTCCTGCAACTGGCCGTAGCTCCGGATTGATGACGTTTCGGCGTCTCGTGCGGTGCCGAAAAAGCCGGTTGCACTGCCCGGCGTGAACGATCCGGGTCCCACGATCAAGTTACGCAACGCACTAATCGTGTCGCTCGAATCATTGTTGAAAAACGGAACATAATCGTCAGGATAACCAAAGGCATTGGCACCTGGCCTTATAAACTCCCGCAGTGCACCGAGTTCATTCAGCTCGGAACTGACCGAGGCGATAGCATTCTGAAGCCTGTCATTGTTTGCTATTTCGGCCTGGCTCGAAGCCTTTTCGAGCATGCTTTGAGTCAGTTCGAACCACTGGTTGATGCGATAGATCGCGTCTTCGAGTGCCTTTATGGCCTGTTGTGGCGAAGCGATATCGTACATACGGCGAACTTTTTCACCCAAAGCATCACCATATGCCGCAGCTATTCGGTAAAGCAGCGCAATATCCTTGAAACCAGAGACCAGCTGCCCTCCGGACCCGGCGACATAGACGTTGACCTCGGTAAACTGCGGAGCGTCCGCGCGAATGGTGAACGGAACGGACACGACCCGAATACCACTACCAGTAGCCGGGGTCGCGATGGAAAACTTCAACAACATCTGGTTGGCGAACAACTGTTTTCCATCATAGATACTGCTGGGACCATAGAATACTTCCGTCCCCGGCATCGGACTCAAATGGGAGTTTCTGAAACTGAAGTCACTGAAGGCCGACGGTGGTATCAGAGTTTCATGGTCAAACTCGATCAACAGCTCCAGGTCCTTTACCGAATGTCCGTTTTCGACATCCATTTCGAAACGAAGCACAAAGGAAGTTCCAGGTTCGAACGAAGGCGTGCCCTCATATTTGGGCAAGGTAAACACCACCGGTGCCTGGATGGCAACGATCTGCTTACTCTGACTCTCCTCAAACGCCAAGCTCGGTGAGCCCTGCACAGGAGAGACCACTTGCCCATGCGGATCGTAGAGTTCGGTCGTTACACCGATTTCTGTTTCCTGACCACGTAGAGCTGCATATGAGACGAGATCGGAGCTACCCTGTCGGGGAAAGCGTTTGCTGAATAGCAAATCTTCGGCATTGATCTGCAGAAACGGTCTGGGAAGATCGTCAACGCCTATGTAAGTGGGATTGAAGAGTTTCATAAACTCCCTGAAGCCCGTTTCATAGGCCTGCAGGGCATTATGGATATCCTGAATTTCCAGCTCGGTGGTAGACCTGCTTTCGTTCGATTTGCGTTCGAATTTGTGCCGGTAAGCACGCGCCAGAAAGTCGTTTCCGATCAACATAAAGCCTTCGGCACGCGCGTAGTAGGTCTCCATCAATCCATCCAAGGCCTGCTCCCAGTACGGGTTGACCTTCAGGGCCTGGCGAAAATACTCTTCTGCATTCAGTAGCTTACCAATATCGTTAGTGAACTCCCTGATTGCATCCGTGTAATAGGCTTTGAGCGCATCTGCACCGCTGCCGGCATAAAGCACCCTGCGGAAATCCAATGCGGAATTAGCCTGTGGGCGATCGTAACTCCCATTACCTTTAAGGACATCCAATCCTAGTTCTGTCAGCCGCAGTGACGCATGCGGAAAATACGCCAGGGGAGCAGCAGTACCGCCCAGTTGACCATCCTTGAGATAGAGATCGGCATTCAACTGAGCATTTAACGGCTGCGTCACGAAATAAGTATCGGCACAAGCCGCCACCGAGATTGAAGCTACTCCCGTAGTACAGGACACCAACTGGTTTGCTGCAACAGTGCTTGCAGCCCCAGTCACTGTCAGAAGAAAAGCGAGAAAAACCTGTGGGCCAGTCCATTTCATTGCCTTCTCCAAGAAAACTAGCGGCTAGCGCCCATTGGTTGAAGTATCCCGGTTACCCCTCCATGGGGGGCGTTACCACCGTAATTGCTTAGCAGTCCGGTCGTCTCGATGCGATAAGTTCCTGTTAGTTTTCGGTCGTACTTGAGTTTGTCCAATGAAGCGTCGAAGTTCTCGATCGTCACGATGAGCTTCCGGTCTAGCAAAGGCTCAGGCTCTGCCGAATAAACCGGGAGGTTGTCATTGAGATCCGGGTCGTAGAGATACTGCTTGAGACTTACAGCAGTGGAAAGTGCACTGGCGATCACCTTGAAATCAAAAGTCAACACCAGCGTCTTGTTCGAGTAGGCAACGCCTTTTGCGGGAATAATGGTGCTTGTCGTATCGTTGTCGCGAACGCCAACGGACCTGGACTCGTCTATATAGGCGGCTACCACATCCCCCCCGGAAAAAGTGAAGTTGATGCCAACCTTCTTATTCGCAAACCCGAGAAAGCTTTCCGTATAACCCGCACCGTTTGGTAGGTGCCGCGTCAACGTGAACAGGTAATCTGCGCTGGTTTCGGCCTCATTTTCCAACAAGGTCACATTGTGGGATTTGTGCTCACCCAAGAAATAATCCACCGAAGGCAGCAAAGAAATCTGAAGTGATTCATTACCTTCAAAAACCTTGTCCGAAACAACGCCCAATGTGATTGTTGCCGCGTTGCCGCTGACCGTGATCTTTCCCTGGTCCTTATCTGAGAAGTCGGCCGTTGCCGAAGCACTCCCACCAATCGCATATCTGACCAGAAGATTGCTGACGGGACGATCAAGAGACAGGTGGACTTTATGCTGACCACTTACCTCGTTCACTGCACTGGATTTAAATGCAAACGAAACGGAAGGAAATTTTGCCGCTGTTTCCGCATCACTCATATCCAATATGCCATCCTGGTTCAAGTCCATCAGCCCCAGTTCCCGATCACTAAACTGCTGCGGATCGAGAAGCGCATCCCTGATCTGGTTTTCGCTGGTAGCCCAAGTAGCTGTTGAAAACAAACTCATAAGGATGGCGACAATTCGTTCCCTCTTCTCGAATATCATGTCAACGCCCCTCATAATCACGCGTAGCAGTTAGGTGCTGCAAGATGAAAAGTACCGACTTCATAAAATGCTTTCCATGGCGACCAGTACCGTCACTATGATAGTCACGTGTGAAGTCAGAGGCGGGCGCAAGCAATGCAACCCTTTCAGGCAGACGCAAGGGGGCGGGTACACTAGGGTGGTCATTGAAACCGGTCGAGGCATCAGCGACGCCCCTGTTCGAGCGTAACCATCAAATTGCTAGCACTCGTTACACTTGCCAAGCTATCAGTGTCGATGAGATACATAAGATTACCATCATCAACAGTTTTGGATTCGACTTCGGCCTTTACAAAAGCGGAAACATCAGGAATAGTGATTTGCTTACCGTTCTGTGTAGCGCCTATCATACAACTGGCAATGCCACGAGTGGCGGTCACCTTGTATCGGGTGTATTGAAGGTTGCGTTTAACGTAAGAAGACGACAATCCACGATCCAAGATTGTCATAGTGTCGATTGGTGCCCGGCCCTGTAAGAAGGCCTCATGCCTGACCCGTATCCGCATGGGTCTCTCCCTTTTTTGTCTGGTATTTGTTATCCCGGCTTATGAATAGGCCAGTCTTGATTGTTCTACCACATCCTGCTTAGGAAATGAGTTTAGACATTATTTTACGAAAATCAAAAAAAATATTTATTAATGAAATCCACCCCGTCCAGAAAATGTGCCGCATCCACGGTAAGCACGTTGGTATAGATCTCCGTACTGTCCACCGAGCGATGCCCCAATAACTGACTCACCACTTTCAAAGGCCGCCCGTGTAATAAGAGATGCACCGCAGTGGTGAAAGCACGCAGACAGATTCGACATTTCTTGGAGAATTGGTGGGTGATCTCGTTCGAGAGCTGGAGCAAGATCCAGAAGCAACATTCACCATCAAGACATCAGTTGCAAAATAACCTTTTGAGAAACCATGTCCTCTAAATGTATGTTTATCGGACCCAGTGAATACGCCCTTGCCTGATCCAGAAATGACTCTTACAACCACTCGTACGCCATATTGAAGGGTGAACAGTCATTTTCTCCGAGGCATCAACCTGAGCAGACCACCGTGGATGCTGTCCGATCAAATTGAGAGAGATCGACTCACCGCACCCACAGGGGCACTTGAAGGCGACTGCCCAGGAGACGCCGCCCTCTTCGACAAGATAGCTGACCCCAGGGGCTGGACGCTCCGGCACTTCCTCTACTTTGGTAATGGTAAGATTCCGATACCACCAACGGTACCAGGCACGATGGAAAAATCGCAACAGCCTCATGCTGCCTCCTCCTTCTCCGTCAGTGCCGGCAGCCCAAGCAGAGGCACACAGTCTCCCCGACCAATGTGTGGTGCGAGTGCTGGGCACACACCTGTATCGGTGCTGTGTCTAGCAAATCCCAGGTCAACAGAGAAAAACGTCTCTGCGTTCAGACCTTTGTCGTCTCCATCCCGATAGCCGTGGATCCGCGTCAGCAGCTCAGTAACCGCCAGCCCTGCAGCGATCATGTTGAGCGGCATAACAGCCGGCTTCTCCACGTTTACGCCAGACACATAGCCAGCCCGTACCTGCTCCGCATGGTGGTCCGGATCAGTGGTGGCCATCACCTCTTCACGCAATGCTTCCGCGCTAAAGACTTCCCGCGAAATGAACGACTGCCCGGGTTCAAAATAGTGGACCCCAGTATTCACTGACAGGATGTCACCGGTATCCTCATCGGCATGGATGGCCACCCCGGTATCGATATAGGGCAACAGGTAGAACGCCGCGATACGACACAGGAGCTGTCGAGCTTCGCGATTATCCACACACCCCATCACCACATCACAACCAGCAAGGGCCCTGATCACACCCGGTTCGTGCAAAGTACCCACGATCTCGGTCACCTCGATGTCGAATCCGATCGAGCGCATGGCGTCTGCTGCCACAGCCGTCTTCAGCCGGCAGGCGGTTATGTCTTCGTGGGTTGAGTGGATAATCCTATTGAGATTCACATCTTCAACTGTTTCAGGATCGATAATTACGATGTGGCGCACGCCGGTCCGCACAAGTGCCTCAATGACCAGACTCCCAGTACCGGAGGCACCCACCACGCCTACTCGCAGACCGGCGAGCTCGCTATAGGTGCCCTCGCCGAAGGCCTGCACCAGACGCCGCTGCGCTTCATCGACCGGAGTTGTCGGTGAAACGATCAACGAATTCAGTTGAGATCCAACCACACGGATGCTCTCCAGAGGCTGAACTTGCCCCGTTTCATCTACGAGCCGTCCTGTCGCATGCGACTCGGTCAGTACCAGGCTGCCATGCAGCCCTTGAGAATTCCAGTCGTAGCAGTGGGGCAACAGATTGCGATCACTCTCATCGTCCAGTGACGAGAATTCCGCCACACCACCTGGGTGGGAGTGGCACTTGAGCAGGGACAATCTCTCCTGCTCAACACGATGGAGCAGAGGCAGCAAGTCTACCGTGTTCCAGGTGACCTCAACCCCTGAGCGATTCCGGTAGGCCGAGGATGGCAGAGGAATCACCTCCCGCACTAACAGCTGTTTACCGAAAGGTCCTTCGGACACACCGCACAGCGCGAAGGCCACCGCTTCCTTGTTGTCACCGGGGAACAATGCGGCTCTCAGATTCGCAAGATCCTTCTCGCGAATCCGCAGTCCACTGACTGGGTCAACCGCCATCGCGGACCTCCTTGTTGAACCAGTCGTTGACGAGGGCCAGATGGCTTTCGACATTGTCGATACCGGGCTGCCATGCCGAGCCAGGCTGACGATGGCGAGACCAGCGCTGCCAGCTCTTACCGTCGAACGTGTCGTTTGCAAGTGCCCTGATACTGCGGCCAGAGTTCAAGCTCAGGTCCGGGTAGACGTAGACCATGTCGATCTGTGTGTCTGGGTAGGACCGCTCAATACGCAAATTGATGTCCGCCGTCTCGTGGTTATAGCCCGACGGTACCGGGTAATCGTAGATGACCAGGCGCATCACATTGTTAGCCGTCACCGTCTCCCACTGAAGCTCGAGGCTATCCAAAAAGGCCTCGTCGTCAGCCGGCAGACGGAACTCTCTGCGTCCGGAGAAGCCCTCCTTGCACTCCCGCGGCAGGGCCCGAAAGCGCTCCACCCCAGGGCAGCTGAGATCCACGGTATCCTCCGGGAGGATCTCACGCGGCTGGCCCTGGCCCGATTGCACCAGGAGGAACCTGATAATCGGGGTGTGACCAGAGAGCTCAAGGATCTGATGACCGGTTATGATCGGTTCATCAACCTGAAACTTCTGTTTATCAACGGTAAAAGTGAAATTTTTAGGTTTACAGTCATGATGGTTTGGCATCGATTTTCTCCAAAATTTATGGTTACACTATAAATAAGAGAAAGCGTTACAAATCCGGGGTGGAGGCATTTTGTAACGCTTTCGCTTTATATAAATGGAGGTACAGGTAGGTGCAGATGGAAATGAAAGACAAGAAGCCCCCGGTCGATTGGATTAACCTGATCGAAGAGGCCCAAACAGATCCAGAAGAGTTTCCCGGAAACGCTGTTAAGGCACTCTACTTCGAAATACATCTGTATATCAGTAGCTTAGCGACGAAGTGGCTTTCCTCTCGGAAGCTAAGCGAAACGGAGGATGGCATACTCCTCGATATCGGAATCGAAAAGGTGCTGACAGAATTAGAGAAATTTGCGTGTCAATCTGATGACTCAGAGGTTGTACACAGGCAATTTTTCGCCTGGGTGGCCAAACTCTGCAGACGTAGATGGTCTGCCTTGATCGAAGAGATGGCGAGAGACAGTGCAGCCTACCAGGCCCATGTTGAGACAGTTATGGACACTGATACGGAAGATCGCGATCGCATTCTGCTACGCACACCTGAAGAAAAGGCCAGACTGCTGGCCATTGTCGAGAAGTGTCTGGGACGCTATCCAGAGAATATGCGCCAGGCCATCCTGGCAACCATGGACCTGAAAGATTCTGTTACCTCCACAAAACGAGGACGGACCGGTGAGGCCGCCCTCATATGCGAACATTATGACGTCAACCCAAGCACCGTTCGCGTTTACAGGATGCGAGCCATCGAGTGTGCGAAAAAGGCGTTTGCCCAGGAGGGGAAATGATGAAGAAGCAAAATGGAAAGCGTAGTAACACCGAATCTATTAGTTCAGCAGATGTTAATGATGCACTGCGAGAGATCGGCGTGAAAGAAGGACTGGTGATGCCAGAAACACCTGAGGAAGTGGCGATCTATGAGGCGACAAATTCGGCTGAGCTAAGTACTTCCGGCAACTGTACCATCCCAGACCTCAGTCAGATCCTTGAGCGTGCCCGCCGAGCCCAGGAGAGCGGTACACCGTTACTCAAACCCAATCCAAAAACTTATCCTGACAGCAATATGGCCATGGCAGCTCGTACTGGCGCCGGACTCTCAGAGGAATCCCTTAGAATCATGGATGAGTCTACGCAGGAAAACTCAGACAAGCCTGATCGTGATGGAGACTGAACAAATCATCGATATGGCGGAAGCGATGGCGGATATCCATCGAGGTAGGTACCTTGGAGGCGACCCCTTCGCGGCATTCAAGGACCTAGGTGTGAGCTTTGTTCAACGCGACTTCCCAGATCCCTTCGATGGGCTACTCCGCTATAAGCGGGGATCTTTTGAAGTGTTCATCAACACTGATCATGCACGAACATCTGGCCGGCGACGCTTTACCGCAGGCCATGAACTTGGCCACTTTTCTCTCCCGCTTCACCGCCAAGGCATCCTGCAGGGCACCCTGCTTCATCAGAGTAGTGCGGGGTTTCAGTCAGATATACAATATGAATATGAAGCAGACATCTTCGCTTCTCATTTTTTGATGCCTACCGCTGAGGTGGAAACCCGTGTCCGCGTAAAAAACTGGGGAGCTGAGGAGATCTTAAGCGTCTCACAAGGGTTTGGTTCATCAATTATCAGTGCAGCGATAAGGTGTCAGCAAGTTCTTGCTGGTGACAGCACTCTGATTTATTGGAAGGATGGGGGTTACGGCTGGTCTTGGTCTGGGGGCAGCTGGGGAAAAACACCCTTTCGGTCCATTCGATCTACAGAGGAACTGGCTCGTGACTCAGCAACAGAGCAAGTTCTGCATGGCAACATGGAGTCAGGGAAATACCTTGAGTGTGGCAGCACTAGATCATTTTGGTCAAGGAGAGTTGCTCATTGGAGTTCTCAAAATGACATTTTGATCGAGTACGCAATATCTCTCGGACAATATGGCGCGATGACGCTTTTGCGGCCAGATTGTAGGGTATGAAAAGCACTTTGCATTTTAAAACATATAGATAAAGCGATATTACTGAATATCTCTCGTACGTCTTCTACGTCTGCCAACCCATTATTGATGATGTCTGGCATAGAGTTCAGTTTGGGACGTCTTGAGGGATGTGTGGCAAGCGCTTCTAGCTGGGTCTATGCAGCGTACTGACAATCTTACAGCAAGGCAGGAAGAATTGAGATAGAATCGGCTTTGAAGGGTATATTTAGAGTCACCCTCCGAGCTATGAACGGAAAATATTACCCTTAGAGAACAATATTAGTAGGAGCTAAATAACATGCAGCAACGCGATCAAGAAGTCAGCCCTTTCGGGATCCATTTTCTGGAACTAAAACATACTACAAAACATACTGATCCTGAGAACTGGAGTTGGGAACCTCATTGCGGTATGGAAAATATAGAAGAAATGGTAGGTACCACACAATACTCTCCCCCTAACACCATTGAGGACCGTGACTAAACTTTAATTATGCCTGTACTTTTAATTGATGATGGCGGTAATCAAGTAAAAAACATCTGCCAAAATCTAGAGGAGCACAAATGCCACTTTCTAGTACTAGATAAAGACTTTATATCTAATGGTGGAGAGATATCCTTCTCGTATGCCGATACAAAAACTAGTGGTAGTATCAAAAGTCCAGAAGGGAAAGTCCTGAACTTATCTGACATAGGTGCTGTATATTGCAGGGTACCATATTATCAATTTCTATCCGATAAAGTATCTGATGACTACAAAAGATCTTGGGCTGACAATAATTCAAAGGCCAGCTTTGAAAACCTTCTCCATGGTTTAAGTTGTTCAATAATGAACAACCCCAGCAACTCTATATTTGCTAACAATAAGATAAAGCAGTATCAAATAGCCAATAAGTTTGGCATTAAAACCCCGCCTACATCAATTACAAACTCACCCAGTTATCTTTCAGAATTCAGAAAACACCACGGTAGAGATATCGCGTATAAGGCTTTGTACGGGCACATTAAATGGCATGAAAAAGCTATTTATACAAATCTTCTAAGCGAAGATGACTTCAATATGTATGATGAGATGTCAGTGGTTTTGTCATATTTTCAAAAGTATATAGATAAAAAACTAGAAATTCGTTCCACAGTTGTTGGCAACCAATGTTTTAGCTGTGAAATTCACTCACAAAAAAGCGAATCAACGAAGGTTGATTGGCGTCGATATGATTTGGCGAATACGCCCCATTATGCTCATACTTTACCAAATTTTTTATCAAATGGACTCATTTCTCTTGTTAAAGAAGTGGGGCTAAATTACGGTGCATTTGACTTGATCTTAGATAAAAAAGGAGATTACTGGCTACTAGAGTTAAATCCAGATGGCATTTATGATTGGGTGGAAAATCTCGCAGGTTTACAAATATCAAAAGCCATCGCTGATTGGTTATACAATGAAGATGTTAAATACAAAGCTCTCAACGAGGCATCAATCTCAACGGCCAATACCCCTGGTTGATGCCATCGATGACATTGAACACCGGTAAAGCAAACCATGGTGGAGCGAATCGGTCATGAAGTCGGCCGGCCATACCTCTGATAAAGCTGTTTTACCCTGAAGGAGCAATAATGAGATTAAGGATCAAAGTATCAGAAGGTATGAAAAGGCTTAGGCTTTTAGTTTCGGTATTAGTTGCTATCTCGACGTATATTTATTTATTTGTCAATGAATATAGGGTCACTGAAGGAGAAGGCTTTGTGTTATTCCCACTCCTCAGCGCGCTTGGGTTTGTTTTGACTTTTATCCTGATAACAGCAGTGTATTGGGTATTAGAAGGCTTTGAGAAGGAAAATATAAGAAAATTTACTACAAAAACCATTACTGTCTTGGAGCTACTAGAAATAGCAGATCGCATATCGTTAGAGTTTCAGGCTAAGCTTATATCTATGGCAGGGTTGGCCGATACAGGAAATGAAAAACACAATAACATTAATAAAATGATTATTGACAGCTGGCAGCAGCCAGCATTGGCCTACGCATTTGCATTAACTTGTATCTGCATGTTAAAGAGACAAAAACATTTTTTGCAATCGAAAGCCGCCAAAGAATTTTCTGATACTGTATCAGATAGGTTGAGATATTTATCCTACAAGGAGGCGGAAAAGCTGGCAGACAAGAATGACAACCCTGAGACATCAAAGGAGTATTCCGATTCTCAAATTAAAAGGATGATTCTTGGTGTTCTATTCTTTTCGGAAAATATTGCGAATAGAGCGGAGGGAACAGAGCCGTTGCAGTCGTTGAATCTCTATGTTGCAGAAATTACTGGGCTTAAAGAACCAGAGCATTTTAAGAGAATGACGGAAGCAGGAAAACACCTTTTAGGGAAAATAGATAATGTATTGGTATAAAAAGTAAAAAGACAGAGAGGCTCGTTAACGTAACTGTTAGCAGGTTGATGCAACCCAAAGAGTATATATACAAATATGAATGACTCAAAAACGACATTTTTCGCATGTATTCTTTTATTAATAAATGCTGGTCCTGTTTTTGGAGAAACTTTGTGTAGCAAATATAAGCTATGTTCGACACTTAGGGCGCATGGACTTCTTGGAGAAAAAATCATTGACGGAAGTTCTGCTATCAGTAGAGATCCACCCTATGCAGCAAGGCATTCATTGTTTTATGCAGAAGATGCTGTAAGACGCTCTGGTTTAAAACTCAACTACGAGGTGGCCTGGATTGAAAATATTGGCCACGCATACGCATATATCTCTGAAGACAATGATCGTTGGATTCTCATTGACCCCAAGTGGGCAATTGATCTTATAGAACAATATAAATCATCTTTTCCCTTAACATGGATTTTAGCCCATGAAATAGGCCATCACGTGAAAAATCATGACTTTTATAATATACATGAGGAAGAATTAGAGGCCGATCAGTTTGGTGGAAGAATTTTAGGTCAGATGTTTGTCTATAAATGGCAAGCTCAACGCTGGCTGAGTAAACAAAATTCTGACTCGCAAGGTGAAGGTTATCCTGAAATTCAAGAAAGAATTAACGCCGTATCAATCGGATATGATCGTGGATGCGATAATCCTCTAGGTGTATTTATTATGGATGAAAGAAAGTTTACAGGGAACAAGACAGCGAAATGTCAGAAGTATCTTAAAGAACGAGACATCGCCAATCCGCCCACTATAGATCAATCAAAAGATAATGAGGGCCAGGTGCTTTTTGGTAGCATTCGTGGCTTTGTGAGTTCTGCAGGTAAAGAAGGAGGGACAGTGCTGGAGGAATTAAAAAAGAAAGGAGTTTATTAGATTAATTGTAAGTGATTGTATATGACTGAATGATTCTTATTAATTGTCATGGGGTGTAGAAGATGTCTATTTCGAAGATATTGAACAGTATTTGTCTACTTCTTCTAATGTATAGCTTTGAGGCTTTTTCGGAAGATGAATATTTCGGAATATTCGCCGGTGAGCCAAGCTTAAAGGCAAAATCCAACTCAACCAGCCGACCAACCTTCCTACTATTAAATGATTTTAAATTTACCGACCCAAATGGACTAGATTGGATCACGCCTGAAGGGTGGGAGGTTGATGGTGCATCAATACCACAGGTCGTATGGTCAATCGTCGGGGGGCCAATGAGTGGGAAGTACTTGCACGCTTCTATAATACATGATCGATACTGTGATACTAAAAACAGAACAGCTCATGATACCCATAGAAATTTTTATTATGGGATGCTTGCTAAAGATGTTTCAATATCAAAGGCTAAAGTTATGTATTGGGCTGTTAGAACGTTCGGACCAAGTTGGAAAGTCACGAAAAAACCCATAAGCCCGGGAATAAAGGATACCAAATATGTTTTAAAGAAGTCAGATGTTCAACCGCCTACACTTTCAGATGAAGCTGCTATAGAGCTAGTGAAAAATCTCAACTCCAATTTATCGCTTGCTGAGTTGGACTTGTTATCTGACAGTCTTCGCAACAGTTACGGATCTGAAGGCATTCAAATTAAGTATCCGACACTTAGGCCAGGTGAAGGAATGGGGAATATCGAACAAAAACTTCGTATGTTAAAAAATCAAAAATAGGTATATTTGGGAAGTTTCTTCCATATGAGTACATAAAATGACGCTAACAAAGCCATGCACCCGACGCTCCAGTCGCTCCTTCCGCTCGGGTGATGGCGGGCGTTCGCCTCTTGGAAATGCTGAAGAATTAAATGGCGATGATTATCGATAAATGCGAAATATGCGAGGAAAAGATCATCATTCCACTCCTAACTATAACCCACTCAGCTCCCACTTACTTTGCTCTATGCTGTAGTTTCGCCAGCTCGGCTACACCTGACTGATCCGGCGCCAGTTTTCTCCCATAATAGGCAGGCATCTCCGGTCGTTCCCAGTCCCCCGCCAACATCACCCGACCGATATCGATTCCGGCGGCCAACAAATCCTGGCAGGCACCAATCCGGCAGGCATGACCACTGACATCGCGGGGATCCAGTCCGGCGGCCTTGGCAACTCGTTGCACGGCACGATTGACTCCCTTGGTGCTGAGCGGTTCATCGAGGACCTCACCGCTCTTGGCTACGCCCCGGAAGATCGCCCCGGAGGTGTTGGGTAATCCCAGACCGGGATCTGCTGTTTGTTACAGCGCCGTAAGATCCTGACGGATCAGACTGCATTTATTCATGCCCGCGTGAGATAGAAACAGTGACGCCGAACTTAGAAGCGATTATTTTTTGTGCTTGGCATTATCAATTGTCTGAAAAGTTAACTAAGATTCTTTTGAATTCTGCTTCTAACTCTAAGAACGCTGAGACGATTACTGGATCAAAGTGCAAACCACTCCCCTCTTTTATGACTTTTACCGCCGTTTGATGGCTATAAGCTTCTTTATAGACTCGCTTGTTCACAAGCGCATCATAAACATCAGCTAGTGCCATTAAACGACCGGAAACAGGTATTTCATCTCCTTTCAAGCCATTTGGGTAACCACTGCCATCCCATTTCTCATGGTGAGTCAGTGCTACCTCTTTTGCGATTCCTAAGAAACTGGTTGTACCAATATCTTTTTCAGCGTTGAGGAGAGCATCAAAACCAAGTTGGGCGTGTGTAGTCATGATGTTCCATTCATCGTCATCCAATTTTCCTGGTTTAAGTAGAATACTATCAGGGATGCCCACTTTGCCAATATCGTGAAGTGGTGCAGATCGAACTATTCGATCAATATTATCATCAGTCAGATAATCACGGTAATCAGGATGGTTCTGTAGTTCTTCGCAAAGTATCTTTATATAATGTTGTGTACGCTGAATATGGTAGCCAGTTTCACTGTCTCGCGTCTCAGCCAGAGAGGCCATACAACAGATAGCAACATCCTGTGTTTTACGTATTTCGCTCGTACGTTCTCTAACTCGACTTTCCAGAAGCAGATTCTCTTCATTTAACAGCTTTTTACTCCTGGCCAAAGCCAAATGGTTAGAGACACGGCTTTTAACAATAGGTGGACTGATCGGTTTTGTTATGTAATCAACTGCACCTAAATTAAACCCTTTGACCTCATCATCTACTTCACTTTTTATTGTCAAAAAGATGATTGGAATCTCTGAAGTAAGATGATTCTCTTTTAATTTTTTACACACTTCATAGCCATCCATGTTTGGCATTACAATATCGAGAAGAATTAGATCAGGCGGGTTTTCTCTATTAGTTGCCCTAGTGATGCCCTGTTGTCCATCCTTAGATATCAGAACCCGATACTCTTCTTTGAGTATTTCAACAAGTACATCGATATAAAATTTCTCATCATCGATTATAAGTACGCAGGCTTTTTCATTGCTATTCGCTTTCATTATATGACAGTCCAGTTTCGTCTATTATTTTTCGTAAGATCGGGTAAGCTTCCTCAAACTCGTAATTATCTATCTGGTGTTGTAAATCCGATATTAATTCAGCCATATCTGGCTTTATTGTGAGAATTTGAGCTGCACATTGATCCAGTAGATTGGAAGATCCGGAATCACCATTCTTTATCGCATTAGTTAATTGCTGGCATAGATCATCTAACTGAGATGTTGAAGTTAGCTGTTGTACGTTAGAGGAATTTGATGTTGCAGATATCAACTGTTGTATATTGCGGATACTATTAAAAGTGACCTCGGCCTGTGTGATAAAGTTATCCAAATTGATATTTGACTCACTTTCAGGCTTAATTTCTTGAAAAGCAGCAAGCAACTCATGGGATGCCTGTTGTAATTTTTTTGCACCTAGATTGCCAGCGACACCCTGTAGTGTATGTAACAGGCGATGTAATGCTTTATCCTCTCCTGATTTAATAAATTCATGAATCTGTGTCCCACTATCCCGATATCGTTCAAAAAACTCAATCAGTAATTTACCGTATAACCGCTCATTCCCCCCTACCCGCTTTACTCCCCACTCTGTATCAATGCCATTCAGATCACGAGGTAAATTCAACTCTACCTCACCTGCTGGTTTTGCAGCCCGATCGACAATAGGTCTATCATCGACAGGTAACCAAGCAAGTAACATTCGAGATAATTTATCGGGATCGATTGGTTTCGATATATAATCATCCATACCTACTGCTAGACAACGCTCTTTATCTCCTTGCATGGCATGTGCTGTCATTGCGATTATACGAGTATAGGTGTTGCACAGATCTTGTCTTATGCGGCGTGTAGCTTCTAGTCCATCAATACCAGGCATCTGTATATCCATGAACACTAATTCATAATCTGCTTGTTGAATTTTCTCTATAGCCTCTTCACCATTGTTTGCAATAACCACCAGTAAACCGAGTTTTTCCAATAGCTCTCTAGCAACTTGCTGGTTAATAGTATTATCTTCAACAAGCAAAACATTACCTCTAAATCTTCTTGAGATATGACTCTTAGTTGGCAGTGACTTTGTTTGTCCGGTTACCACTTCATGAACAGCATCAAATAATGTAGATGGACTTATAGGTTTTATCAAAACAGCATCCAGCTTAATTGCTTCTACCTGATTGAGTAACTCCTCACGATCATGTGCTGTTATAAGAATTATTTTAATATCAGCATCAAGATGTTCTCTAATATAAGCAATTGCTTCAAGTCCGTTGGTTTTTGGCATTCGCCAATCCATCAGTATCAGTCTAAAGCTGGTCGATTGTATATATCCATAGGCTTCATCAGCAGATGAAGCAGTTGTTACATGAAAAGAAAATGCTTCGAGCATCTCAGTCATAACATGTCTAGCAGTATCGTTATCTTCAACCAACAATACACTCATGCCTTGAAGATCTTCATTGGAAATAAATTGTCTATCTGACTGCTCTTCGGCAATGCCGAGAGGTAGTGTAAATTCAAATGTACTTCCTTTATCAACCTGACTGGATGCAGAAAGTTCGCCACCCATCAAATGAACTAGGTTATTACTGATACTCAGGCCGAGACCTGTACCTCCATGACGTCGTGAGACTGATGCATCTGCCTGAACAAATGCATCAAAGAGGTTTTGTATCTTATCTGCTTCAATCCCAATTCCTGTGTCGGTTATAGAAAATTTCAGTAAGCAGTTGGAAATACTTTTCTCAATAAGAGTTACCGAAATTAATATCTCTCCTTGAGGTGTAAACTTGATCGCATTTTGTACCAGATTCAGTAGTACTTGACCAATGCGTAGTGGGTCACCTATAACCTTGTGAGGTATATCAGGATCTTGTTTAAAGATTAGCTCCAAACCTTTAATGTCAGCTTTAAAACCGATCATGCTCGAAAGATTTTCCATAACTGAATCCATCTTGAATTCAATTTCATCTATTTCAAGCTTACCTGCTTCTACCTTTGAAAAATCAAGAACATCATTAATAATGCCAAGTAGATTGTGTGCGGATAATTTTATTTTACTTAAATAGTCATACTGTTTTTCAGTAAGCTCTGTCTCCAATGCAAGATGAGACAAACCTATTATGGCATTCATCGGCGTTCGTATCTCATGACTCATATTGGCCAGGAATTCACTTTTAGTACGGTTGGCCTGTTCCGCTATATCCATAGCTTTTTCCAGCCGCCGTTCCATCTGTATTCGTTGTGTAAGATTTATCAATATTCCTAAGTTCATCTCCTGCTTGTTCATACGAATTGGAATTGCTGAAAGCATTCCGTCAATAATATTACCTTTTAAAGTTTTAATCTGCAGACACTTATCGTAAACATGGGTTTTTCTTGATAATTGATTACGAACAGCATCTCTATCTGCTGGATCTGCGTAAAAAATTGACATATTCATATTAGTTATCGGCTTACCATCTGATTCGATCTCTTTCAGAGCATGAGGATTAGCTAATTGAATACGGCCCTTCTGGTCACTAACCACTATGGCGAGTGGCACTGTATTGATAATCTGACGCAACTGCTCTTCGTTCCGTTTGGCAATTAGATGTTTACGCTTTGATTGAATCAAGAGTAAGACAATTAGTAGTATGGTCATCGTTGCGAAACCGATTACCTCCCAAACCCGTGTATAATCAACTTTAACGTCATATCGAAGCGCCATCCATTTCTGGCTGATCTCTTTTTTGTCGTACTCTGTCATATCCCTGATGACTCGATTAAGAATGGGTATCATTTCCGGCCAATCTTTACGCACGCCAATCGATAGTTCATATTTGTATGGTGTTGGTGCACCGATCTTGATGTTTGTAATGCCTTTTTTTCTGATCAAGTGACTGCCGACAGTAAGATTACCCACATAAGCATCTACTTCATTCAATGAGAGTCTGGTTAAACCCTCTAAGGAGTTATCAACTGGAATGAGTTCTATATCAGGAAAGTCGCGTTGAAGATATTCCTGCGTAACATAGCCATCGACAATTGCCACGCGTCTATGCTTGAAATCTTCCAGACCCGTGATAAATGGCGACTGCTCAGTTACAAATATTACAAATGGAAAATCAAGGTATGGTTCAGTAAAATTTAAGTATTCAACTCTTTCCGGTGTTTCGACCAGTGCCGGCAATATATCAATTTCCTGTTTTTTCGCAGCCGCGACTATTTCTGACCAAGAAAGCTCTTTTACGATATCCAGTCTCAGATCGAGCTTGGCTTTTATGTACGCCATATAGTCGGATGAAATCCCTTGGTACGCTCCACTTTCGTCAACATACTCGATGGGTTCCCAGGCATTGTCGATTCCAATCTTCAATACACCCCGCTCTTTTAGCCAATCCCTCTCTTTTTGGGATAATGTAAATTTATAACTTGATGAATCGAATTCATTCGTTCCCAGCCAGTGATTGAGAATGTTCTGTTTTTCCTCCTGATCAATCGACTTCAATGCCTTGTCCATTGCAGATGCCAGAGGTGTTAATTGTTCACTTTTATGTATTGCAAATCGTTGATCGGAGGATCCAATACCTGAATTACCGCTAAAATGAAGATTAAAGAGTTGTTCTTGCTGAATCAGCCACTGAGCAACTGCTCGTGTGCCAATATAGGCATCCGCCTTATTCCAGAAAACAGCATTTAAAGCTTCTTTTGTCGATTTTACTGGTAACAGGTTAATCTGTGGATAAAGCTGTTGAAGCTGTTCCATCGTTGAAAAACCATTCTCGATAGCGACGGTTTTACCAAATAGCGATTCGATTCCATTAATATCTGTTCGATCCTTTCTCGACACAATCGATTTATGGGTTCGAAAAAATGGTGTTGTAAATATTAAATCTTTCGCGCGCTCATCATTTTTTACAATAGAGGCGCCAGCCTTCAGTTCACCTTGTCGAACCTTATCCAACATCTCCTTAAATGTTAATTCATGATGTATTTTAAAGGTGATACCTAGTTTATTTTCAATCAGTTTAAGGTAATCTGCTGCAATCCCACGGTGCTCGTTACCTGACATGAAGTCAATTGGGGGCCAACTTCCATCTACACCAATATCTATAATTCGATTATCTGCTAACCAGGAAATTTCTTTAGCTGTTAACGATATTTCATTTTTTGTTTTGTGATTCTGAATGGCGAGAATTGTCGCAGGAGCAAAACACAATAGTAGTAGATAGCTAGAAAGCAGAATATTAATATTTAATTTTTTCACTGTCATAGCACTTTGTCATTCAAACTTTTTTGGATGGATACACTTGCCTGCTAGAGGCTATATAGTTCTCGCATCTTGCACCTAAAATAATTAGCTAGAATTGATACGCACTGCTGTTTTCCCTGTTTAATGCCTGTTAACAGGCCCTGATTAGTCCATTTTAGATTCTTATCGATCTATCAATACTACGCTTTCGCCTGACTCATATTTAGCACTCTTTTCTGCTTCTTCAATAAGAGCGATGATATTTGCATAGATCCTCTTTTTATATTTCTTGTAATGTCATTGCAATTTTCCCTCTGCTACATCTGGAGCAGCACAGACCTGGTTCCGTCCCATTCGCTTGGCGCGATAAAGGGCGATATCCGCTTCACGCAGCAGCTGTTCTGTACCGCCCATCACACTAGGCACCATGGTTGCTGTACCTGCACTAACTGTCACCACTGCACCTATTGAGGAGTGTTCATGCTTAATTGCCAGCTCCTCGATTGCCCGGCGAACCTGTTCTCCCACATGGGCGACACCAGTTCGGTCGGTATTGGGTAGAATAAGAATAAACTCTTCTCCGCCATAACGAGCGACCAGGTCGGTGGGACGCAATAACTGCGCAAAGAGCGCTTCGGCTACGGCCACTAAACATTCATCTCCAGCCTGGTGACCGTAATTGTCGTTAAAAGCTTTAAAATGGTCGACATCCAGCATAATGATCGAGAGGGGTGATTTTTCTCTTCGCTGCCGAGTCCAAACCTCTTCTAAGTAATTATCTCCCCGGCGTCGGTTGGCAACACCGGTAAGACCGTCGCGCTCTGCCAGCCCCTGTAACTCCTCGTTGAGCTGCTCCAGTCGAGCGGTGCGTTCGACCACCTTCTCTTCCAAGGTTCGTGAGTAATCCTGAACCTGCTCATAGAGCCGTGCATTCTCAATCGCAACGGATGCTTGTGCTGCCAGTAGTCTAATAATTTCAACCCGCTCTTCGGTGAAGACGCCCTTGGTCAGATTGTTCTCCATATACAGCACGCCTTCAAATCGCTCTCGCCGCAGTGGAACGCATAGCACCGATTGTGGCATGGTTTTTAGCATGTAGGGATCCTGTGAAAACTCCCCTTCATGAACAGCGTCATGCAGCACAACAGCTTCGCCGCTATAGAGCACATGGCTAAGGAGGGTAACCGGCAGGGCCACCTTCTCCCCATCGGGAGTCGCTACCATAGAATGGATTGGCAGTTCGACCTTCGATAGCCCCTCGGGTGGCAGCTTGGCCACTTCTACTGTCAGACGCCCTTCTCGCCGTGCAATCAGGCACCCCCATTGACCACCAGCATTTTCCAACAATATACCTATGGTGGTTTCAAGCAACCGATCTAGTACGATCTCACCGGAGATCTCCCTTGATGCCTTCATTACTGATGCGAGATCCAGGTCATTTTTCTCATCTACAGCTATAGAGCTACGACTGCGTATACCCAGTTCTCGCAGAACGGGGTACTGTTCCTCCAGCTGAGTGACCTTACGTCGAGCTCCCCAACGGTCATAGAGATGGTGAGCACTGCGCAGATAGCCTTCAGCAGCACGCCGACGACCAAGCGCCAGGAGATGTTTGGCAGCCCATTCGCAGGCGGTGGCTTCGTCATGAAGAAAACCACTCTTTTGAGCCGCATCGATTGCTGCGTCATAAAGCTCCAGCGCAACATCCTGGGCCCCATCGAGCCGTGCCAGTTCAGCCTCCATCAGATACTGCAGGTGGCGAAAATTTGCCTCACAGTTGTCGGCCCAGCGTTTCATACGTTGGTGATCTTTTTCCAGCCGTTTGCGGGTTTCTCCCTGTTCATCTGCTTCCATATCAGGATAGTGAGTCGCCAGGGTGAGAAAGGCGACAACATAAAAACGAACCAGTTGAGGCAAAGACATGGCTGATTTAATCAAACGATCCTGTTCCCTTACATGCTCAAGGGCCTGGTTGTAGTCGCCATATAGCAGGCAAATCTCTGCACGATAGATGTGGTAGTTGGCGATACCAGTCATGAACTGACGCTGGCGCATACCGGCCAGGCACTCTTCCTCATCAAAGTTCTCATCACTCAGACTGCAGGGTGCTTCGGTGAGGCCCAACAGGTTGCGTTGCAGTTGCCGGAACAGGGTGCCGGAATCCAGAGAGTCCTGGTAGGCACACTCTCGTACGATCTCCAGATTCTCACTATGCAGTCGGTGAGCTGTCTCAAGATCCAGTGTCGGATCCCAGATCACACAATCCTGAGCGCTATAGGCGAGGTAGAGCAGGTCCCCCGACTGGTAGCCTGCCTCTATACCTTTTTTGAACCATGATGTGAGACTGCTCCAGTGGTTGCTCCAGTGGTGGACGAACATTGCATAGACGTAAATCACTCGAGCCCTCAAGGTTGGATCGTCATGAAGCTCGTTTATCTCCAGCCCTACTCTTCCATACTGAAATCCAACCTTCGGCTCATCAAGCTCTCCACACAAAAGCATGCCGTAGGCTGCATAGACAAAGGCAGACTCTGGGCAGTTACCATGTCGTAGAGAGAGATTGACCGCCTTTAAAACCAGATAGGTAAATAGATTGCCGCTACCGGAGAGAAAAGCTGCTGGAAATATCTCCATCAACAACCTCATACTTGCCAATGTAGCTGGATCATTGACCATCGGTACATTTATCAATTCGGCGATGCTTCTATCGCCCAGATTCATCTCAACCAGATTCCGCTCCTTATCGATATCCTCTGTTGTGGGGTGTTCAATGAGTTCCAGGCCGAGCATCTCCAAACCCTGAATAGCAGAGAGGATTGACTCTTCCATACGTCCGAGAGTGGCATATTGTCGTGTTCGGGTAGCGAGTATTTCAGCGCTTTTCAAGTCTGTTTCACTATGTTCCAACAGCACTTCTATCCACTTTTCCGCCTCTTCTGTGCGTCCGGTCAGATAGGCACATTGTTGGATTTCGGAGGCAACCCCCTGCATCAGCACGGGGGTATCCCGCCAGGGCCTGGCGGGTAGTAGTTCCTCTACTACACGCAGGTAGTTGAGGGCCGACTCATAGGCCCCGGATTGTCTGGCGCGAACACCTGCTCTCAGGTTCAGCTCAGCCAGTTGCAGTTGTTCCTCCTCCGATTCGATCAGTGGTCGTCCCTCATTGAGGTGGCCTACGATGTCGATGAGACGATCCTCTGGAATATCACCATCGGCAGAATGCAACATCAGACGTCCCACGGAGAGGTGTGCTTCTGGCAACCGCCGGGTATCAATTAGGGCATATGCTGCCTGTTGCATCCGATCATGTTGAAAACGGTAGGATGGATTGAACTCCAGTGATACGACATCCTCTCCCTGCACGCAACCATCGACAAGACGGTAATCGGTATGAAGAGGCAAGACTGTGTAGTGTTTGAGCGCTGGCATAAGCGCTGCTGCTGTCGCTGCAATCGGATGTTCATAAATTACAGAAAGTGTATGCAGGTCAAAAGTACTGCCGATACAGGCTGCTAACTGCAACACCTGTTGGGTTGCAGGTGGCAGCTGGCGTAAATTGTCCACCATGAATTCAACAACATTGTTGCTGATGTGGAACCAGTGCTCTGTATCCAGCTTCCAGTTCCAGCGTCCACTCTCTGAGTCTGGTGCAATGACACCATCCTTATGCAGTTGTCGTAGTAATTCGTTGGTGAAGAAGGGATTCCCCTGCGCCTTATCGAATAACATATCGCTTAGCTGGCGTGTCTCGTCTAAATCCTGGCACAGAGCATCTGCCACTAAGTGAGCAACCGAATCCCGGTTCAAAGGTCCTATGGGAAGCTGACGAATACTCTTCGACAACTGAAGGTCATCGAGCAACAGACGCAGAGGATGACCTACCCCAACCTCATTACTACGATAGGCACCGATAAGCAACAGATGGCTCAGTTCGCGAGAGGTCACAAAGCGACGTAACAGCTCCAGTGTCGGGGTGTCACTCCATTGCAGATCATCAAGAAACAGCACCACAGGGTGTCCATCTGCCGCAAACACCTGTAAAAAATTGGTGAGTACAATGTGTAGACGATTACGTGCCTCGGCAGGCGGCAATGCTACCACTGAGGGTTGATCGCCAATGATCAGCGCCAGTTCAGGCACCAGATCCACAGCCAGACAGGCGTTAGGGGTCAATGCATCCAATAGACGACTGCGCCAATTTGCCAAACGCTCCTCTGGTTCAGATAGAATTTGCTGCACCAGGCCACGGAAAGCGATTGCGATGGCGGTGTATACCTCTCCATGTTGAAACTGCTCGAACTTGCCCTGTACTAGAAAGCCCCTCTCCCGCACCAGGGGCCGGTCGATCTCATTCACCAGGGCCGACTTGCCAACCCCTGAATAACCATGAACCAGGCAAAACTCAGTACCTCCGGCTGCAGCCACCTCAAACAGTCCTAGAAGCTCTTGGATTTCCTGTTCGCGTCCGTAAAGGCTTTGTGGTACCAGAAACTTCTGCAAGAAATCTTTTTCGCCAAGTTTGAAGGGTTCGATTTCACAACCCGCCGCAAGCAGATCAACACAATGCTCCAGATCGTATATCAGTCCCTCTGCACTCTGATAGCGCTCCTCAGGACTCTTGGACAGCAGCTTGAGAACAATCGCCGACACTGCTTTGGGAACATGCGGAGAGATCTGGTGTGGCTCCGGCGGCAAGCGACTGATGTGACCATAGACCCATTCCAACAAGTCATTAGCTTGAAACGGCCGTGTACCGGTCAACAGTTCAAACAGCAGCACACCCAGGGAGTAGTAGTCGGACCGATAATCCAAATCCCGATTCATCCGTCCAGTCTGTTCTGGAGAAATATAGGGTAACGGACCTTCGAGGCGACGTGACATCTGCACCGCTTGACGTTCCTGATCCAATTCTGAGGCGATACTAAAGCCGGCAATGGCAATCGCACCACTGGCAGGATCGAACAGCACATGACGCGGAGTCAAAGCTTTGTGTACGATATCTTTGGCGTGTATATCACCCAGGATGCGGGTAAGGTGCAGGGCAATCTCAAGTACTTCGGTCAGTGGCAGACCACTCCCCCCCGCCTTGGACAGGTGGGAATCGAGAGTACCCTTAAACAGTTCAGCAACCAGCGCCAGATTGCCGCTTCCATGTGCAAGCACCGCATGCACATTCTGTACACCATCGACCTCAGCCAGGCGTTGTGCGATAGTCCCTGCGCGTCGAATCTCCGCTACCTGCTGACGCTCAGGGTATTCCGCGTCAAGGGTCTCTACAGCAACAGCTGTGTTGTCGGCAAGACGTTGAGCTCGATAGACCACGCGCCCTACAGATCGATAGAGTACCGGCCCAACCTCATATCCAGGCAATTGAAGTGTCGCCATCTTCAAGTATCTGATCCTTATCCGAGCTTCAGACGCCGAGCAGTCGATTGAAGGTTGCGCTGAACTCTTCGTGAGCAGTATCTCGTAAGGGTTCGCCGTGACCGCATAGCGCATGTTTGAAGACCAGCCTTTTGAGGCGTAAGAAGTCATCTCCCTGGGGCGAGGCTCTCTGCACCCAAACCGGACCGAGATTGGCCGGTGTAAAAAACCCCATCTGAGTCATCAACTCCCGGGAAGCGTCTGAGAAGTGTTCATCTGGTGCAATCCAGTTTTGCAGTGCATCGCAGGAGATTAGAACACCGCCGTCCCGGTCAAGGCGCAGTATCCCTTCAGGAATCTGGGTAGTACGGAAATCAAATAGAGAAGCATCTGATATTGGCAACGGGCCTTCCGGGGTAAGGGTGCGTGTCGCTTGAAGACCGGTTTCGTGCTCCATCTCTGGCATCGCCCAATACTCAGCGTTGTAGCGATCAACATAAAAAGGATCGTCACGTCCATGCAGTGAACCCAGACGAACCACATCAGTTACCTGGCCTAGCTGATCCAGCTCGGACAACCCCTCCTCGCTGAGACGCACACTGTTGATGATGATCAGACGCTCACCATCTCGTACCACTGTCATGTTGCGACTGAACTTCCAGTCTATATCCTGAAGCACAGTCTCCATAGCCCCACTGACAAAAAAGAGATTGGGAAAGACCTCATCGATAGCACCATGAGAAAGTGCCGGGGGAAACTGATCCATTAGTGAACTCCTCATAAATTGTTGTTGTAGTCGATGCGTCCAACATAACGGTATTCCTTTGCGTACTCATTTAAATAGCTATTGAGATATCGCTGTTGGGCATCGTTGAGGCATCCGTGCTGAATATCGTCCATGGATTCGCAGCCATCACTACTATCCATTCGTTTTAGATGAAACAGGGTCATATCACGTCCACCGAAAAAGTGCTTCAGGTATTCATGCAGGGGACGAGCCTCTGACATATCGAAAACAGCACCATAGAGCCCTGTATAGAGCTGCTGTTCAGCTAGTGAAGTTG
Source organism: Candidatus Thiodiazotropha sp. AKIB8 (assembly GCF_058244675.1). Classification (NCBI taxonomy): domain Bacteria; kingdom Pseudomonadati; phylum Pseudomonadota; class Gammaproteobacteria; order Chromatiales; family Sedimenticolaceae; genus Candidatus Thiodiazotropha; species Candidatus Thiodiazotropha sp. AKIB8. Next base: position 317,622 of record NZ_JBSYOO010000029.1, on the reverse strand, counting down.
CACTATATACAGGATAGTCCCCAGCGGGCGGTGTAAAGGCTGGATGGTCAACGGCTTGGTGGATCGGTTGTCTTTCAAGGTTTCGCAGATATTCAGGATCAAGACCTGTCCTGCGCGCGCCATCGATAAGGATGTTGAGGTAGCGACGGCTCGGCAAGCACTCATCATCAATAAATGCCGGCATACCAACATAGGTAAATGCTGAGTGCAGTAAGCCATCTGCCTCAACTTCAGTGGTGATGCGTTGATAGCCATAACCACATGCTTCCATGGCATCGAGGGATGGAAGGGCTTCATCCGCACAATCATGGAGTACACCAAGCACCTGCTCACCAGCTGTATCACAAGGCTCAATGTTGCCTACACCACCTTCGTGGTTGAAGAAATGCTGTACATTGAAACACAAACGCCATCCACGCAAAGTCGCTCTTTGCGAAGACAATGGCTCCACTCCCTTGGCCCTCAATGAGGTTATGTTCATATTGGAACCATAGCCGAAGTAGCGAAACATGCAGTGAGCACCCCCATCAAGCAGAAGCCTGCACCAGTTAGCATCCAGCCTTGAGTGGTCTTGGCGTACAAAAGACACTATCTGATCACCATACCGGGTTAATAGGTGAAATCAATCTGTTTATTAGGGCCTATTAACACTTATAGACACTATCGACTGGCATGCTTGATAACTTTAACAATCAGTTTCCTCTGAATTATGAGAATCGGAAAGCAGAGGGTCACGGCTAGAAAAAGCTTACAAGTCATCACTATCTTAAATAGGTGGGGAGTGAAACTCCCCTCTCCTCTCGCGGGAGAGGGGCCGGGGGCGAATAAACACCCTATTTTCCCCAACAATCAGCAAGAATAATATGAACGATCAGTGCGGTTTTATTTTTCAACCACATGTAACGCTTCGCGTACACCCTCTCCCCAACCCCTCTCCCGTAAAGGGAGAGGGGCTTTCTGAGTTGTTCTGAGAAGATTGAAAGTTAATAGGGCAGCAGTGAATAGAGATTTAAAAAAGCATAGTAAAGCAGAGGATCACGGTGTGAAAAAAATGACAAATCACCGAAACCTTAAATAGGCGGGGAGAGTAACTCCCCTCTCCCCTCGCGGGAGAGGGGCCGGGGGAGAGGGGGAGAATGAACATCCTATTTTCATCAACAATCAGCACGATAAAGATGAAGGATCAATGTGGTTTTATCTTTCAATCACGTGAAACGCTTCGCGTACACCCTCTCCCCAACCCCTCTCCCATAAAGGGAGAGGGGCTTCTTGAGATGTTCTGAGAAGATTAAAGTTAATGGGAAAGCAGTGGTCGGCTTCCTGAAAAAACTGACCGGGGAGTCAGGCGGTTTATTACTGCGCCATTTTTTTTATCCTCTGCGCACACGAGCCAGTAAAAACTCTGCCTGATCTGCAAGAATGTTTTTTCCACGCAAAATCATATGCTCTGCGAAGCATGGAGCATAAGGTATCGCCAGTAATTCCACCCCCCATTCACTGGGTGTACGTGCACCTTTCAGATGATTACAGCGGGTGCAGCAACTGACTACATTTGACCAGCTGTCTGTGCCCCCTCTGCTCTTAGGAATGACATGATCACATGTCAGGTCGCGATTGGAATACTGCTTACCACAATAGAGACAGATGTGGCCGTCTCTAGCGAATAAGGCACGATTGGTCAGCGGTGGTTCGTATGTTTCTGCCCAAAGATGCGGTTGCACCTTTGATCTTGTAAGTAGAATAGAGGAAATTTCAATACTGGAGCGCAGACCAGTGAGCGCATTGAATCCACCTCGAATCAGATGAGATTGCTGGCCCAATGGAGCCAAAACCCTGTCTGTCGCAATCAAATGGACTGCCTTTTCCCAGTTCAACCAACGACTTGGGTTGCCAGCCTGATCTAGCGCCAGGATTGGCATGACTCTCAGCATCAGATGTTACCTCCATATTTACAAAAACTATAAGTTGTAATAATTGAAGTACTTAATAGTCAGAGACTGGAGCATAGCATAGAGTTCCTCGCCGAAATTATGATATTGCCCCGCACCCGAACAATTAGACCCTAAGTTGCAGATAGACTATCGCATACATATGACAAACATTACACGATCAATCAATAATGAATGATCTTCGCTATGAAAAGGAATCCCATCAGCTTCAGATAGTGTTCGTTTCACTTGGGTTTGATACGGCTGGGCCGCAGCCTACATCACTTGCATTTATTTCGGACGTCAGTGTTTATATCGAAACTATGGAAAGAGAAACGATAAGTATTTAGTGTAGCTTTATTGCCGGATCAATACTCCTTCTCAGCATACGGGCTAATGTGGTCAATCCTGTTCGCCACCATCCAAAAAGGGTCAGCTGATGCATTTTATAGAGTGAGAGATAGACCCATCGAGCGATCCAACCACTGACTCGAACACTACCGGTTATGGCGCCCATTAAACTGCCAACAGTGCTGTAGCGACCCAGGGTTACCAGGGAACCGTAGTCCCGATAGATATATTTTTTATCGAAATTCTGCCCCTTTATCCGTTTAACCAGTGCTTTAGCAACGAATGATGCTTGCTGATGAGCTGCCTGAGCCCGTGGTGGCACCAGATCACCCTGTTCGTTCATGACACATGCGGCGCAATCACCAATGGCAAAGATGCGTTCGTCATCTTCCAGGGTAAGATCACCATTGACCTTGAGTTGGTTGATGCGGTTGGTAGTCAAATTGAGTTGACTCAGAAAATCGGGCCCTTTAATGCCCGCAGCCCATACCTTGATGGTTGCAGGGATGACTAATCCGGAGTCTGTGTGCACCTCATCTTCTGTGATCTTTGTGACTTTTTCAGAAACATGTACTTTGATACCCAGACTTTCCAGCTCCTGCTGCACCTGGCTTGAGAGTTTCTCTGGTAGTGCTGGAAGAATGCGAGGCCCTGCATCGAGAATATGGAGGTGTATGTGTCTGTCCGGCTCAATTGTCTCGAATCCGTATTGGGAAATCTGGCGGGTGACCTGGTGCAACTGTGCTGCCAGTTCAACACCTGTTGCGCCAGCACCAATGATAGCAACGTCCAACTGCCCCTCTTTCAGGGGAGTATTCTGTGTATTTGCCTTTATCAATGCTTCTAGCAGTTGTTGCTGAAAGCGTGCGGCCTGAGATTTTGTGTCAAGCATCAGACAGTGATCTTTAACCCCTGGAATGCCAAAATCGTTACTCACACTGCCTACTGCAAAGATCAGATAGTCATATGAGAAACTTCGACTTGGAATCAGTTCTTCCCCTTTATCGTTGTAGAGCGGTGCTAATATAATTTTGCGTTCTACCCGATCGAGATCCTGCATCATGCCTAAGCGAAATCTGTAGTGGTTCCAACGGGCATGAGCCAGATAACCCAAGGCGTGCTGATCCGGGTCAAATGTGCCCGCCGCCACCTGATGTAACAGTGGTTTCCATATGTGTGTTCTGGTGGCATCGATAAGCGTGATTTGCCCCCTACCCCGTTTACCTAACCGTCTGCCAAGGTGGGTTGCGAGCTCAAGACCAGCAGCACCGCCGCCGACGACAATTATTTTCGGTGATTCCGACATCAAGGACTCCAAAAAGGTAAGGATTTGAAACGATTCCTGTGCAGACACTGGCGGTAGAATCCCATTGACTCTCCTACACCTGTCCTGACATTAACGGGATGACTTGAAATTGAAGGTCAAAGCTCTCTGTCACTCTCTTGACATACCATTTACCGTTGATTGGTTGTATCTAGGATAGATCGCATAAATAGTTAAGTCCAGCAATAACTTAAGTGTTACTTTGCCGGTCAGATACCACTGGTACATGTTTCAAATCTGGCTCTATTTTCGAGCAAATTAGCAGACTTTTATTGCACCAGATGGTTTCAAGAATAAAACTATTGTTACGTTAGGTAGGATTGTTAAATATCATCGATATGGAGAGCTGATCTTGCCTTCCGTGCCATACATAAGCACTCTATTTCGCCCCCCGTCCTTTGCTGCATACAGAGCTTTGTCAGCGAGTCCAAGCAGGGTATTTAGATCCTCTCCTGAATGGTCCCCTACAGAGGCAAGACCGATACTTATAGTGACATCAACCCCGCCGGGTTTGAGTTGCTCCACGCTTTTGCGCAGGGCTTCAGTTCTTTCGGGTATATCTGTCCCATGAGCCAGGACAACGAACTCTTCTCCTCCAAAACGCGCTGGCAAACCATCCTGAAAATGGTGGTTTAACAGTTTTCCCATGGCAATCAGTACCTGGTCACCAATCAAATGACCCTTGGTGTCATTGATTTTCTTGAAATGATCCAAATCGATGATCATCACCCAACCATCAGCAGTTTTGCTTATATAATCCTGCCCCTTTTCTACCAGGAAGAGCCTGTTATGTGTGCCTGTGAGAGCGTCAGTGGTGGCGATTCTCTCCATATTCACTGCTTGACGACGCAGGGTATCATATTGGCTTTTTACTAAAAGCAGAGACCGAACCCTAGCCATGACCACTTCTTCAACCAGTGGTTTATTGACGAAGTCGTTTGCGCCAGCGTGGAACACTTCGACCTGAGTTTTTGTGTCCTCATTTCCTGTGGTTACCAAAACTGGCAACTCCTGCTGGGAATAGTGTTGTTTCACGCGTAAATAGTAGAGCAGATCCCCTCCCGTCATACTCCCCTGTAGATGAAAATCGGTGATTATCAGGTCAAATCCCTTCTCGTTACCATTACGAGTTCTCTCGAGCAAGGTCATCGCCTCCTCTACAGAAGTAACATGGATAACCTCCATGCCATGCTGTTCCATCATTTTCAGAGCTGCGGCTACAGCGGTCTTACTATCCTCGATATAGAGGATTCGTCCATAGAGGTCTGGATTACGCTCAAGAAAAGATTTTATGAACTGACCAAAAGCCATAAAACCCAAGGCTTTCTCAAAATAGTCCGTTACACCTGCATTGTAGCCTTCGTGAAGTAGGCGTTGACCAGCATCTGAAGAGACGACAATCACCGGTGTATAGCGATGTCGCTTAGTGGTGCGTATCTGTCGGCATAAATCGAGACCATCCATATCAGGCAGCAATAAAGCGGTCGTGATCAGAGAGTAGCGCTCAGCATTCATCAGTTGCAATGCTTCAGATGCACTTGCGCAACTGCTGATTTGGATCTCAGGCATAGCAACCTGCAATTGCCTCGTAAGTACTTCACGGGATGCCGAGGAACCATCAACCAGCATGATTCTGTTAATCATTTAAATCTCACCATTCTTAACTTACTAACCTGGCCATAGATATTAATACACTCAGGGCTACAAGCGTGGCTCAGATCAAGGCGCGGCTCGCCGGCAATGGCTAGCCCTTGTCAAAAGCTGCAACACCGATCTGAGTCACGCTTGTAGCCCCTATCCTTATGATATTTAACGGCTGAGTGTCTTAATATCTATGGCCTGGTTAGTATATCTTGTGCCATCCGTTGCTTCAGCACAGCACTTTACAGCCAGGTAACCATATAGGTTGCTTTTGTCGCTAACCTTAAAAAAATAACAATCTGCGAATAAACTAAACAACGTCCATAATGGTAGGTTCAGGGCATCCCTGGCTAATAGGAAACTATAAATCAGTCAACAGGTTAAACAATGTAACTACACAATTCCTACTGACCATTATCATCTTGCGCCATCTGTAGCCATTCAAAGAGTTTGCGCAGGAGTTTCTCTAAACAATTCGATCGGATGATACAGAGAGAACTGACCGATGTATCTGAATAATCTATTTAGGGCACCTCTATCAATCGCTTATGCCCTCTGCGTGACCTGAAGCGTGTAGCTGCAAGGCATAAGCCGAAGCAAAATGGTTGTTCCATTCTCAAGCACCACATCGCAGCTGATGCATGCTTCAGGCCCCGCCCTACGGGGCTTTAGGGCCCGTCCAGACTCTGTATTGCGCTTTTTCGACAGGCAATAAGCCTGGCTTCAAAAGCTCGCCTTGATTCTGAACGGGTCGTAAAGCCAGAGGGCACAAGTAATTAAAAGAGGTGCCTTTAATTATTAAATATTATATTACATGGCTAGTTTCGGCTTACACTACCAAATTGATGTCTAACGGGCTAGAACTGCTTTGCAACATAGAAAAAAAGAGGGCCGGGATCGGTGATGGGTAGTGGTGAGTTTGAAAGCTCTACTATTTTACCCAAACCGATCAACGGCCCTTTAACGAGGATATTAACTTCACATCTCCCGGATGGTGACTAGTATGGTGCGTCATATAAACCCTATATTTAGACAAGGCCTATCTCAGTTTGCGTTTAAATCACCTGCCTCGCCCTGCGGGAAGCCACTCAAGCCGCGATTGCGGCGTTGCACACAACCATTACCTGCGGGCTGCGCCTTGCACTCACGGCTTGAGCGGCTTTCTAAATACAGGGTTTATATGACGCACCGCACTAGTTCATCCAGGATGAATGGATTAGTAGACTATGCTTCCACCTCCAGCGGCTTTAATAGTGTTCAGATCAGAAAAATTCATAGCTAATTCCAGCCCAGAATGCCCTGGGAGATCCGGGTGAAAGAAAACGGCTATCTTCATACTCATCACCAAGAACCTCATCGGCTTCGCCATAGAGACCAAAGGTTTCGTACTCTTTGTCAAATAGGTTGTCCACCTTGGCAAACACCTTAAAACTGTCAGTGGCCTGATATTCACCCCGTAGATCGACCAGGGTATAACCATCAATTTCATCATCAAGGTTTGCTTCATCGCCTCGCATGATGGTGCTGGAACTATATTGTAAATCCAGGCCAAGAGAGAGTTTCTGGGTCATATGATAGGTGACTCCTGCTTTTAGCAGATTCTCTGGTAGACCCGGAATCCTGTCGCCTGGTTGTATGCTGATTTCACCGTCTACCGCATTGGGGTTGTTAGGGCTGGCGATGGTCAGGTTTTCTTCAAATGTTGCCTTCAGGAAGGTGTAACTCAGGAACCAGTCAAGCTGTTGATCAAATGAGTTACCGTTCAGGCTCATCTCTATACCCTGTCTGCGGGTCTCTCCTACATTATCAAAATAACCCTCATTGGTAAGCGCTCCGGCACTTATAAAAATGATGTCATCATGATTGGTGGTATGAAACACTCCTAGGTGCCACTCAACTCCTGCCTGCGAGCCACGGATTCCGCCTTCCCAGGTCTTGGCCACAACCTGTTCCAGGGGTGGATCTGAGAGAAAGGCATTGGGTAACCGACAAGGATCATCAGGATCTGCGCAGGTCAGTTCCATCGCTGTAGGTGCTCGATTCGATTCACTGTAGCCCGAATAGATATTGAATTGATCTGACAAATCGTATGCGACACCGGCTGCCGGATTGAATCGCGTGAAACTGTGATCACCATTCAAGGCTGTACCCAGTTGATCTTTAAGCTCAATCTCTGTCTTGTTCCATCGACCGGCGAGGGTAAGTGACAGCTGTTCAGTGACAGACCAGGTATCCGTCAGATATAGGGAGAGGTTCTTTGTTTCTGTCTCAACTTCTGTAAAACTCTCCTCAACAAGAATGCCACTACCAATGGCCTGTCTGCTCTCATCGAGCCTGCCCAACTCACTATTGGATGAGAAATCAACCTCACTTCGATCAGCAGCTATACCGATAATCATATGATTATCCCTACCCGCCAATGATTGTAAAAAAGCACTCTGTAAGCTGAAACCCACTGTATCCTGATCACTTTTTGAACGGTTAACAGTAGCGCCTTCAACTGCATCATCTTCCAATACAGGGTTACCATTCTGATCAAACACAACCTCCTCTTCATCCCCATCCTCTTCACAGATGAAGCCTGCGTTCTCTGCATCTTCACACCCTTCATAGTCAGAATCGTCACCGTTTAATGTGTCGAGTTTGCTATTGCGGTAAAAGAGCATTCCTTCAAGCACTATTTCATCGCTTACATAGTGCTCACCTCCCAGTCTAAGTAGTGTGGCTTGCTGTTCTGTAATATCCGGACGAGTAAAGATTGTCTCCCTATCCTCCTCTAAAAGCTCTATCGGCAACGCGCCATTACCGATCAACTCACTGTCACTCAAACTCAGGCTGAGCTCTAGTGTGCTCAGTTCGCCCTGCCAGGTCAGATTACCAAACAGTTGTTGAGACTCAGATGGCGAATAATCCCGCCAGCCATCCTCTTCGAAATAGTTGCCTGTAATAAAATAGGCCAGATTGTCCTGGCTGCCACCAATGCTGGCTTCTGCTGTATAGCGGCCGAAGGAACCTCCGGACAGCTCAATGTCACCACCGGGATGGGAGAAACCATTCTTGGTATTGATTGAAATCGCGCCACCCAGGGTATTCAGTCCGAATAGTGGATTCGATCCAGACATCAGATTGATACCGGCAATGGCCGAGTCAGGAATCACAGACCAATTGACTGTGTCACCAAAAGGTTCGTTTATTCGGACACCATCCATATAGACAGAGATGCCCTGAGGTAATCCGATCAGAGGCGAGGCAACAAATCCACGATAGAGTAGATCTGGTTGCAGTGGATTGTTTTGTGCCTCATTGAGAAATACGCTGCCAAAGCGTTGATTAAGGAACTCTGAAAGATCCAGGCTCTGTTGCTGTTCCATGTCCCCATCGGTAGCAACCTCGGTGTGCATCGGTAAGCGATCTCTTTCAATGCCTACACCATGCAGTGGGGTCGTGCTGATGACTTCGATTGGCGCCAAAGTTTCCGCAGCCCAGCTGCCTCCTATACATGGCGATATAAGGATCGCGGCAATAAGCCATCTGCTGCGCTTATTTTTCGCTGATTGCATTCCTGACATGGTCGTAATCTCTCTTTTTTCTACTTTTTTTGTTATTAATAACTATTAACAAAACATATGCATATAGGAGTTTATAACCCTATTCGGCATGGAGATGAAGAGGAACTTTTCTTGGGAATTCGGGAAATTTTCCCGTGTCAGAAACGAACATATTTGCACAGTGTCACCCGTTACACTGTTATCCCATTAACTTCTATTATTATCGTGTAAATTGTTGAAGGATAAGAGCGTCGGATTCCATTCGAGTGTAGTGTACAACAGGAACATCATACATTTTTCACCTGATATGGTGGGGCATGGCCCCACCCTACAGCAACCCTGAAAAGTGTCTCTCTTGGTATCCTATTTTGATACGAGCGAGTAGCGCAGGAATAACCCAACTATCGGAATAGATTCAAGCGTAGGGTGGGGCCATGCCCCACCATCAAGGCGTGGTTAGCTGAGAAGGGTTGTTCCCTTGTCATGAGCCACAACGTAGTACAAAGGCCCCTAACATTTTTATATTAAAAGGACAGGCACGCTTCGGCTGAAGAGGAGGTATTTATTTTCCGGGTTAATAAATAAACCACTTAGGAGCTACTCACTGATAGGATCTATGACACCGTGCCGAATTGCCAGGTGCACCAGTTCGGTTGTGCTTTTAACATTGAGTTTTGATTTGATCTGTGTGGTGTAGTTGGCCACTGTCTTGTAACTCAAAGATAATTCGCTGGCAGTTTCAGTTGGCGAGAGACCATGGGCTAGAAGATTAAAGATTTGAAACTCTCGGGTGGTGAGACAGGCGAATACTTCTCTATCGCCACTTGCTTTATGCAGGGCCAGGTTCTGTGCAAGTTCATGATCGATATAAGCCTGTCCTGATGCAATTGCTCTAATCGCATCCACCATAATTTCAGCAGCGCTATTCTTGGTGATATAGCCCCGGGCACCGGCTGCCAATGCCTTTTCAACAAAGGCGGTATCATCATGCATACTGAACACCAGAATTGCAGCATCACGATCACGGGCAACAATACGCCGGATCGCCTCAAGTCCACCAATTCCAGGTAATGAAAGATCCATCACCACCAGATCGGGTAGAAACTCAGCATATCGTTGGCAGGCTTCTTCACCACGACCAGCCTCTGCAACCACATCAATATCATGGGTTCCGTCAAGCAGGGTTTTGTAGCCGGCCCGTACAACGGCATGATCATCAACAAGTAGAACCCGGATAGCACTCATTTCTAAAATAATTTTCCTAGGGCCTGTGAACACTAATCGAATCGTCCCTGGTGAGACTGTTTTTTCGTCCAGCAAGGCAGAATAAGCGAGTTGTAGCCATTCTACATGAGCGAATGATAACGCCGCTGGGCGGAAAAATAGCCTCAGCCCTTCGGGTTACCCCTGAAAAAGTGCCTCTCGGCGTTACTCGTCGTTCATTTGGAGTGACCAAACCTCTCTCCTCGCGCCTTGATTGGCGCTTTTTCAGGGGCAACAGGGCCGATTCGATTAGTGTTAACAGGCCCTAATTACCCCTAACTTGAGGGTATAGTGATATCAATTGATACACCCTTGGTGGGTTCACTGGCAAGGGAGATTTTCCCACTCAAAGCCTCAATTCGTTCACGCATACCAAGCAGCCCCATGCCTTTGCGCTTGTTTTTTTGATCGAATCCCTGACCATTGTCACGGATAGATACCCTGATCTCACCTGACGAATTACGTTCAAGTTTTATCTCCACCTTCTCCGCTTTAGCGTGTTTGGCAACATTGGTTAGTGCCTCCTGTACGATACGATAGAGGGTAATTGCACGATCTTCGTCCACCTCATCGAACTCACCAATGATGGTGAGGGCACAGAAACACTCTTCCTGATGATCATTCCAGCCATCTACCAACCTTTCAATACCGGTCACCACGCCCAACTCTTCCAGGGCAACAGGTCGCAGACGATTCATCATGTCACGAACAACACTATACATGTGGTTACATACACTGATAATGGAATTCGTGCCATCATTGATATTTTCAGGGTGCTGTCTGAGCGTGACTGCCATTGCCTTTATTGCGCTGATCGATTGGCCCAGTTCGTCGTGCAGTTCCCGAGACAGATGACGTCGCTCCGATTCCTGCACTGACATCAAACGCCTGCTGAGCTGTCGATTCTCTTCCTGCTGAGCCTCCAGCACCTGCGCCATATGATTGAATTGCTGTGACAGACGGTTCAATTCAGGCAAGTTAAACTTTGGAAGACGAGCTTCATAATTACCAGACTGTATGATGCCGAGACCAGTACTGATCTGATTGACAGGTTTTAATGCTCGACGGATGGTAAATGCCATCAGTACAAGGTAAATGAGTGTAAAGGTAGTGATCAGCATGACAATCGAGCGAGCCTCCAACCATACCTCTCTGATCTCATCTGATGGATCTGCCAATATTACAATCTCACTGCTACCAAATTGTGGACTTGCTATACGCTTATGATATTCCGCTGGCGGTGGTTTGACTAAGTTGACAAACCATTCTGGAACCACTTTTGGTGCCAACTCCTGTCGCTCACTGAATGGATAGATGACCGTGCCGTCACCACGGGTCAGTGCTATGTGCAGATGACGCGTATCATCCAGTCTTTGCAAGTGGGTAATCAGAATTTGCTGTGCCTTTACCTGATCCTCGGCATGGCTGCTTATCAGCGCTGCTGTTAGCAGTTGCATTGTGATTCGCGCACTCGATTCGACCTCATTAGTGATGTTGGTACGTGCCACACCAAGCGCGAAATAGGCACCAAAAACAAACATCGCTAAGACAATCGTCAATACCAGAATCAGTAGTCTACTTGTCAGTGTCATAAGGCTCTTGTTTACCGAAACATACTAACCAGGTCATAGATATTAATATCGACTTGATTGCATTAACAGGTCAAGAGACCAAGTCCATACAATGTCATCACGGGATTTTTTCCCATATTAATAAAGGTTCAGATGGATTATTTTTTGCATTACTCAAGTTATATATCTCTCTCGGAGTGAATCATGTTACCTCTACGCCGTCAAACACCAGCACAGCTTGCTATTCTGATTTCCTTCACCCTGTGCAACGACATTATGGCCGAGGAATCTGCTGAGGCTACCGTTTTGGAAGACATTTCGGTAACTGCTACACGAGTTGAAAAACCACTGGAAAATGTACCGGCAGCAGTTGGTATTGTGCAGCAGCAGGCGATCCAGTTCGCTCAACCCCAACTGGGACTCGATGAATCTCTGACCCAGATCCCCGGCATCTTTATGCAGAACCGTTACAATTTCGCTCAGGATCTGCGCATCTCGATTCGTGGATTTGGAGCCCGCTCAGCATTTGGTATCCGCGGCATCAAGGTAATGGTCGATGGAATTCCTGAAACCCTACCCGATGGACAGGCGAATGTGGACAGCATCGATATCGGCTCAATTGGGAATATGCAGGTGATTCGCGGGCCTGTCTCAGCCCTGTATGGGAATGCATCAGGAGGCGCACTTCTGATTGAATCAGAAGAGCCGCCAGAGATTCCTTTTATCTCACTTCGCCCTACTTTTGGTGAAGATGGTTTTCAAAAAACACAACTCAAATTTGGTGGCAAAACTGAGTTGTTTGATTACTTGGTCAATCTTTCTGACATGAGCTACGATGGTTATCGCGACCACAGCGCCACAGAGCAAAGCTCCCTTAATAGTAAGTTTGGTATCGATTTTGAAAATGGTGCACGTTTCAATACTGTAATCAACTACACCGACTCACCACAGGCCGATGACCCCGGTGGTCTGACCGAAGCACTGGCAGAGGATGATCCAACAACAGCCTGGACGAGAAATTCAACCCTCGATTCTGGTGAAGAGCTGGAGCAGACACGATTGGGTTTTGTCTACGATACCCCAATGGGTGACAGTGGTGAATTACGAGTACGCAACTACTATGTCTGGCGGGATCTGGCCAATCGTCTGCCCATAGGGGCAACAGGTCAAGGCATCCTGCTTGATCGCTTCGCTGTAGGTGGTGGTATCCAGTACACCCACAGCGCTCCTGTTGCCAATCATGCCAATCGCTTTACCACTGGTATTGACCTGGATCGTCAGCAGGATGAACGAAAACGTTATCTTCTGGCCGGTGACAGTTTGGGTGAAAAAACTCAGGATCAGGATGAGCAAGTCGATAGCATCGGCCTCTATCTGCAGAATGAATACAGTCTCAGTGATCGCATGGAATTAACCCTGGGTGGTCGTTATGATCGACTCAACTTTGATGTGGAGGATAACTTTCTCAGCAATGGTGATGACTCAGGTGATCGAAGCTTCAACAAATTCAGCCCCTCTGTGGGATTTCGCTTCACAGCCATGCAGGATCTCAATCTTTACACCAATATCTCTCGCTCTTTTGAATCACCAACAGCAGTAGAACTGCGGGATCCCGATGGTGCCGGATTCAACCAGAACCTGGATCCACAGGTGTCCACCAATTATGAAATCGGTTTTAAGGGTGCCATGGGTAAAAAAGTCCGCTATGACCTGGCTCTATTCACTATGGATGTAACGGATGAGCTGGTACCTTTTGAAATCGACGACATAACCTATTATCAAAACGCCGCAGAATCCCGTCGCAATGGATTGGAAGCTCAACTGGTATTTGAACTCTTCGACTATCTGATTACCACACTAGCCTACACCTACTCAGATTTTGAATTTGACAAATTCATAGATGATAACGGCAACGATTTCAGTGGAAATGTCATACCAGGCATTCCCGAAAACCTGTTCAGTGCCGATTTCTCCTACACCCACCCAAATGGTATCTATAGCCAGTTCACCGCCTTGTTTGTAGATGAGATTTACGCCAACAATGCCAACACAGTAACCAATGATTCCTATACCGTGGCAGATCTCAGAATTGGTTATACAAAGTTCTTTGGCCCTTGGGAGCTCTCACCCTTCATTGGCGTCAACAATCTGTTTGACGAGCAGTACAACGGCAATGTACGTATCAATGCCTTTGGCGGACGATACTTTGAACCAGCCCCTGATCGGGATATCTATGCTGGATTAACATTAAGGTATGATTTTGGAAGCTAACGAGCGGCCTAGTATTTAAAACAAACAACGCACTCTGGGTAGAGTGGGGCCCTGCCCCACCATAAGGTTTAACGAATAAGTTTATGGTTTTGTAACCACCTTCTTTGGTGGGGCATGGCCCCACCCTACCTGTGAAGGTGAGCTAGCAGATTAGAGTAGTCCGTAGCTTGGATGTAGTGCAACGGAATCCGGAGGAACAGCGCACCAACCATCCCGGATTCCGCAGTGCTCCATCCAGGCTACCTAGCTCGTTCTGAGATTTAATGCACGGCCTAATAGTTAAAACAAACAACGCACTCTGGGTAGGGTGGAGCCCTGCCCCACCATAAGGTTTAGCGAAAAAAAGTTTATGGGTTTATAACCACCTTCTTTGGTGGGGCATGGCCCCACCCTACCTGTGAAGGTGAGCTAGCAGATTAGAGTAGTCCGTAGCCTGGATGTAGTGCAACGGAATCCGGAGGAACAGCGCACCAACCATCCCGGATTCCGCTGTGCTCCATCCAGGCTACCTAGCTCGTTCTGAGATTTAATGCACGGCCCAATAGTTAAAACAAACAACGCACTCTGGGTAGGGTGGGGCCCTGCCCCACCATAAGGTTTAACGAAAAAAGTTTATGGGTTTGTAACCACCTTCATTGGTGGGGCATGGCCACACCCTACCTGTGAAGGTGAGCTAGCAGATTAGAGTAGTCCGTAGCCTGGATGTAGTGAAACGGAATCCGGAGGAACAGCGCACCAACCATCCCGGATTCTGCTGTGCTCCATCCAGGCTACCTAGCTCGTTCTGAGATTTAATGCACGGCCCAATAGTTAAAACAAACAATGCACTTTGGGTAGGGTGGGGCCATGCCCCACCATAAGGTTTAACGAATAAAGTTTATGGTTTTGTAACCACCTTCTTTGGTGGGGCATGGCCCCACCCTACCTGTGAAGGTGAGCTAACAGATTAGAGTAGCTCTATTTCCTGGTCGTTGATGGTGTCATCATCTCAGACAAATCCCGGAGCATATAATCCGCAGCTCTAAGCCATGCCTTCTCGTTGTCACCTCTGAAGTCATATGCTTTGCTAATAAATGTCTGTTGAGTGGCTATATCTTTGATTTCGATATGCATGGTCAGAACCAGAATGCTCATCTTATATATCCAGCCTGTCATAACCTTTTCTCCATCAACCTTTTTTGCCAGATCGAATTCACATAGGTTACAGTTTCGAATGTCGGTGCCTAACTGGGCATTTTTTACGGTTTCGTTGACTCTATCTTGTGGAATAACTTTGAATAATCCTATTTCTTCGATATTTTGAGCAATGTAACGCGTCATTTTATCGAGCATCATCTGGTTTCTCTCCTGACCACCAAGCACAGGAGTGTTATCAACAATCTCAAACGGTAATACAACAAGCCTCTCGTTCTGAGCAGCTTCTGTGCTATTGCTTAAAAAAACAGCTAGCAAAAAAAGTGTGCTAATGGCCACTGTTAATCGTTGAGAAAAACTAATGGTGTTGTGATGATAGTGCTTTGATATATTCATGGGATGCCTCCCTGTTGGTACCGATAACAATACGAAGATGCCCGGCAATCGATACCTCTAATTGCCCCTGAATTTCCACCTGTTCATCTCTTAAAGCCTGGCCGCTATAGGTTGCGGTATAACTGATTACCTCATCTATAGCAGGATGACTTAGACTATAGCGGGCGGGATAATCAAAACTATTCCGATCATCAGCAATAGTTGTCTTTAAGTTGACCCTGCCCTGTTTTCTATAGCGTATAAGGTCCTGCCACCTATCAGCAGTTAGCAGACTGATATCAAATTTTGTCTCTTCAATTGCTGCTTTATTATATTTGCGATGTTCATGCCAACAATATTCATCGTATGTCAGAGCGCAGCCGCGTCGTGCATAGGCGTCCTGCCATAGTGTTTCATCCAGCGGTTGCAACTGTTGTTTAGTGATTAGAGTTTTGATGATTTCTCTGGCTTTGAAAAATGCCTCTCGCTGATAGAAGACTAAATCTATGTCAGAACTCTGCTTTTGAGCACCTATCAGCATGGAGCCAGTCACGCCAATCTCCGCTGTTTCCAAACCCTCCGCTTTAAAGAGTTTAATCAATCGCTGCAGTTTGGCTTCTATTTGGTCGTTCGGTTCTGCCTCTAGAATCTCCAGTAAGCGCAGCCTGGGTTGGTGGTGATATACGATTCGATCAACACCTACACCATGCAGCCAGACATCTCTTGTTGTGGAGTAGTAGAGATAGTAGGGATAGCTATCTTGCAACAGCTTTTCAGCTTCTGATGTGCTGAGTTTCTTATATCCATTAGGTGTCCGCTGATAGCGGAGAGAAGAGAGGATACGTTGATCTTCCTGATCTTCTGTAACTACAGCGAAGATCAACCCTTCAGCGGTCTCGACAAAATCCTTGGGCTGATAGTTGTCCAAGACAACCTACCCTGCACTGGTTTTGGAAGTCTGTTGAACGACATCCATTCCACTCCATTGCTGATGATAATCTGCGTAGTCATAAGACCTCATCAAACGCAGTTGGTTATTATCATCAAGAAAGTGGATTGATGGCAGATTAAGACCGTTAAAGCGGGAAGCTTTTATCAGCGAGTAGGCACCAACATTTTCAAAAATAAGCCGGTCATTGATTCTAAGTGGACGGTCGAACTGGTATTCACCAAACAGGTCGCCACTCAGACAGGTGCAACCCGCCAGGATTACCGAATAAGCCCCTTCACTCTTTTCTCCGCGAAGTTTGGGTTTAACCTGATACTCAAAAACTTCAGGTAGATGGTTGACTGAGGTATCGAGTACAGCTATCGATTTACCCTCGCTTTCAAAAGTATCAATGACTGTTGATACCAATACCCCTGCATCATCCACTACTGATGTACCAGGCTCCATATAGACCTCAGCCTGCCATTCAGATTGAATATGAGCTATTGTTGATAACAGTATCTCCAGATCCTGTGCAACCTGGAATTGGTAACCTCCCCCCAGGTTGATCCACTCAATTTGTCTTACCAACTCTGGTAACTGTTCTTCCAGATGGGCCACTGTCGATTGCAATGGTGCGAAGGAACTGGAACAGAAATTGGTATGTAGATGCAGACCACTGATGCCACTTGCTGGAAGGGTTCCCTCCCGCCAGTGTTTAACGACTTCTGACAAGGGGGCTCCGAGTTTGGAGTGGGCGCGACAGGGATCATAGCGTGGATCATCTAGAAACGAGCGTTGCGGATTGATCCTTAGACCGATTTTTGCCCGGCCGGCTAAATGAAATGGTAAGCGTTCCAGCTGACTCAGTGAGTTGAAGCTCACTGCATCACAAAGATCCCCAATTTCTGCTAACTCATCCTGTCGGAATCCCGGTGTGGTGATATGCATTGCGCCCATACCCCCTGTGACTTCATGGGCGAGCCTGGCTTCAAACAGCGAACTCACGGAGAAGCCATCGACATGATTACGAATCTGTTCCAACAGCCCCTTAAAGGGACATGCTTTGATTGAATAGAGCATATGACAACCGCTTGCCAAACGGATGCGCGACAATAGAGCAAGGTTTTCAGCCAAACGTTTTTCATCGAAAACAAAACTGGGTGAAGTAGAGAGGGACTCGACCCAATCAGTAGAGGCCTCGTTATCAGTTTCAGATTGCCAGTAACTAATCCCCATAATTCACCCCTGTGAATGTGGATTGCTGTTCAACCGGTTGGCCGTTATAAGTGAATGCATTGCGAACTTCACTCAACCGATGCGGCATAATCCCCGCAGTTCGCTCTGACTGGTCACAGAGTGCTCCACGAAATCCAAGATAGTCTGGCATTAGTGGCAGTAGCCTGGGAATATCCTGTAAAGAGAGTGATCCGGCCAAGCCGTTCAGCATCCCAAGGGATCTGCTTTCTACTACGAAATGAGCTATCGATTCCAGATCGATGTGGCTGAGTAACCCACCCCCGCCCTTCTCTGCCGTATCCAACATAACACCACGAAAACCAGCAGAAGCAAAAGCCTTCAATTGATGCAGTGGGGGTTGAAGATCAGCAAAGAGTACCGCCACAACCGCATATTGGTCTGTGAGGCTGGAGATAGCCTGTAAACATTCAGTCAAATTATCGTTACTGAAGAACCCCACCTTGACATAGTCGACACCGCACCTTGCTGTTCTTCCTATTGCCTGGGTAAGTTGTGCGGGTTCAGCAGGCAGATCACCAACGGTTGCGCTGACTGGACAACGATGTCTGCATTGCAGTACCAAGCTGTTTATTGTCTCTATCGGCAGTGCACCGAGGGCACCACTGTGAGGATTCTTTAGGTCGATAATGTCTGCTCCGGCATGAATTGCCAGTTCCATCTCCTGGTGATCAATCACACTGGCTAAGAGTTTACTCATACTGCGCCCTCCCTAGACTGCAGAAGATCGTTAACCCGAACCATCAACCAATCCCAAGCCTCCTTCTCTCGATCCCCTGCAGTTTTCTCTATGGCGATGGTGAGATAGGCAATCTCATTTTCAATTTTCTCATGCGACAATCTGCCCAGTCGACTGACAAGAATTGCCAACTCCAATACTGCTGATTGGGCTCTATTGAAACCTTGGAAAGGTCTATGGTTGGCTTGAAATAGTGGTTTGCAAATCAAGCGTGGGCGGATTGGATCCTCCTCCACTCGCATCAGTTGAACCTCAGTGTGAGCCAGTGCATTGGCGAGCCTTGGCGCGGAGACCTTTTCAGCTTCAAGCAGTGGCCAGTTATAACGTCCGGTAAGGCAGCCTGCGAATACTCTTACATCGTCACAATAGTTGATCACTGCACATTCACTGGCAAGGATGTTATTGAGTGTCCGTGAAGGACGAAAGGGGGCAACTACAACCTCCTCTTCTCGCCATACCACACCCATCGGTGCAATCTGGTTTTCACCATCTGTACTGCGACAGGTAACGATAACTTCCTGGATCATGATCTTTTCCTGCTCTGGCTGACTTTTTTCATGGTTGTACCAGGCGCCTCCTGGCGATTCAGATCCCGCACGACCTCAGGTAGGGCGACACCCCAACTTAGTGGTTGATCCTGTACATAGCGCTTACCCAGTTGCTGTGCAATCTCTGCCCGGGCAAGCTCAACGCCAAGGTAGAAGGCGTGACCACCATCACTCTCAACACCCAGCTGCGGGTAGAAATCGAAGGGGTCACTATGGGTATGCATCCCATCCCTGTTAAAGCAGTGAACCCCCTCATCACTGACCTGTATTCTGAAATTGGGATCACGAATCTCCGCGGCAAGATCACTGACCTCAGAGGCGTTATAGGGAAATGGCTTGATTTCATGCAGAGCGGTCAGGCCGCTATCAACCTGCTTAGGCAATCTATTTTCCTCTCTCGCCCAATACATGATCCGTCGTGCTCTATCTGCCTCTCTTATCGCACTTCGACAGTGTGGACTGACCTGGGTAGATAGAATATTTGTGACATGAAGCTCTGAAATAATGCCCATTAAAACCGCATTAATACCTGTAGTATCTGCTTCTGTCAGCTCTGTGATATTACCTACACCCATCATTATCTCAGCATCTGGATAGTCACTACGCAGACGTTGATAGCGAACGATTGAGTCGGTAAAACCGAAATGGATCGGATCAAGAATCGGATCTGCAATGTATCTACGACCCAGTTCATCAAGCTGTTTCATCGCCTTTTGCAGGGAATCCAAATCACCTGGCTGGGCAGGAATCAATATTGGCGTTGAATCAACCTTATCGGCAATCCAGAGGTTATTCTCATGCAGGCTGAGAAGATAATCAGCGCCAGCTTCCCCGCCAGCCAGCAACTCTTCAGACAACATGGAATCGACACTCACCTGATAGCCCTCATCCTTAAGCGCCTGTACGGACTCTGCCAGGTGAGGAAAAGGTGTTTCAGGCAGACAGCCCAGATCGATCACATCTGCACCATCAGCAGCATACGCCTTTGCCTGCAGAATAATTGCTTCAATCGTCAGATTTGGTGCGTCGACGATTTCAGAGAAGATTCGAACATCATAACCACTCAGATCGGGCGCCTTACCCTCCATACCGAAATATCGGGGTAAGTCCATCAACTCTTCCGGGCCACGCTCAACTGGAATTCCAAAATGGTGGCTGAGTTGATCCAAGTCTCCGCGGCAGCGGCCAGGTACTAAAATTCGTTGTGCATCTCCAATATCGGTGAGACGACGCTTGATCATATCCGCTGTCATCAGTGCTGCAACTTTGAGCCCAAGATTATGGACTCGCCATTCGAAGGCATCAGCGTTCATCTCCTGCAATACCCGGACGAGCTGTTTCTCCGCCAGGGAACCAGTAAGAAAAAGGATCTTTTCTGACACTACACTACACCCTTTATAGCCATCTCAATTGGTGCGGAAATCACGTCGACAGATACCCCACTGCTGATCAGCCTCTTCCACTGCGATCTCGAGGGTCTCCACATGGTTCAAGGCGTTGTCTGATTCGAGTTTCGGCAGTAGTGATTCCATGATGTACCAGGCGAGCATTTCTGCCGTGGCGTTGGCAATCGGGAGAATCAGGCAGTTACTAACCGGTAGGGAGAACTGCTTGTCGTAACTTTTGACTTCGATCTGCTCACCTACCTCCTCTATATCAACCTCTCTACTCTTACCAGGCAGAAGTATCTTGTCGTGAAGTTGCAGACAGACTTCTGCAGCGAGGCGATTGAGCTGGACAAAATCGATGACGAAGGCATCGTCATTATTGTCACCATTGGCCTGAATACGAACATGAAAGTTGTGACCATGAAGATTTTCACAACTGTTGTTAAATGTGATGAAGTGGGCTGAGTTAAAGTGTAACTCACCCGGATGCACACTAACTGCAAATGATTGCGCGTGATTTTGCAACGGTTGGCTCCGATATTATAAGTATTTTAACTGCTTCCCAGGTTCCTCAAGTATCCTGGGGTGCCAGGTAAGCGTCAACCTGACTCAACAAATAGTATGCAAATATAGATCCAATCAGTGCTTTTCGAAAGAATCAGTTTAGCTGCTCATTACGGATAGCAGAATCAGGTATTTATAGGCACTCAGGTGTCTAGAGATGAGATAGGCGGATCATCCCCCTATTAAAAGCTCTTAGGGTGGGGCCGTACCTGCTGGATTGAGGAGGAAAACGGTGTGAAATTATCCCCGTTTTTACTCATGATCGACATTATTTGCTAGCTTTTAGCGACTTTTGCTGGGGCATGGCCCCACCCTACGCAAAATGTAACACTTGTTTATGGCGCGTGCTGAAAGGTTCAAAATTCAGATTGCTTTGGCACAGCTGTGTTCACAATCTGCAACAGTGGAAAGGGGGTGGTAACTCAAAATTATTGGAAAATGAGCGGCTATTATGAGAAATAGCCGCCTGGATTGGTCATTTGATGGGGATATCCTGATTAAGATGTCTCTATGGGCTCTTTATCCTCACAACGCAGCATAGGAACAACCCTTCCGACTGGATAGTAGGTTCCGTACTCGACCAGATACTTGCTCTGTATGCTGTAGGCTTGACGCTCTGCTTCGATACTTCTCTCACAGTTTTGCAGCAGTGCACCCTCTTTACCCTGAAGCCAATGAACCAGTTCATGCAGCGCGACAGAAGAGTGGAACAAGTTGTTTTCGAGATCCATACGATCATCTAAATAGATCACATCCCCTTCACCGGGATACCAACCAAGTACCTTGCAGGAACGTCCACTGCAGGCTTGTTCTTCGAGCCAGCTGTGAGCCACCATACGCATTTCGGGACAGGTATTTTTCTCGACTTGTTCGAGATCCGAGAGGGTGAACACCCAGGAGAGTAGTACTGCGCATAATTCCATAAGATACCTCTATGCTCTGCATCATATTCGACAATTTAGTCACAAGGACGGCCTGTCTGATAGAGGAATCCGTGCCGCATATCCAAGACCATCAATAGTCTGATGTTTAATATATCGGGCAGTTGCAGCAGTACTTTAGAAATAGCTAATACAGCAAAACCAAATAAAACCAATAACATCAGATCTTACTAATATTCTGCATAACATATGCCAGCAATGCATTGATAATTGTTTATGCAATTATTTCATTAGGTTATGATGCTTTATTTATAAATTACTTTATTAATGAAGCTGTCTAAATCAGTTCAAAGCTGACAAAAACACGCCACATAACAGTGCATGGTCACAATTTGATTTTATTAAGTAGTTAGTAAGCGATAGCTTGAGAGTCGAAAGAGTGAGTCTCAATTTGATTGGATATCTGCCTGCAAGCCGCTGGCTTTTGCTGCTTATAAGTTAAGGGCACCTCTATTAATTGAGATGCCCTTAAGTTTTTGTGGTGAGTATGGCGGGTTGTCGGGTAAATTAAGGCTTAGAGATCACTACCCTGGTGGCATTCTCATACTGGTTGTTGAGTAACTCACTGAAATGGGAATGAACTTCCTGCCCTACCATCCAAGCCTCAACAGGGTTCATCCGCAGGTAGTGCTCGAATCTATCATCCACCACATCATGCTCTTTTAGCATCTTTGTGCTCAGACTGGGTTTTTCGAAAGTGATCGATTTCACCAGTACCACTCTCTCTATACCGAGTTGTCCAGCAAGCCACACTGCCAACGAATCAGAGGTGACACGCCAGCTCTGTTCAATCTCTGGATCTGCCATGGCCATCGTTGTTGGCATCCAGACTGGGGTAATCCCCCTTTCAAGGGATGCCTCAATCTCCTTGTGTGTGGTGGCAACTTGTAATCCAGGCTGTAGCCCACACAACATCCTTCCATATTGCTCCATGGCAAGCAGGGCCATGCAATGGGCAGTGGCTTCATCGAAGCCAAATTGGCTTTGGGAAAGCCTCACCTGATCGGCAAAAGGTCCGCCACCGGGGACTACGATCAGAGAGCGGTTATCGGCAAAAAGCGCCAGCCACTCTCTTAGATTATCTGCATTGAAGAGACTGCCACCGAACTTGACTACCCACATTTTTCGGAATTCATCTGTTCCATTCGCTGCAGGAGATCCAGCAGTGCAGAAGCTTTATGGTAGGTCTCCCGATATTCAGCCTCGGGATCAGAATCGGCAACTATGCCACCACCTGCATACAATCGAGTGATGCCATCTGCATGCACCATAGTTCTGATGGCGATGTTGCTATCCATATCTCCATCAAAACTGACATATCCGATTGAGCCACAGTAGATACCGCGTCTATGTGGTTCAAGCTCTTCTATGATCTCCATCGCACGCAGCTTTGGCGCACCTGTAATTGAGCCACCGGGAAAACAGGCCCGCAACAGTGAGAAGGCATCCTCTCCTTGAGCCAATTCACCACTGACTTTACTCACCAGATGGTGTACCCGGGAAAAACTTTCAAGCTTAAATAACTCAGGTACCTTAACAGTGCCATTTGCACAGACCTTACCCAGATCATTGCGCAACAGATCGACAATCATCAAATTTTCAGCCTGATCCTTGGTGCTGCCTTTGAGCAGTTCTGCAAGCATCATGTCCTCGATCGGATCCTCTCCCCTGGGAGCTGTTCCTTTGATAGGCTTGGTTTCAACTGTGCCAGCCCGGAGTTCCAGAAAGCGCTCTGGCGAGGAGCTCATCACCTTACACTGAGGGGTATTGAGGTAGGCGGCGAATGGGGCCGCATTGAGTTGTCTCAACCCTTTATAGGCTTGCCAGGGATCGCCTTCTGCCGCTACCGAGAAGCGCTGTGCGAAATTGACCTGATAGCAGTCGCCATCGAGGATATAGCGTTTGATTCGTTGTATCGATTCCAGGTATTCAGCCTGGGTCATATTTGAGCAGACTTCACCTAATACACGATAAGGCTCTGTTGCTCGGGATTTAGCCGAACGCTCTCCAACACCCAACATCAGTCTGCGAAATTTCTCAAGTCTGGTGGGATTCTGCCCAACCAGCCAGCTACGCTGTTGCTGGTGATCCACAACCAAAGACCAGTCATAGATTCCCACAGCCATTTCAGGCAACTGCTCCATATCTTCAGCGATTGTCGGCATCCGTTCCAAACGACGCCCCAGGTCATAGCCAAAATATCCGATTGCACCGCCACAAAACGGTAATCCCTCAATCCCTTCCTGCAGAGGCCCCAAGGCTTCACGAAGCAGTTGAAAAGGGTCTTCTGTAGTGAGGCGCATATTGCTGCCATTAGAAGATATTCGGGTATGCTCTCCATGTGTGACCAATACAGTCACTGGATCAGCCGAGAGGATATCGTAACGCCCCTGCTGGCTGTAAGGCTGACAACTATCCAGCATCGCAGCCCAGGGAAGATGGCATATCGCCTCAAACAACTCGGCACTATCCTGCCGGTAGGGGAAGTCGAGGGCCTGAATTTTCATTTTGAACCCTCCATCGCTAGGCTGGCGACAGCAACTGCAGGCGCACACTCTGCCACTTTGGTCTGAATCTCTTGTTCACAGGAAAAGAGTGACTCTATCCCCAAGTATGGTCTATTCAATCTGCGACTGATCTTCTCGATCATAAAGCGCCCTGCTCCTGCACCTATCAGAGGGGTATCTGCGGACAACCCAGGAGCCGAGAGATGCCTTTCACAGGCATCCTGCACCAATCGCAACTGTTTTTCAGCAATAAACTCAGAGACGCTTCGCCAACCTGCAGTGTTGCTGGCATCCGCATCCAGACCTAACATACGGGCTAATCGACGGGTACTCCCCTGACAACTCTTTTCACCACCATCCGCACTGGGCAGGAGGTCTGCATCATCAGGCAGATCACCATTGAGTCTGTAGATATCAGCAGTTGTTGCAAAGTGTTCCGCCATCAAACCTACCCACTCCCCAGCAAAAGGGACCTTATCTGCTATTGCCATCAATGGAGTGCGCACAACGCCGGTATAGATCATTGTCTGCTCTACCAGGCGCTGATGATCGGAATAGCCGGAAACCAACAGTCGCTTATCGGCAAAAGGTATCAGATCGGTGGTGGTACTTCCCATATCAATCAATAAACCTTCGGGCAGACGGTTGGCAGCCCAGGATGCCGTGGCAAGCCAGTTTGCTGATGCAACCTGATTGGTATTCACTTTGGCAGCCTGGTGATCCAAAAATCCCGACATGCCGCCAAAGATTGCCAGGTCTGCACCTGCAAAGCGGTGACTCATACTATCGATCAGTGCATTTACACCACTCTCACGGTCAGGAAACAGATCGACCAGCTCCCCTGTCATGGTGACGGCATGTTTCAAGCCGATATTCTCTCCAACCTGGTTCAGAACTTCATCGATACTTGAGTGCAGATTCTCGAGTCCCTGCCAAAGAGGACAAGCTATCTGCAACACAGCATCCACGCCGCCATGCTGATTGACCAGGGCCGCTTTGGTATGGGCGCCACCGAGATCCCAACCTAATATTGCATTATGCCGCACCGGCAAACTCCAGATTTACATCTACTACGGACGAATTAAGCATTTTTTCTGACAAGCACTGTTTATTCTGCAACAGGTCAAACACCAAAGCAGCCGGGTTGACCCCGGTAGACTCCTTTAGCCCAACATATGAGGTGGTCACTCTAGGATTGACCTCCAGCACCTGTAAGCCCTCTGCTGTATCAAGAATATCGATACCAATGATACCCCACAAATCCGGAATTGCAGCTGCTACGGCTTTACCAAGATTTCTAAAGCACTTTTTATCTTTCAGGTGGCCATTCACAACACACCCCAAAAGCATGAATCCATTGTCTGTCATTGCTATTCTTTGATGATTGACACTCAGCAGTAGTGCCTTACCACCAGCTACCAATAAGTTGATACTTGTAGGTTTTCCATGGATAAAGGGTTGAACCACATAGTCTCCACCCACCGGTAAATAGTTAAACTGCTGGCAAAGCTCATCCCGGTCACGACAGATTCTGATTCCCTGACAGCCAACACCATCATCCGGTTTAAGCACCCAACTGCCCAGATGGTCAGGCACACCCTCTTCGAAACGGTAGGTGGGCACAACCGAGATACCCTCTTCTCTCAAACAGATGGATGTCAACATTTTGCTGGTTGTCATCTGTACTGCAGAGGGGGGACTGTTTAACAGTAATTTGCCCATGTTGACCACTGTTTCACTGATATGCAGCAGCACATTGGAGAACTCAGGCGCGATCGGCCAGACCGCATCAGCCTGCTCAAGACACTCTATCCAAGCAGCAGTGAAATCCTCCATACTATTCAACATATGACATACTACAGGCAGATCGAGCTGCCCCAATCTGGCATCTCGTGTTACAAACACCTCTATACCCTCGATTTCCACAAGATCGGAGATTAATGACTTCAGCATCATATCCCCCTCTTCGGCAAGGGAGGGTGGTAAAGGGCTGTCCAGCAATCCACCACCCGTAATATACTCAAAGACGAATACTTTCATGGCTAGCTATCCATACTAATGAAGCTTATTCCAGTCATAGACTTGATGAACGGAGATGTGGTGACCGCAATCAGAGGTCAGCGTGAAGCCTATCTGCCTTCCGATACGCCGCTCTGTTCCTCCAGCGATCCCCAGATAGTCCTTTCCGCACTGCTGCAGGTTCACGCTTTCGACACGGTTTACATCGCTGATCTCAATGCTATTAGAGGAGATGGCTCCAATTTTGAAGTGATTGATAGGCTCCACCATGATCATAAAGAAATCACCTTTTGGGTGGATAATGGAGTGACTGAGCTGGCCAGACTTACACAGATTGCCAGGCCAGTAATTGGTACTGAATCGGTCAACAGCATCGAACATCTTAGTCATCTGGTCACCTCGGTTGCAAAGCCAATACTTTCACTCGATTTCTTCGACGACAAATTCAAAGGCCCGGATGACCTCGATTATCTGACGGAACTATGGCCGAAAGATGTTATCGTCATGACCCTCTCCCGGGTCGGTAGTGCTAAAGGTGCAGATACCTCTAGGCTTGAACGACTGAAAAAACTCTCACCTGATACTCATCTCTACGCTGCAGGCGGCATCAGAGACCAAAGAGATCTGACGATGCTTAGTGCTCTCGGCATAACTGGTGCTCTGATCTCCACTGCCCTTCATCAAGGCGCAATTAATAGTATTGAGATCAATACTATTGTTGGGTAGTTGATATTAGCCGCTTGATTTACGAATAACTTCCAATGCTGGTGTTTTCTCCTTAATCAGGTTTCTTAATGATGACCTCCCCAGTCTCTCATCGAGAAAGTGGGTCATTAAACAATCGCTACCCTGCAGCTGAAAACTCTCTAAACTTGGACCAGTATAGTTACACCATGACTGTGGCGTTTCATACAACTCAAGTTCTATCAATCCGGGGAGATACTCTATTAACTGTTCCCAGATATAGACACATAACATTTCGGTACTTGAGCGCCATGACAGTTCTGTAGCTGCATAGTTAAGGTTATGGTGATCAAACTTTTCAATCACCTGCCTATTTGCCACCCGCTTAAGGTATCCATAGTCCACCACACAACCTGTTATCGGATCTATGCGATCTCTTACTTTGACATGCAGTAGATATCTGCCACCATGCAGGTTGGAGCACTTGGCCGGATGGTCAGTAATAAAGTGTGCTGCATCGAAAACCAGTTCTTTAGAGACGGTGACTTGTGGCGTCTTCTGGTCGAACCTCTGCAGAACACCTGGCATCTCTGTAAAAATCTCACTTACCAAGTCTAATAAGCGATCTGTATCGGAAATGGTTAAGGTACGTAGAAGCAGGCCATCGGTATGGTCAGCTGCATCCAGTTCTTTAAAATTGATACCACGCTGTGATGCCTCTGCCATCACACTCTTACCCGCTGCCTGGCCTGGAAACTGAAGGAAAAGATATCCAGCCTGCAATTCACCGACATGAGCAATGAGAACAGCGAGACTCCAGACGAAATCGGGAGGCGGTACTGGTGACAAATGAGCCTCAACAGTCTGAGAAAGAAAAGCACTGGGCACCTTCAGTCTATTCAGAGAGACTACCCTGTGGGTTGTGTCTGCATATCGATACTCCTGGCGGAACTGAAATC
Source organism: Candidatus Thiodiazotropha sp. AKIB8 (assembly GCF_058244675.1). NCBI lineage: Bacteria > Pseudomonadati > Pseudomonadota > Gammaproteobacteria > Chromatiales > Sedimenticolaceae > Candidatus Thiodiazotropha > Candidatus Thiodiazotropha sp. AKIB8. The sequence continues at coordinate 289,682 of NZ_JBSYOO010000029.1, read as the reverse complement.
CATATTCACGTAACCACTGTAGACTCCATAGGAGTAGATCCAAGCGACGAATCTCGCCGGGTACTAAAGTAAATTCTCCATCATTGTGCAGCAATCCAGCCCACTTTAATCCTCTGAAAAGGGCTCGGGCGCGCTCCGAAGGATAGGCTTGAGGTTGTGTGTAATCATCAACCCTCTCTTCCAGATTGACCTGATCCCGCTCAAGCAGAAGATCGAGTGGCAGATGATGCCTGATTGCATATTCATGAAGGGTCAGCGAACAACAGTCGAGTAAATGACTGTTGTCGAGACGGTTTAGTTCAGTACCACACTCGAGACATTGCATAATTCATCCTACACAATCGAATTGAAATCGACTGTAAAGATCATTGATTTGATTCGAGATGGCGACGATGACGGCATTTTTAATCTGCCAAAACAACTGATACAAACCACCTCAATATAACATGCCCGGAATTAATATTCCGGGCATGGCCGGATCAGATCCTTATGCTAAAACCAATATCAATCTATTAGTCATGAGCAGCAAATGGATGTGAAGCTGAACCTTTCTGAGCCACAACAGCACTGGCCGCAGGTTCTCCACTTACAGCACGCTTGATAGACTCTTTGGTTGCCTGATAGTTGTAATCCTGGATCTTTGTATCATCCTCGGCTTCCCAATGGATGAAAACACCAACACAGATGAAGAGATCATCAGCCTCATCAGCAGGGATAGTGCCATCTTCAACGCAATCAGCAACAGCCATGGCAACACCACGCTGTGCTGGGCCAAACATCTGTACTGCCTGCTTAGCGCCTTTGATAGTTACTTTATTGAACATCATGGTGCTTGGTTTGCAAGCCAGATTTGGAGCAACCACTGCAAGCAGTGCAGTAAAACCATCTTTGTTGTTGACCAAGCCGTTACAGAAAGCTGTCTCTACAGCAGATCCACGAGGACCAATCAGAAGATCGATATGTGCAACCTCGTTGCCATCTCCGACCAGCGATTCTCCGACCATTGTTCTATTGATAACTGACATTCAGTTTCTCCTTACCTTTTTATTGAGAGTTAACTTCGTTTCCCACCTCATTTGGGCGGGAATCGCGGACACGGGAAGTTCCCGTATTAAGTTCAAACACAGCAGATATCGATTCCAGATGCGCTATGAATAGCGTAGCTACAGTCATATCTGCAGAGGTACCGGGATTGATACCTTTACGTTTGAATTCGTAGTCTGTTTGTAACAGACGTAAATGAAAATGTTCGGGTGTGCTTGCATGGGACAACTCTTCTTCCAGTTTTGCCACATGGAGACTGATCACAGTCGCCCTGTAAAGCCCATGCTTGCGTTGAATATGTGTATCAGGAAAGCGCGCCAATAAACTGAGAAACAGACCGGTGATAACCCACTCTCTACTTTGCCAACGCTGCTCATATTCACGAAGCTGTGGAAGTGCGAAATCGAAAAGATTTGCGTAGCCTGTTGCATATTGGCGTGCAATGGTATCTCTATTTGATGCATGCTCCATCACTTCGAGCAGATGACCTGTGGGTGTCTCAAAAACATCATGCTTCGCTGACGCTCCAAGCCCTCCTGGTGCAGCCAATCGAATCGCACGAAACAACCAATCCATATCTTCTTCATTGGCCTGAGTCAGAACATTGCACAATCTGTCACGCAACTTGGTTTTACTGCTGTCTTTATCAAGCATTGCTTGAATCAGTGGCGCACACAACATCAGAATGCCAAGATTGGTATTGCAGCCCACTGCATCGTGGGTAGCTTCAACGGCTCGGTAGATACGCTCTCCCAATCCCAAGCCAGGCGCTGTCAAAGGTTTAGCGCTGACATTAGCGCTATTTGTGAAATCCTCCAGGGTCATGCCGTGTCCATCTGCGTAGCGATGGACATTACCTGGTTTCAGGGCATCAAGTTCACTCAGGCAAGACTGATGATAAGCTGCTTCTATCTGCTGCCTTAGATCACCACCCTCTATCAGGAACTCGGTCACCAGACCACCTCCGTCAATGGTTTGTTTTGACAACAACCAAGAAAGTCTTCAACCAGTAGATCAGTTACATCATGCGGTGTTACCTGTTGTAATCCTTTCCAGGCCGGAATACTGTTGACTTCCAAAACATAGGGCTGATCTCTACCATCACGCAGTATATCAATACCGGCATAGCTCATATCCAAGGCACCAGCAGCTGCTTCTGCCAGCTCTTTTAGTTCCTGATCCAGCACTGCTGCATGACAGCGTGCCCCTTGAGCCACATTACTGATCCATCCCTTTCCTCGACGCAGCATCGCTGCAACTGCTTTGCCATTAATGACAAATACGCGCCAATCATGGACATCTTCTCTACCGGTGGAGATATAACGCTGTAGATAGTAGATACCGTTATATGACTCCGAATCCGGGAGTTCCTCAAAGTTTCTGACTCTCATAAGTCCATTCCCCTGGGAACCGAACAGGGGCTTAAGTACCAGTTCATGGCCTGCCTCGAACTCTTTCATCGCAATCTTCTGCAGATCATGTCCAGCTTGCAGAACCCAGGTTGGTGGTGTCGGTATGCCTGCTGTGTGCAACAGAAAGCTGGTCATGCCTTTATCCACACTGCGTTCGATCGCTCGTGCATCATTGTAGACACAGACACCAAGATGTTTAAGGGCATGCAGAATATCGAGGTAGTGCACAACCTGCTCAAGTGTTCCACCAGGAACGCCCCTAACGAAAACCCCTTCAGGGAGTGTTTCGAAGCCAGGTATCAACAAACCGTGTCGACCACTATTGAGAGTAAACCCGCACTCTTGTAAAGAGACGAATTCACTGCTGTATCCATGGGCATTGAAAGCCTCGCGCAAACGAGCCCCATGCCAACCTGGATCATCGGTAAAAATAGCAATACGATTACTCATGGTGCTATACCGAAGGAGGCCGTGAGCAGGGTATTATCGAGTTTACCCCCTGCGTAACTGTTTCCGCTCTCAAGCGAACTCACCACTACCCTCGCCGGGCTGAACAACATCGGGTCAATTTTGAAAAAATCATATTCATAGGCTTTGAAAACTTCGGCAAATGGACGCCCATAGTCTCGTGATGCACTACTGGGCAGGTCAGTTGCCAGCTTTTCGGCTGCCCCATCCTCTCCATTGACAAACAGTTGCACCAGACCGGCAAATAGAATTGCATCGTTGGTTCGACCCATGGCATTTAGAAAATCTGGTGCTGGCGGTGGCAACGGTGCACTACCAAATCCATCTTGAATAGAATCCAGGTCAAATCCCAATTCATGGGCTTTGTGCATTGCAACTTCCAGAACTCTGGCAACGATCTGTACTGTTCCAGCAAGACTGCTGGTAGGCGTCAGAATCAGTGTCAGGTTCGCTACATCTATTCCGCAATCCCGTGCGATTTTCTCGCACAGCGGCTGCGGTGGAAATCGATCAACCTCGAGCACCAGACAGGTGGAATCTGCCTGATCCCGATAGCCCATCTCTTTCAACAGTGGCTCTTTGTATGCCAGTACACGACCGGGTCCGGAACCCAGTGCGTTAAAGCCTTTTTGACCCTCTTCTTTGTGGGACAGACTCCAGCCTGCATACTGACTGCCCAGACAGGCGAGGACTGGATTCGTTGTCTGTACGTGAACAGAGAGCGGCCAACCGGCCACCGGCCCACTGCCACTTAAACTGACACGGCCCAAACCACCAAGACAGATCTCTGCTATTCTGCGTCCAGCTTCCAGAGAGCCTGGTACATTGATCCCTGCGTCTACAATGACACAGCCGTTTTCCAGGCGCTCAACTGCAATTCTCAATTGGTCTGCATCAGACTGTAGTGATTCCACCAAGGGTTGAGTCAAGGCATTGATACTGGGCATCTTCATACCACCGCCTTACGTTGCTTCGATTCACTGGAGAATGTGCCGAACATTTGTAAAATATCTTCCTGGTAGCTTTCTAAAACAGCTTCTACCCTGTCCACACTTGTGTCGCTTGCAAACAGACTGCACAGTGGTTGTCCCTCGACGATGCGGGTTCCGTCAGCAGGACGATCTTTTACCCAGTCAGGCCAGTTCATAGAGAATGGAATTTGAAGCGTTCTTGGTGCATAGACAATTTGATGACCATGCACAACAGCACTGCTCACCATAGGCACAATTGGCAGTTGGCCCTGGCAAGCTTGGATATGATGTTTAATCCAACCGTCAGTTAATAGATGTTCATACAACTCCAGTGTGGCTGATGGTCTTGGATTAAGATCAATCAGGTAGAGATCGTTATCATTGAGTATGAAGTCAAAGCTGTTTACACCGCGTAATCCCAACTCGAACACCAGCTTTTCTATGATATTGTCCAGCTGATGTCGCTGAATTCCATTCAGTGAAGCCTGGCCTATCGCACCGGTGTAAAGAAATGGTGCAGGCGCATTGGCAGAGTCCATTCCTAACCTGTTATAGCCAATGGTTCTGTGCCGTTTGCCATCGGCAATAAAGAGAACTGACATCACCTGCCCTGGGAGATGTTTTTGGTAGTAACATTTGTAATCTGCCGCAGAGTGCTGAGGATCAAAATAGGCTACCCCCTGGCCACCACAACTGCCTGTTCGTTTTATCAGCCAAGTTTTTTCAACCGCTGAATATGGCGGGGTAAAGCTGACTTCTGGATAGGGGATCCTCAACCTGTTTAGCAAAGAGAAATAGCGACGAGGTTTTCCTATTATCTCAAACACATCAGGGTCATTGCCATAAAGCTGAAATACATTTGATAATCGCTTCAACAATGCAGATGATTCTTCCAATCCCGCACCGAAGATCACTCCACTGATATCGTCTGGGGCATGAGAGACAATTTCGTCGACGAACATATCCATATCTTGTCGCAAGAACCCTCGACTGACAGGCCAGCAATCAGCTATAGCCAAAGTGTCTTGATCACAGAAACCGTCAAGTACTGTGACCTGGTAACCACTGCGAACTGCTGACTCTGCTATAGCTCTACCGCTGTTAGCCAGAACCAATAACGCTTTATGCTCAACTGACATAGGCTCTTGCCACCTCAAAGGCACTGCTGAAATCAAGAAATTCAGGATTACCGGTTTCAAACATTTGTTTCAATAATCTGTGTTGGGTCTGGTATTTCACATTTCCTACTGCCAACGCGCCTATACCCACAGCACCACTCGGCGAATCGGCGATTGCCACACCATCATCCATCACCCCTACCCCTTCAATACCTTCCGGGGGTACCGCATTCACATCACAGGCAACTTTGAGTCGTTCAGCTTTTTGTATATGACTCTTATTCAGCACCTGAACACCCGCTTTGGCTGCGTTGAAAACCACATCAGCCTGGCTGGCAAGTTCAATAATCATTTCATCGTTGCTCGCCACAGCGGCAGACATTGTAGAACCGTATCGTTGATTGCATAACGCCACTAAACCTTCAGCTTTATCCAGGGTGTCATGACTGACAATCACTGCCTCGGCACCTGCATTGGAGGCGAGCATCGCTGCTGTGGATCCGACAGGCCCTGTACCACCGAATACCATCACACGCATATCCTGCAATCCTTTGCTATCGAGCTTCTTGAGCTCTCTTTCTACACATGCGACCATTCCTGCAGCCGTTGTGAAGGCGCCGCTGGGATCTGCAAACAGGGATACCTCGAAAGGTGGCACCATCGACTGTTTTGCTCTATTCATCATCTCCATAGCCACATGAGCATCCCGGCCGCCAATGAATATGCCTGTTCGCTTAACCCCTTTTGGACCACGAGAGAAGATTGCGTCCTGAACCAGATCCTGTACCTCATCCACAGTCACGTTGATGTAGGGTGTACAGGCAGTCCACCCGGCGTCGTACGCCATATTTACGTCAAAAGGGCTGAGATTCTTGACTGCACTCAGCATATGCAGCAAATAAGGTCTTTCCATCAACGGGCTCGCTTGTTGTTTATAAGTCTTGTGGGTTGTTGTAAAAGGGTGATATCCGCACCTTGGTTGCGAGCTGCAACCTGCTGGCAACGGAATGATGAGAACTCGCCAAAATGGTGTTTGAGTGATTGTTCAAGCCAATCGGCCTGATCAGCATCTTCGAGCAGCACAAATCCGGTGGGGCCCCATGAGCTCTGACCAATGCCGTTGAATCCCTGATCTGAAATCCATTCCAAAGCAGCAGAAATCACCGGGCTGGTGAAACGTCCACCCTGGGCCGGAGAGAAATGGTCACCAACCACCTGTTGAATCTTTCCAATCGCATTTGAGAATGGAGAGAGTTGAGCCTCCATGACACCTGGGATCACCTGCATCATCACCAGTCGACACAGATCTGCTGCAGATTGCTCCGGGAATTCCGGCAGGTCTGAGAATGCTGTTAACTCAGCTTCACCATGTAACCCTTGCCCCCGAGTATCAAACAGCAACAAAGCTCGCCATGCTTTGGGAAAATCGAGCCTGACTGCAACTGGGGGGACAGCGTCAATCTCGCCCCGACCACAATCGAGTATGAAACCACCTTGCTCAAATGCGCCTATACCGATTCCCGATCTAACACCGCGCTCCATACACTGGGCAATGGCTCTACTATCACTATCGCCACCATATAGGCGTTCAATTGCTGTTCCTACGGCCAGCGCCATCTGGGTACCTGAGCCCAAACCCACATGGTCTGGAATCGCTTGCATCAACTTGATATCGACGCCACCTTTCAAGCCCCGAGCCTCAAGGTATCGTCTTGCATATTTGATTGCCCGCGCCTCTCCTGGGCCACTGGCAGTAATTTCTGTTGATTTTGCAGCCCTTAAGTGAGTTGCCAGAGTATCGATGGTCAGGCCTATACTGCCAAATCGTCTCCCCAGACCACCGTGCAGATCGAGGAAACCCAGATGCAGGCGTGCAGGTGCCTCAACTTCCACCTGGAGTCCTTCATGACTGGATATGGACGGGTATATCATTTGGTCGCCTTCATTAATTCTCATTATCAATTCACCTCCTGCAATTTGCATGCCTGCAAACCTGAAAGCTATAAACCGTCAGCATCGACACTCTCTCAATAGGATTTGTAATATGCAAAATCTACTCTTGCCTAGAGTGCTATGTGACCTAAACAGAGAAGAGATTGTCACAAATAACCTGTGCGCAGCCAGTAACGAAAAACAAGCTATTGACAGCAAGCATGAGAGATTGGAGAGTGGATTCAGAGGGTGTTTAGAGTAGTCATCAACTGATTTCATATGCAGCATCCATTGCTCGATGAGTCCTGATTGTTGGTAAATGGTGTTAACTGGAACGGGGGTTGTGATAAGTGTTTAATTCCCTTCCAGACCTACAGTTCAATGCACCTGACTTGAATCAATGTGTCACATGCCATGCCCCAGCATTAAACAGTTGACCATTCCCAATGAATGTGCAAGTACAAAAACACATTAGGTTTTGACCAGTTAGCTTGCAAATTGATGAAGAAACATAACTCAAGGGAGCAACCCTTGTCTGCGGCCCACGCCTTGATTTTGAACGGGTCGTAAAGCCAGAGGGCATAAGCAGTTAATAGAGGTGCCCTATTGATGCTCCTGCAGTACGGGTTATTTATAAAGTGGCACACTTTCTGCACTACTGCATGGATTATTCACCGCATCGCCAACAGGATCATTGATACCACATGTGGAATAACACATTACAACAAACCATGAATTCAGTGACCTGCCCCGGCTGCGGATTGAGCTGCGATGATCTGCAGATCACGGTAGATGATGGTCAGCTGAAATCATTGAATAACAGTTGTGAAAAGGCACGCAGCTTTTACAACACAGCCTTCGATAATGCTGACCCAACCCCTATGATTGAAGGCTCCGCAAGCACAATGGATGAAGCATTGTCACTGGGCGCCCAGTTATTGCGGGATTCTGTCTCTCCATTATTTGCGGGTTTAGCTACTGATGTAAACGGCATGCGTAGCATACTGAATGTGGCCGACCATTGTGGTGCAACGTTGGATCATCTCAATGGCGATGCCATGTTCAGGAATCTTCGCGTGGTGCAGGATAACGGCTGGTTTACCACCACCTTTTCTGAAGTACGTAACCGAGCAGATCTGGTGCTCCTGGTGGGTAAGCAGGCTACCGATCGTTTTCCTCGTCTCGTTGAACGGGTATTTCATCCTCAGGAGTCGCTCTTCACCAAGCAAGGTCAACGAAAGATTGTGTTACTGGGTCCCTGGCAGGATGAGGATCTACCAGGAGAGTTGGCAGCCCTGAATCCAACGGTTATTACAACTGAAATCGACTCTATATCAGATACTGTCAGCTTGCTACGCGGTCTGGTTGCCGGCAAACCCGTTAATCCTGGTCATCTGGGTGATTCCCTGACTGGCTTGGCCGAACAACTGTTACAGGCGAAATACAGTGTCATCTGCTGGAGTGCTGCAGAACTCGATATGCCCCATGCTGAGTTGATTGTGCAAGGTTTGGCAGAACTGGCAAAAGCACTCAATGAAAAAACCCGCAGCGCTGCCCTCCCCCTTGCCGGAAGCCAAGGGGATATTACCAGCAATCAGGTCTGTACCTGGCAGCTTGGATACCCTCTGCGTACCCGGTTGAATCGAGGTTATCCTGAGCATGATCCACGCCTCAACCGCTGGCAGGATCTATTGAGCCGTGGTGAGAGTGATCTGTTGATCTGGACCTCATCCTTATCACCTCAGGCGCTACCACCGGACTGTGAATCTCCAACCATTGTTTTGGGTCATGCCGGTATGAAATTTGAGAAACAACCTACGCTCTTTATCCCGGTCGGGGTGCCGGGTATAGATCATCATGGACATTGGTATCGAAGTGATTCCGTCTGTCCGCTACCTCTGGGAAAGTTGAGGGATAGCGATCTCCCATCCGTCGCCAGAGTTATGCAGCAGTTACTCGAAAGGGTGCAATCGAACAAGACAGCGTCAGAGAGGACAAGCGCATGTTGATTAAGCTTGCAGGCGCCAGAGTCTACGATCCAGCAAACAGTGTCGAAGGTGAAATCAGAGACATCTATATTCGTGACGGCATCATTGTCCCTGCTCCAAAAAGTGATGAGACCATACAGAAGACCTATTCCCTTGAGGGTAAGATTGTGATGGCTGGTGCTATTGATCTGCATACCCATATTGGCGGCGGTAAAGTCAATATTGCGCGCACCATGTTGCCTGAGGATCAACGAGGCAACCACAGATTGAAAACCGACCTGACCCGCTCAGGAGGTGGACATGCAGCGCCCTCTACCCTGTCGGCAGGTTATCGTTATGCAGAGATGGGCTATACCAGTTGCTTCGAACCTGCAGTACTGCCTGTGAACGCAAGACAGGCTCATATGGAGATGGCAGATACCCCAATGATCGACACAGGTGGTTATGCAATGCTCGGTAATGACGACCTGTTGTTACAACTGATGGCCGAGGGTGCTGAACAGCAGACGATCAATGACTATGTTGCATGGACGATGAAAGCCTCGCAGTGCATCGGCATAAAAGTGGTCAACCCAGGTGGTATCAATGCCTTCAAGTTCAATCAGCGGAAATTGGATGTTGATGATCTACATCCACATTACAAGCTCAGGCCTCGCGATATAGTACGTACTCTGAGCCGTGCTCTGAATGAACTTGGCGTCCCTCATCCTCTGCATGTTCATGCCAGTAACCTTGGTGTACCAGGTAACTATCAGTCAACACTGGCCACCATGGATGCAACAGAGGGATACCCGATTCATCTGACCCATATCCAGTTCCATAGCTACGGCACTGAAGGGGATAAGAAATTCTCATCTTCAGCTGCAGAGATTGCAGAAGCGGTCAACAAGCAGCCTAATGTCTCCATTGATGTCGGACAGGTGATGTTCGGTCAGACAGTTACAGTTTCTGGCGACACCATGGCGCAACATGCCAACCATAGCCACGCCCACCCAAACAAGTGGACCTGTATGGACATCGAGTGCGATGCCGGTTGCGGTGTGGTTCCGTTTCGATATCGGGACAAGAATTTTGTCAACGCTTTGCAATGGGCGATAGGCCTGGAGCTGTTTCTGATGGTAGACGATCCGTGGCGTGTCTTTCTCACAACGGATCATCCGAACGGCGCCCCCTTTACCAGCTATCCCCATTTAATAAGACTTTTAATGGACCGCAGCTTCCGCAATGATCTCTTGGCACAGATTAATCCCGATGCGGCTGCTGCCAGTCACCTGAAGAGTATGAATAGGGAATATTCACTCTACGAAATCGCAATTATGACCCGTGCAGCACCAGCCCGGATTTTAGGCCTGAAAGACCGTGGACACTTGGCGCCTGGGGCCATGGCAGATATCACCGTTTATCACGCCAACAGTAATCCTGAGCAGATGTTTGAGCGACCTATGATGGTTTTCAAACAGGGCCAGGTAATTGTTGAGGAGGGTCGGATCACAGCACCAGTCACTGGAGCCACCCAAGTGGTGCGACCAGAGTTCGATCCAGGTATAGAGAAGGTGATTGGGCGTTGGTTTGAACGTTATCACAGTATGGATATGCAGAATTTTATGATTTCAGATGATGAGATGTCTGAAGGCATTGGCAGTCCGGTCAACATTCACCCCTGTATGGACAGCCGAGCATGATCATTAACGGTACTCAAATCGAGGATACCTTTGCCGAAGCCTTCGGCATGAGTGCAACCCGCGTCATCATCACCGCAATCAATCCCCGTTGGGCGCGCATCGCCGGTGAGACCATGACCGGCTTTGCCACATCGGTCATTGGTTGTGGCGTAGAAGCGGGTATCGAAGCGGAACTGGAGCAGGATGAAACCCCTGATGGACGACCAGGTATCAGTGTGTTGCTGTTTGGTATGTCGGGAAAAGCCCTGGCAAAGCAGCTGGAGACCCGAGTCGGTCAATGTATTTTGACCTGCCCCACCACTGCAATTTTCTCAGGCATGCAGGGTGAAAAACAGATACCCCTGGGTAAGAATTTGCGCTTTTTTGGTGATGGCTACCAGATTTCGAAACAGATTGGTGGCTCACGTTATTGGCGGGTGCCGGTGATGGATGGCGAGTTTCTTTGCGAAGAGAGTGTCGCCAGGGTGCCTGCTGTAGGTGGAGGTAACTTTCTGGTGCTTGCTGAGAGTCAACAGCAGGCATTAACCGCCTGTGAAAAGGCTATAGAGGCAATGAGCATTATTCCGAATATCATTATGCCTTTTCCTGGCGGTATCGTTCGTTCAGGATCAAAAGTCGGATCAAAGTACAAAACGCTGATGGCCTCAACCAATGATGCTTACTGCCCAACTCTGAGAGGTCTGGTCAAATCCAATCTTGATGAAGATATCGGTTCAGTGATGGAGATTGTTATTAACGGTTTAACGGATACCGATGTAATGCTCGCTACCCGCACCGGTATCAGTGCAGTCTGTGAACTGGGTGCAGAGGCAGGTATCAAGCGCATTTCTGCTGGAAATTATGGGGGTAAATTGGGTCAATTTCACTTCCACTTACGGGAGGTGATGGCATGAGTTGCCTGACCTTGAGATTAAAGTATTCTCTCGCTCAACGAATCGACATGAGTCCGTTCACCCCAGAATCACTCGCTGGAAAATCGGCACATGAAATTGCCCGCATCCCTGTTTGGCAGGGTAACCGGCAGATAGACCTCGGCGAACTGTTCGAGATAGAGGGTAGTGCATCAGAGCAGTTAATCATTCAGTCTGAGAGTGACCGACTTGATTGCATTGGTGCAGATATGAGCAGTGGTAAAATCATTGTTGAAGGTAGTGCAGGCGCCTACCTGGGATGCGCCATGAAAAGTGGTGAGATCTTAGTTACAGGAGACGCAGGTGTTGCCGCTGGCTGTGCCATGAAGTCCGGCCGACTGACCATTAAAGGTAACGCCGGGGATTTTCTTGGTGGCGCCCTTACTGGAGAGCGTCAGGGAATGCGTGGTGGATCGATCATCGTTAAAGGTAATGCAGGTGACCGGGCTGGCGACCTGATGCGTCGAGGAACAATCCTGATAGGTGGTAATAGCGGCGATTATTGTGCCTCACGAATGGTTGCTGGAACCATCATCGTAGGTGGTAAAAGTGGAAAACAGACTGGCATGGCTATGCGCCGTGGCACGCTGATTACTGGCAATGAGCCGACATCGTTACCCGCCACATTCAACGACAATGGTCAACAGACACTCAGTTTTCTTGCCCTGCTCAGCCAAAATATCCCGTCTGATTCAGGATTCGATAATCTCATCGAAAAGGGAACACGGGTTCAACGTTGGCTTGGAGATCTAAGCTGTGATGGCAAGGGAGAGATACTGATCTGGTGCTCATAGAGCTCAGACTACTCTCTGCGCCCCCAATTTCCTGGATATTCTGTTCCTCTCTGACAAGCCAATGGTGCAGTCGAAAAATGATTTTATCCATCCTTCTCTTACATCTTTAAAGATGGGTCTTAAAAACTATCCGATGTAATCAGTCATCTTTGATTCAACTGTCCCTTTTGTGGCACACCCCCCGGTCAACAATATCCCAAGTTGATAACTGCGACAGGAAAATTTCCCAACCATTTTCTGCCATATTGTCTGTCATACCCTCATATAGGGTAAAAAACCTGTAAAAATCTACCATTTCAATTAAAAGGCACAACATTTGCTATGAAGTGGTTACGCTGTCAGAGACTGATAGTGAAGTTATAACAGAGTTAATTCGCTAAAAAGCACTACAAACTTGAGGAGTGATGTCACATGAAATGGTCTACACCTTCCTATGAAGATCTGCGTTTTGGTTTTGAAATAAATCTCTATATCAACAACCGCTAGCAGGTCACTACTGTTACCACCTGTAATACAGGTGGTAACATATAACAACAAAACTATATGCTAATACACATTCTAGGTTCCGGTGCGGGTGGTGGCTTTCCCCAGTGGAACTGTAACTGCCCAAACTGCCAGGGTGTCAGAGCTGGCACCATCAAAGCTACCCCCCGTACACAATCATCCATCGCCGTTAGCGCTAACGGAAAAGAGTGGGTACTCTTCAATGCTTCGCCAGACATTCGTGCACAACTCGATGCCTTTCCAACACTACAGCCTGGTAGATCGATACGGGACACGGCAATCCGTGCAATTCTGTTAGTCGACGCACAGATTGATCACACCACAGGGCTTTTGCTGCTACGAGAGCATACAGAGCCATGGGACGTCTATTGCACTCAAGCCGTACATGATGACTTAACCACTGGCTATCCCATCTTCAATATCCTTGGTCATTTCAGGGGTGTTAACTGGCACGAAGTTAAGACAGATGAATCCACTTTTACCATCCCAGGCATCGACGGTCTGCTCTTTACTGCGGTTCCATTGAAGAGCGAAGCCCCCCCCTACTCTCCCCATCGCCACAACACTGTACCCGGCGATAACGTCGGTATCAGGGTGCAGAATAGTGTCACTGGTCAGAACCTATTCTATGCTCCCGGGCTTGGTTCCATGGAACCCCATATCTTGCCTTACATGCAACAGGCCGACTGTGTCTTGGTCGATGGCACCCTGTGGAAGGACAATGAGATGGTGCAGGCTGGTATCAGCCAAAAGCTGGGGAGTGAAATGGGACATCTCGATCAGTCAGGTGATGGAGGCATCATGGAGATTCTGGGTAGTTTGACCAAGCCAAGAAAAATACTGATTCATATTAACAACACAAATCCAATCCTCGTGGACGATTCTCCTGAGCGCCTGGCGCTAACTGAAGCAGGTATCGAAGTCTCCCACGATGGCATGCAGATAGAACTATAAACGAGAAGAGTTATGACCCCAAATTTACACGCCCCATGGTCAAAGGAAGAGTTCGAAAGCAAACTGCGAGAAAAAGAGAAGTTCTACCACATCAATCATGAATTTCATCTGTTGATGAATAGTGGAAAACTGGATAAGCCGGCAATTCAGGGTTGGGTCGCCAACCGCTTTTATTACCAGGTCATCATTCCGGTCAAGGATGCAGCAATCATGTCCAACTGTCCTGATCGGGATGTTCGCCGACACTGGATACAGCGCATGATTGACCATGATGGCACACAGGGCGATGAAGGTGGTATTGAGGCCTGGCTGTTACTGGGTGAGGCAGTAGGTCTACCCAGAGAGGATCTGCTCTCGCACAAACATCTGCTCCCCGGCGTTAAATTTGCTATCGATGCCTATGTAAACTTCGCTCGCCAGCAACCCTGGGAAATCGCAGCAAGTTCATCACTGACAGAACTCTTTGCCCCAACCATTCATCAGAACCGACTCGATAACTGGCCCAAATATTATCCCTGGATTGATGAGCGTGGTTACCACTACTTTCGTAAACGCCTGACTGAAGCACGACGTGACGTAAAGCACGGACTGGATATCACCTTGAATTACTACAAAAGCCGAGAGCAACAGGAGAAAATGTTAGAAGTTCTGCAGTTTAAACTAGACATTCTCTGGACGATGCTCGATTGCATGTGGATGGCCTATGTGGAAAACAAACCGCCTTATCACAACATACCGGCCTGACCCATGAATAATCATTTTAAAGCAGATGATATTCCCCAGATCGCACCCACTTTTCGTTTTCAGTGGGAAGAGGCACAAGGATGTCATGTGATTCTCTATCCTGAGGGAATGGTCAAACTGAATCCTGCTGCAGGTGAGATTCTCAAGCGATGTGATGGTGAAGCCAGCGTCGCCCTGATCTTGAATGATCTAAAATCGACATTCCCCGAAACGGACCTGGAGGATGATGTCTACCAATTTCTGGATACCGCTTATGACAACCAATGGATCCGACACAAGCCCGCCTAAACCACTCTGGTTATTGGCGGAGTTGACCTATAAATGCCCGTTGCAATGCCCCTATTGTTCCAATCCGCTTGATATCGCACGGTATAAAGATGAATTATCAACGGAAGAGTGGATCAGAGTATTTCGTGAAGCCAGGGCCATGGGTGCAGTCCAGCTCGGATTTTCTGGCGGCGAGGCACTGGTTCGTAAAGACCTGGAGATATTAATCGCAGAAGCCCATCAAATGGGTTACTACACTAACCTGCTTACCTCGGGGGTAGGCATGGATGAAGCCCGCATCAAAGGCTTCAAAGAGGCGGGACTGGATCATATACAGGTCAGCTTTCAAGCCAGTAGTGAAGAGCTAAACAACTTTATTGCAGGCAATAACTCCTTTCAACACAAAATGGAAATGGCTCGGTTGGTGAAGAAGTACGACTACCCGATGGTGCTATGTTTTGTTCTTCATCGTCATAATGAAGACCAGGTAGAACAGATCCTGGAGATGTCCTACGCGCTGGAAGCCGACTATGTTGAACTGGCCACCACTCAATATTACGGTTGGGCACTGCACAATCGTGAACAATTACTGCCTACTCAAGAGCAAGTCGAAGCCGCTGAGGCCGTCGCCCATCGCTATCAAGAGAAATACAAGGGAAAGATGCGGATCTTCTATGTAGTCCCCGATTACCATGAAGCACGGCCAAAAGCCTGTATGAACGGGTGGGGAGCAGTATTCCTCACTGTTGCGCCTGACGGCACTGCCCTGCCCTGCCATGCTGCCAGTGAACTACCCGGACTTACATTTCCAAATGTACGAGATCACAGTGTTGATTGGATATGGAATGAATCATCGGATTTCAATAAGTTTCGTGGATTTGGATGGATGAAAGAACCTTGCCAGAGCTGCTCTGAAAAAGAGAAGGATTTTGGTGGCTGTCGCTGCCAGGCCTACCTGCTCACTGGCGATGCAACCAATGCAGATCCGGTATGCAATAAATCACCACATCATCAACAGATGGTTCAAATGGTTGAACAAGCGAATAATAAAAAAGAGAGTGATGCAGCACCCTTGGTATTCCGCAACATGCGAAATTCAAAAAAGCTGACCTCTGATAAGTGGCCGGAAGCAAGCAGCCAGTAAGCAGAATATTTCCAGATGCGACAGAAAGCATCTCTATAGGGTTATCAAGCTCTGATGCTGAAAAAATAGTGGCAATCCAGAGGTAATCTATGAGGTGCCCTTATCCCGCCTAACTTCCGGATAACATCACTCTAAACCGGTCAGTCTCATGCAACAGAGCAGAAATCATTGCAGGTTCCTCGATAATATGACCCGTCTGCTGCAGCTGAATAAATCTTGAATCAGGGATAGCCTGGTGCAGTAGCCAAGCCGACTCCATAGTACAGGTCAAATCGAAATTACCGTGTACAATAGAAACAGGCATTGAGGGTAGTGATTCAATTCGACTCAGCAACTCATTTTCATCGATAAAGTAACGGTGATAAGCGTAGTGAGTCTCGATTTTTACCTTTGCCAGCAATCTCTGCCGCTGAATACTCGTTTCACTCGCCCGCTGTGGACTTTTCTCACTATCTTTTGCTTTATGCCAATGAACTATGTGATTACCCCATGCAGACCATCTGCGGGCAGCCTGTAGCGATAGATCAGCATCATCACCATGAACCGCACTATAGTACCAATCTATTAAACCAGCTGATTCCTTACAGTTGGGTATATTTATCGAAAGCCCATTCCACACTTGTGGAAAAAGGCGCTTGAGGCCAACAAAAAACCACTCAAGATCTGATTTTCTTGCTAAAAATGTTCCTCTCAGGATCATCCCGGATATCCTGCCTGGATGAGCTAATGCATAGGCCAAACTCAAGGTGGCGCCCCAAGAGCCACCGAACAGCAGCCAGTTCGAAATACCCAGATGCTCCCGAATCACTTCAAGGTCCGATACAAGATCTTGAGTTGTATTCTGTGATGTATCACCTGATGGTTGAGATTTCCCTGAACCTCGCTGATCGAATAAGATAATTCGATAGGTTTCAGGATCAAATAAACGTCGATGATCTGGAGAACAACCTGATCCTGGACCTCCATGTAGAAATATCACAGGAATCCCCTCTCTATTGCCACTCTCCTCAACATAAAGCCGGTGCTTATCTACTGATATATAGTGAACACTATTGGGTTCACAAGAAGCATAGAGAGATCTCATCTTATTATTGGCCTTTGGGTTGTAATCAAAGGATGGTGAGCACTTAACCATTGGGCAGTTAACCACCTGCTATTGGATTCTTTAAGGGAACATTAAGTATCGTTTAGTTCACTTAAGCCGGGTTGAAATAAAGTGTCCCAGCTGTGACACACACCTAAATTCCACACCGAATAAAATGAATCACATGATTTTTCATGAATTGAGTCTTTCTTATGCATATGTATTTTCTGATAGTTCTAAGCAATACAAGTATCTGAATATTTAGGCGGTATGACAACAAACATAAGCATTATAAACTAATAAACTAATAAACTCTTAACTGATTGTTTTTTAAAAGCACACTAATTATTCATATCAAGTTTGCTAATTATTCAGGTCACTATCCATTTTAAATTCAGTAGTTATGAGACGCTTTTTCATATTTTAAACAGTAAGTTAGATAGCATTTATAAAATATAATAAATAATTACTATATATCTATTTTTTAATATTGAAATCTCGAATAAGGGTTAAGCTAACACTGACGAATGAACTGTTAATTAAATTTTATCTACTTTTAATAGTCTAATATTTATATCACTGAGAACCGCAGATTCTCGCCCTTTTATTTCTATTATTTTATTTGGCACACTAGTTGCTCCTTTCAAATTGTCGCGAAATAAGACTACCTGCATTTATGCGACAGAACATATTTATATACCCAAATTAGGAGTGTTCATTGATAGCAGAGGAGAAGCTATACCGACTATTACGATTCAGTACCGGCAGGATGCCACTTTTTCGAATCGTTTGTTTTCCCTTGTTGAGTAGGTAGTCCCACTAATGAAAAAGACCCGAGGATTTAAACTATGGTAAAAGCAAAACGCAAAGTTTTGGCGATATGCTTCACCGCCTCTGCCATGCTGGCTGCAGCAGGTGGTGTTACAGCAAACTCAGAACTTTTGAAAATGCAAAAGAACGCTGATGACTGGGTGATGCCAAATGGTAACTATGGTAGTACCCGTTACAGTGAACTGAATCAGATCAATGCAAATAATGTTAAAGACTTGAAAGTTGAGTGGACATTCTCAACTGGCGTTCTCCGCGGTCATGAGGGTGGCCCATTGGTATTGGGTGATGTGATGTATATCCATACCCCATTTCCAAACAAGGTTTTCGCTCTCGACCTTAATGATAGTGGTAGGATTATCTGGAAGTACGAACCTCGTCAGGATACCAGTGTAATTCCTGTTATGTGTTGTGACACAGTAAACCGTGGACTGGCTTATGGTGATGGCAAGATCCTCATGTCACAAGCCGATACAACACTGGTTGCCTTGGATGCAAAAACAGGCAAGAAAATCTGGTCTGTGAAGAATGGTGATCCAAGCAAGGGTGAAACCTCAACTGCAGCACCAATGGTCGTTAAGGATAAAGTCTTTATCGGCATCTCTGGTGGTGAATTCGGTGTTCGTGGATCAATGACTGCTTACAGCCTCAAGGATGGTAAGCAGGTATGGCGTGGCTATTCAATGGGTCCAGACAGTGACACATTGATGGATGGCAAGAAAACCACTCATCTGGGTAAACCAGTTGGTAAAGACTCCGGCATCAGCACTTGGCAAGGTGACCAATGGAAAATCGGTGGTGGCGCTACATGGGGTTGGTACTCTTATGATCCAGATGAAAATCTGATCTACTACGGATCTGGTAACCCAAGTACTTGGAACCCGGTACAACGTCCAGGTGATAACCGCTGGTCAATGACCGTTTGGGCTCGTGATGCTGACACTGGTATGGCCAAGTGGGTCTATCAGATGACCCCTCATGATGAGTGGGACTACGACGGTATCAACGAAATGATCCTGGTCGACAAAAAGATCAAGGGTAAAATGCGTAAAGCACTGGTTCACTTCGACCGTAATGGTTTTGCCTACACCATGGATAGAGTAAGTGGCGAACTGCTCGTCGCAGAGAAGTATGATCCAGCTGTCAACTGGGCCACTCATGTGGATATGAAGACCGGCCGCCCACAGGTCGTATCCAAGTACTCCACCCATCAGAATGGTGAAGATGTGAACTCTACCGGCATTTGCCCGGCTGCATTGGGTTCCAAGGATCAGCAACCAGCCTCCTATTCACCACGTACCGGCCTTTTCTATGTGCCGACCAACCATGTTTGTATGGATTATGAACCTTTTGAGGTCTCATATACTGCAGGTCAACCCTATGTTGGAGCAACACTCTCCATGTACCCAGCACCTGGTGGTAACAACCTGGGTAACTTCATCGCATGGGATGCAGACAAGGGTAAGATCGCATGGTCAAACCCAGAGCCATTCTCAGTATGGAGTGGCGCACTCGCCACTGCTGGTGATGTAGTTTTTTACGGTACTCTGGAAGGTTATCTGAAGGCAGTTGATGCTAAATCAGGTAAAGAGCTTTATCGCTTCAAAACACCATCCGGCATCATTGGTAATGTCAATACCTACATGCACAAAGGCAAGCAGTACATTGCAGTCCTTTCAGGACTTGGCGGATGGGCTGGCATCGGAATGGCAGCAGGTCTGACCGATCCAACTGCGGGTCTTGGTGCTGTGGGTGCTTATGCATCTCTCAGTGACTACACCCAACTTGGCGGTACCTTGACTGTTTTCTCACTGCCAAATTAATGAGCTGATGTAGCGCTCTAAACCGTCGCCATTCACGCAGATAAATTAGCGTGAATGGCGACAACATACCAACTGAACAACACCTTTACATGGTAATTTTTACGAGGCTCTATATGCAGCACTTAAGATACAGCAAAACCTTTTTCCTGGCAGCCATGGCGCTCACGTATTCTATAACCAGTTATTCAGCTGCATCCAAAGCCGATTATCGGTCTTTTCAGCCATCACCTGATAAACCTTACTATTTCGAAGATGGAAAAGTTGACTTCGGTACCTATAACGGCTTTCGCCGCTATCATGCAGATTGTCATGTTTGCCACGGTCCCGCTGGTCTTGGCAGCTCTTATGCCCCAGCGCTGATGGATTCTCTAAAAGTCATGACCTGGGGAGATTTCGTCAATGTAGTAATCAGTGGACGGGAAGGCATTGATAACAGAATAATGCCATCTTTTGCTCAAAACGTTGATATCGTAACCAACCTATCTGATATTTATGCTTATTTAAAAGCGCGTTCAGATGGTGTCATTGGGGCAAACAGACCCAAGAAATTCCCTAAAGTTAAAAAAATGATTGCTGACAAGTAAAGACCTCTACACATAAAAAAATAAACAATTGTGTATATTTATCAATAGTACAAGTAGTGATAATCTACTCTGTCATTGATGACTGGTCTAGCCGATAGCAGTGGAGATCAAGAAAAATGTTAAAATCAGGTTCAATCTATTCTGTAAGAATGTTGGACCTTTTTTTATTTCTCTCATTGCTATTCCTGGTAGTAGCAAACACGCCAGCAGAGGCAAAAAACACATTTGAGGCTCGAAACAAAGACTATTTAACAGTCTGTGGAGATCCAAACCATCTTCCCTTCTCCAATAAGGAGATGGAGGGATTTGAAAATCAGATAGCTCAGTTGATTGCAGATGACCTCGAGAAGAGGCTTCGTTATCACTGGTGGCCACAAACGATTGGGTTTGTTCGTAATACCCTTCGAGTTCGTCTCTGTGATCTGGTAATGGGTGTTACCTCAGTTAATGAACTGCTACAAAATACCAACCCTTATTACCGCTCTGTCTACACCCTGGTCTATCGTAAGGATAGTGGACTGGAGATTCAATCTCTCGATGATCCTGCATTGAAGGATCTCCAACTCGGAGTTGTTGCAGGAACCCCACCAGCGACATTGCTAAGTAACTATGGACTGATGGGACAGGTTCATCCGTATCACCGTACAGTAGATACCCGGCTATTTTCACCAGCCACTCAAGCCATTGAAGATGTAGCTATAGGGAAGATTGATATTGCTGTCATCTGGGGACCCATAGCAGGGTATGCTGCCAAGCAGCAATCTACTCCCTTAACTGTCATCCCCCTACCCGCAAAAGTTGATTCAGTGCCATTGGCTTTCAATGTATCGATGGGGATACGAAGACGCGAAAACAATTGGAAGCATCAGTTAAATGAAGAGTTAAAAAAACTTGCTCCAGATATTGAAAAGATTTTACTTCAATATGACATACCGCTGTTAGACTCAGACAACAGACTGATCAAACCTTGATACTGACTAAAACAAATAATCTGCTGGATGGTAAACATATCACAGTAATAGTACTGCTCTATGTTGGCTTGTCTGCTTTAAATCTCTTCGCATCGGAACCTAACTCTACGCTTTTTTCATCAGAAGGTTATCGCATTGCTGATTTTCGTGCGCCGGTTCCTGACTCCGTACCTTCAGGCACAACTTTAACAGCGCAGCAGCTAAAAGATCTAATGGATGAAAAGTCGATTCTGTTGATCGACGTCTTACCAACACCGATAAAACCCAAGGATCGGCCGGAAAATCTCTTATGGCTTCCTCCAGCGAGGTTAAACATCACAGGTTCTCATTGGTTACCCAATGTAGGGTTTGGTGCATTGTCAGATGAACTGGACAACTATTTCAAAGGTAACCTGAAAAGATTGACTAAAGAGGATAAGAAAACCCCTATAGTGATCTACTGCCTGGCAGATTGCTGGATGTCATGGAATGCAGCAAAACGCGCTGCAGAAGAGTATGGCTATAAGAGTATATACTGGTTTCCCGACGGTACCACCGGCTGGGAAAAAATGGGTTTGCCACTGGAACAAAGTTTACCGATACCGATTGAGTCAATTGAATAACCCCGTCATACCCAACCACAATGCAGGCACATCCAATCAAGATGGTATAGGCCAACCGTAGGGTGGGGCCATGCCCCACCTTAAACCGTTGATTGTAGTGGTCAGGTCTTATTTGCTCTTAGTCTATTTTTAAATGGCAAATAAACACACTAATATTGCTTATCAAATATCTTGAACGACCAGTGAAATATTCGAGGCTTATGGTGGGGCATGGCCCCACCCTACTGTACTGGAACAAGGTTTTCCGATACCGATAATAACCCAATCATACCCAACCACAATGCAGACACATCCAATCAAGATAGTATAGGCCAACCGTAGGGTGGGGCCCTGCCCCACCAAACCCAGCTACAAAGCAGGCAAATTCAGTCAAGATAGTATGCAATCGTACGAGCCAATGACCCGAGCTTCTCTTCAACTACCCGCGGGCGAGTACAAAGATATTGGATAAAGGTCTCTCGCTCATCAAACATTCTCTGTTTAATCTCCATCTCATTCTGCATCAGAATAAAACGTGCCTGAGCATCTGGTGAGGGGTCATCCTGCAATCGAACCATCTCATCGAGTTCTTCGCTTAGTCTATTGGCACGTTCTGCCTGTCCTTGGGCATACCGGGTTATACCATCAAGCTCCTTTTTGCGCTTAACATTAAGTGACTCAATAACCCCTGCAAACAGCAGGGTAAGTTTGTTATCTTTCTCCTCAGGTATTTGCTGATCAGCAAAAGTAGCAATTTCCCTGTCTGCATCATCAACTACATAATCCGCTGATACGAATCGCAGAACAAGACTCTCAATCTGCTTATCATGTTGCCAAAGTTTCTCCATCCCATCTATCGATGGCCCGGCCCACACCACAGCCGCTGGCACATCAGAGACATAGGCTTGTTCACACGGCCAATCAGGATTTTTCTCCTCTGCCGCAACCTGAAGTGGAATATTTATACTTATCAGGCAGACAAACAGAAGTTTATTCACTCTCTTTTGAAACAATTTCTAACCTCCTCCCTGTTTTCGGGTCATCAACCCTCGAGCCGGGTCATAACCATAAAGTGCACCAGCCAAAAACAGTAATAGTGAGCCAACAACCGCAAACAGCGCAACCCAACCTATCTGTCCATAGAGCGAAAACCTGATTAGCTCAACAGCATGGGTAAATGGGTTAAAGCGACATATCTCGTAAAGGAAAATACTGGAATCCTTAATGCGCCATAAAGGATAAAGTGCTGAAGATGCAAAAAACATGGGGAATATGACAAAATTCATTACCCCAGCGAAATTTTCTAACTGCTTTATAGCGGAAGATAGCAACAAACCCAATGCGCCAAGCATCAAACCAGATAAAAAGAGTGCTGGAAATGCCAATAGATACCCTATCAGTGGTGGTTGAACATCCCAAAACCAAGCTATTGCAAGAAACAGATATACTTGTGCAATAGAAACCAATGTCCCTGCGGTTAGTTTGCAAAGCAGCAGATACCATCGAGGAAAGGGACTGACCATTAACATACGCATGCTACCCATTTCACGGTCATACACCATGGAGAGAGAGCTCTGCATACCACTGAATAGAAGAATCATCGCAGCCAGACCTGGAACTATATACTCTTCATAAAGAATATAGGTTTCATAGGGGGGGATGATGGATACACCAAGTATTGAGCGAAAACCTGCTGCAAAAATAAAAAGCCACACCAGAGGTCTTACCAGCGCACCAAAAAAGCGTTCTCTTTGGTGCAGGAACCTTAAAGCCTCACGAGCCAGAATACCCCATAAACAGATTAGATACTGCTTTATATTCATGCTTGATCACTTCTTGTGAGACTGTTGAAAGCCGACTTCACACTATCAGTTTCTGTCTCCTGCATAATCTGTTTTGCGCTACCTTGAGCGAGTACCTTGCCCCCATGAAGTATCACCAGACGGTCATCGAGTTCAACTTCATCAACTAGATGGGTAGCCCATAACACACCAATTCCATCCTCACGACAGCGTTTACGAACCTGTTGCAGAATTGCCTGACGACTATGTATATCAAGCCCTACTGTTGGTTCATCTGCGAGTAGAAGAGTGGGTTGATGCAGAAGTGCTCTGACAAGTTCCACACGGCGCCGCTGACCACCACTTAAGGCTCTTACCTTGTCTGTAGCACGGTCTGACAAATCAATTTCATCCAGCACGGTAAACATTCGCTTCTCAATTTTATTCGGGTTCAAGCCCTGTAATGCACAGTGATAGCGAAGATTCTGTATTAATGAGAGATCCAGATCCAGGGTCGGTTGTTGGAATACCACACCCAGTTGAGCTAATGCCTTTCGGGTCTGTTTTTGCAGATCGTGGCCATAGATATCAATCTTACCGCCGCGACTCACAAAAAGCCGGGTAATTAAAGAAAAGAGTGTTGTTTTACCGGCACCATTAATACCGAGTAAGACACAGAACTCTCCCGGTTCCAGGGTAAAGGTAACACTATCCAGAACCGGTCGCTTGGTATAGGAGAAACTGACCTCTTTTAAAGTAAGCGCTGCTTCACTCATTTTTTCACCACAATACCCCACGGTAGACGTCCCACTCTGATCGATTTTTTGACTTTTAACCGATTTACATCGATAACCGAGACATCGTTACTTACCCCATTGGTAGTAAATAAAAATTTTTCATCAGGAGAAAAGGCAAGGTTCCAGACCCTCTGACCTACCAGTAGATATTTCTCAACTTCAAATGTGGAAGTGTCGATGACTGCCACCCTGGCCGCTGGCCCTAAGGCGACAAAGGCCTGTTTGCCATCGCCGGTAATCTTGATGCCAACGGGTTGAATAGTCTCTTTGTGGAGTCCTGGAATCTGAAAACTGATCTTCTTTATAATTTTATGGCTATCTGCATCGATCACGCTGACTGTGCCACCAATCTCTGATGAGACCCATACCTGTTTGCCATCGTTGCTGAACTGAGCTACCCGAGGTCGTTGATCGACCAGCACATTATGTTCAACCTTCAAGGTTTCAAGATTGATAAAGTGCGCCATGTTAGTGGTTTCCGAAGTATTGACCAACCATTTACCATCAGGACTGATACCCATACCTTCAGGTTCCACACCAACCTGGATTTCGGTTACCTTTGAGCGCCCCTCAATATCAACCATGGTCACCATATTGTCATCTTCGTTGGCAGCATAGAGATACTTACCCTGCGGCCCAAGCACAAGCAACTCAGGATCTGGACCAGAAGGTAGTTTGTGAGTAACTTTTAAAGTCGCGAGATCAAGTACTTCGATATGATCGGCATCACTGGCACAGACATAGAGTGTTTTGCCATCTTTACTCAAAGCGATACCCCTTGGTCGCTCTCCTACTGCCACTTCATCCAGTACTTTGAGACTCTCTCCATCGATGATGACTATTTTATTGTCTTTCTCACTACTCACATATACGGTATAAGCCGGTAGAGTTGTGGTAACAAGGGATAGTAGTGTCAACCACAGAAGCTGTCGTTTCAGCAGATAGTCGATTCGACCTCGAGAAGATATTCGAGACATTTAAGACTCCTGATTAATATTTGTTTTTTAGTTCTGGGCCCTGAAACCACTTGCAGAGCAGATTCTTCACTTGGCGCATTTGCTTTCGGGTTTATCGTAACCAAGCGTATCCAAGGTGGAGAACTGATGAAGAAAGCCTTTCTGGGGTGATACTGAGATCATCAATCTCGGTGAGGTGATCAATAACGGTTGTCTCATCTGATTATTCCATTCCCGGTAAGTAACCGGTCTGCCTTTGAAAGCAGCCAGATTGAAATCCCCACTCAGAATATATGATTTCAGTTTTTCCACATCGTTGTTTGATGTGCGAGTCGCCGCTTCGCCAATAGTACGCACAGCCAACCAGGCCGCATAATCTCGATCGCTCATCCAGCGCCCCTGTTTCTCCTTGAAACGACGTTGGAACTGTGTTGCGCCCCACTGTTCATGCACCCCACTCCAGGCTGCCGGTGAGAGACCATGTGATCCCCCTACAGGCCGAGGTAGAAATGTTCGGTAGGTGAGAAACTCACCAAACTCATCATGTTCGTCAGCCACAACAAGAATGTCGTAATCCCCAACCTGGCTGAATACATTGACTGCCTCCTGCTCCCTGTTGTGTCCTGAGTCTGTTCGCCTGGCTCCTGGCTCGAAGGTCCAGATTTTTTCTTCAACTATCTTGTGACCATAACGTTTTGCAGCACGTTTAAGTGCCTCGGCATAAGCCTTGTCCTCAGGATGACGACCTGTTACAAGAAACCACTCATCCCATCTTTTCCAGGTCAGATATTGTGCAAGCGCATCTGCGAGCATCGCACGACTGGGAATGGTATGAAATAGGTTAGCTCTACATTCTTGAAATCTGAGATAGTTTTCTTGGGCACTGATATTGAACAATAACGTGTTCTTTGCCTCTGGCAATTCTGCCAGTTTAAGGAGTTTTTTTGCCGGCAGATTGAGAATAAAGAGCCTGAAGCCCTGTTGCTGCAGTTTGACAAAGGCCTCGACCACTGAATCTTCTGGTTTAATATCAATTGTAGTTAAGCGAA
Organism: Candidatus Thiodiazotropha sp. AKIB8; assembly: GCF_058244675.1. Taxonomy (NCBI): domain Bacteria; kingdom Pseudomonadati; phylum Pseudomonadota; class Gammaproteobacteria; order Chromatiales; family Sedimenticolaceae; genus Candidatus Thiodiazotropha; species Candidatus Thiodiazotropha sp. AKIB8. The sequence continues at coordinate 263,295 of NZ_JBSYOO010000029.1, read as the reverse complement.
ATATCTGACCGGTAAACTGCCCCGTTGTATTATTATCGCTGATACCCTGTTCTGCGCCAGCCAGCCCTGTATTGTCGATAACCGGCTCTAGTAGAGATAAGGGTATGTGCTTATCCTCATGCTCTGATAGCAGGGCAATGGGTATCTCCAGAGATTCTGCGAGCGCAGCACCAGAGAAAAACAACCAGCAGATGAGAAAGATATGTTGCTTTATAAGGCTAGCTTTGCTCTTTTTTTTATAATCAGTAACCGATGTGCTCAAGACAACTCCAGATAAATCTCTCTGACTAAGCGGATAGAGAATCCCTGTTGAAATTTTGCAAATTCCATACCATTAAAGTGTTTCAGTTATTTCAGCAATTACAGTCAATATTTGCCTGGGCTGTCATTTTTTCTGAATCGTTCAGTGTCAATGGTGACACACTCTGTCGGTAATGGTGTCTCACATTGGTCAGCTATTGATCCACAAACCCAGTGATCTGTTCGATACTCAGACCGATAGCAAGCCATTGTGTAGCCTCATCATAGTCCAATTATTAAAGAACAGTTAAGGGATTTTTTCCCTATTATCCACTCAAGTAACAAGCATAATAGAACATAGCCACATTGCGATTGGACGAATAACATTCGATTCCCCATCTAGTGTGGTGCGTCATACTAATTGACGATTCTAGCGAGACGCTAAGTGGTCAGCCTCTAGGCGCGTGCTGCAGGGAATGGCAGGGCCATTCCCTGCGCATTACGCCTTATCTCCTGGCCTGAGCTGGCTTCTAGAATCGTCAATTAGTATGACGCACCACACTAGAGAGGAAAGTGATTAATTTCCGAAAATCAGGCACGAATATTGCTGCCTTGGTTATTTAGAAAGAGAAGAATATCTAAAACTATCCTATTGGAGGTATCTGTGAAAAGAATCCATATTCTCCTTCCTGTCGTACTTCTACTGTTTGCAGTAGTCGCTCATGCCCATGGACCAACCCGTCAAAAGGTTATAGTAAAAGAGCAGATCTCAGCTACACCAGATGCAGTATGGGAACTGATCAAGAACTTTCATGATATGAGTTGGCACCCAGTTGTTGCTAAAACCGAAGGAGATGGGGGGAATACTGTCGGTGCATCACGGACTTTAACCTTGGTGAACGATGGAATAATCCATGAATCTCTAAAGAAATATGATGCTGAAAAGCGCACTTTCAGCTATCGAATTGATTCTGTTGATGTCAAGGTATTGCCTGTCACTAACTACAGTTCAACCCTAAGCGTTAAACCTTCTGATAACGGCGGTAGCCTCGTCACCTGGAAAGGTGCCTTTTATCGAGGATACCCTAACAATGATCCACCTCCAGAACTCAGTGATCAGGCAGCTAAGGATGCCGTAACCGGTGTCTATCAGGGCGGTCTTGCAAACCTGAAGAAGCTCTTGGAATAGGATTACTGTTGATTCTGTCGAAATGAATATAGCACTGGCAAAAAACCATCAATTTAAGATTAAGTCTATTTCTTTATGCTTAATCTTACTGTTGACTGGTTTCACCAGTGCTGTTTTATTCGCCGCACCCTTCGCTTATGTAACAAATCAGGGTGATGACTCAGTTTCTGTCATCGATTTGGCATCTTTGACAGAGACAGCAACCATTGATGTAGGTGCGAAACCTGCCGGTATTGTCGTATCCCGTGATGGTAAGCGCATCTACGTATCAAACCCAGAAAGTAAGGATGTCTACCTCATTGATGGTTCAGATTTCAAAATAGTCACAAGCAAGAAGATTGGGCTTGGACCTCTGGGCATAGCACTCAGCCATGATGACAATCAGGTCTATGTGGCTGATTGGTATCAGGATGTAGTGTACATCTTGGATAGCATAGATCTGTCGGTTGAGGCAAAAATTGCGGTTGGAGATTCACCTTCAGGTCTTGCTGCCAGTAAAGATGGAAAACGACTCTATGTTGCAGATAGAGATGATGACCAGATATCTGTAATAGATATTGATGAACAGCGGGTCATCAGCCGTATTGCGGTAGGTAATCGCCCTTTTGGCATCCGTCTCGATCCAGTTGATAAGAGACTCTATGTAGCGAATGTTGCCAGTAACGACCTTACCGTTATCGACCTTAAAGAAAATAGAGTAATTGCCACGATATCAGTGGGTAGTTCACCTTACGGTGTTGCGATCACACCACTCAATGATCGGGTGTTCGTAACAAATCAACATGATAATACCTTATCGGTTATTGATCCGCTCAGTTTAGAGGAAACACACAGATTGGATATTGGTGAATACCCTGAAGGGATCATTGTAGATCCGATCGGTAACAGGGTTTATATCGCCAACTGGTTTGACAACGAATTGGTAGTACTCAATACCAAAACGTTGCAAATAATTAAGCATATACCCACAGGTGAAAGCCCACGTGCCTTTGGTGTATTTGTTGCTGGCGGAACATAAGCTAATTGTCCCATGAGAAAAACCTCAATACAGGAGGAGTGAACCATGCCTCATCAAACCTTTCCAGAAGACTCTACTCTTAAACGTCATTTTGAATCTACAGTTGAGATGAAACGTCAGAGGTGGCTTCAACTGCCCCCTACCGACTCGATCCTCTACCGACATACGACGATGAGTGGTAAAAATCGATCTAAATCGACCTCAATAAATACCTCAACAACCACTGCTGTTAAATCCTCTGCAGCTAATGCCTCGCCAATGCCGCAGTCAGTAGAGAATATACCCCCTGAAAGAGGGTTTTTAGCAAAATTTTTCAGCTTATTCAGCCGTAGTGCATGAAACAGGAGTTATCTTAAATGTTCACGCGCAGTTTGATTATTGCAATATTTTCAGTCTTTTTATGCTCTACACCAATGCTGGCGGAGACCCAGATTCTACCCCCTCCGAGTTTAAACAAAGCTCAGAAGATGTTTTTTTACAAAGATCACCTTCAGGGGATTGGTAAAGGCAGCCAGCTCGACTATGGCTTGAAAAGCACAACTACTGATGATGAGAGCTTCACTGATAAGATTGAACTCAAAGTAACGAATGTTATCAGTGAAAGAAAGCGGGATATCGAGTTTAACTTTCTGACAGGCTCACGACATATCGATTTTTCTCCTGCTAAATCCTACACTGGAAATCCAGTGATTATTCACTTTCTTGAACGGGATATATCCATGATGTCGAGGGATACAGGCGGGTGGAATGGCTATTTTAGAAATCGTATCCGTGATTCTTTTAAGCATCCAGTTCATGTTAAGGATGTGAGTATTAAATATAAAGGTCAAGATATAAAAGGCACTGAAATAGTTATTACCCCATTTATTGGGGATCCAAATTCCGAAAACTTCAAACTGTATGTTAAAAAGAGTTATAAGTTTATCTTCTCTGATCAAGTACCAGGCGGTGTTTATCGAATCCACACACAGGTTCCAAGTGAAAATGGTGAGCAAGTTTTGATTGAAGAAGATATGACATTCCAGAAATTAACGCCTGGCGCATAAAAAATGATAGATAAATTGAGGCCATCCATGTTCAAAACAAGACTATCATTTACCTTGATCACTGTAGGATTTATTTCTATTTTCTCATCTGTAGTAACCGCTGATGAGTGCGATAAATCGGACGCCTACCCTACTTCAGCAAAAGTAGACTATGTCATCGGTTGTATGGCATCTAACGGACAGACTCATGAGATGATGCAAAAGTGCTCGTGCAGCATCGACTTGATTGAAAAGGCAATTCCTTATACTGAATATGAGCATATATCAACCTTATTGAGTCTACAACAGATGGCAGCAGCTGGTAGAAATGCTGTCTATAAAAGCTCTACCTGGTCACAGAAGGCCGTTGCAAAATTGCGGGATGTTCAAGCTGATTCTACTTTACGTTGTTTTTGAACTACCCAGCTTTTGTAGAATTTCCACCCATGATATTCCCATCATCAGCCAGATCATGTTCAATGGAGTCTCTGTATAAACCCTGAAACAGAGGCTCCAATCGTCTTAAAGGCAGCTCTATTAATTGCTTGTGCCCTTATCTGCTATGAACTCTTCTTTGGTAGATCTAACGTATGTGTAAAAGTCCTGCCTTTTGAGTCTTTGACATGTACTTCGAGCACACCAGTCTCTTCCGGCGAAAAACCAAAACGTATACTTGGATCTTCACTTATGGATATATCCGTATCTGCGGTGAAGACCTCCTCTCCATTGAAAGTAACTTGTATCGTTCTGATGAAATCAGCAGGTATGTAGAATCGAGAAACCTGATCAAATTGCAGTCCAGAATTATTGGGATGTTTTATCATTAGTTGGGTTGGGATGATTTCTCCTGAAGTGAATGATTCTGGTAGACGAAATTTTATCCGTCCCAGTTGCGCTTCAGCTGCTGCCGGATCTTTCAACGAAGGTGCAGAGCACCCTCCGGATGCCTTCACATAATTATTCACCATATAGATATTGCCATCGCTAACCTCTGCGATAGCTCGAAGATCAGTATAGGCATTGATACGTACCCGGGTGGATAGTGTTTTCCAACTATGATTTCCAGGAAATTTGAAAACCGCAGCCACGGGAGAAGGATTGTTGTCAATTATAATATAAAGCTTCTTGATATAGCGTTCCGGCGTCTGCTCAAACTTGGATTCAATCGAAATAGGTACAATTGCAGCATCCATAGCCCTTTTTGGCGTTTCAAGCGCAAGAACTTCTGTTCCATCCTGGATATATCTATCCCCTATCAGGGAACTTTTTATCTGAAACCATCGGGCACCATCTTCTGTGGCCTCTACCTTGGCAGGTAGTATAAAACTGATCAATATTACTATTGTGAAGAGAATGCAGGTGTTCCATACCCAGCCTTTGTGTTCCATTGTTGGGACAACTATCATAGTAAAAATCCTCTTTATGAGAAACAGAGTGACTGGAACCTGCTATTCGTCACGTAGTAGGAATTAGATCCAAATCTAATGAAAGTGTTCCAGGCAAAACCTGGACAACCGATTGAGGTGTTTCGACCTCCTAACTGTTTACCAATTATGATTCCTGAATTCCAGCTTCAACCACACAAAAAAACAGGACATTTCTAACCCTCACTTTTTATCACCCCCTCTCTACTCCCACTCTAATTCTGCAAATGCAGCTGTCACATTCCTGCCATGATATGTTTTAAATAACAACCAGTTGGAACGCTCATTCAAACCAACCTGCTCTACAGCCTGTGTAATCGTCCCTCCCTGTTTTATGATCTCTCTAATTTCATTCGCTATATTCTCTAGGTAACGTCGTTGATTGAGCAGTGCAGTTTTCCATTGAGTTACGACTGGTCCGTGACCAGGTACAACTCTCGCTATGGCATCACAGTTCAGACTATCCCTGGCTTTATGATCATCTTCTGTCTTTGCTGAATTGTTGAAACAGTTAGCATTTATAAGACCATTAGTGACCTTCATCCACCCTAGAATACTGCCATCAACCACGGGTATACGATCAATAAACAGCAGATCAGAAAGCCACAAGGTTGCCGTTTTACTGTCATAGATGCTGATATCATTATTAGTGTGAGCAGTAGGATAAGCTGTTAAATGAAGCAAACGTCCGCCAAGATCCAAACTTAGTCGTTGATCGACAGTCACCGTTTGATCAGGAAACACCATTTCAGTGCCCTCAGATGCAGAGCCTAAAATTTGTGTCATATTGTTCAGATAGACTGACTGACGCCTGGCTAGTGCATCTCCAAGCTGAGCATGTCCAATAAATTTCGGGTTATCCTGGCGGAATGCAGCCGCTCCCAAGCTATGATCCGGGTGCATATGGCTCAATATCACATACTCAATCGGTAGATCAGTAATTTCGCGAATCATCTGCCTAAGTGCCATCCCCTCCTGAATATTACTTCCAGTATCAATTACAGCTACACGATCATTACCTACAATAAAACCGATGTTGGCAATATGACCTTGGTTCGACTTGGAAAAATCCTCATGCAAGCCTGGCCTGATGTATATGCCTGGTGCTATTTCTTTTAACTCCCCAGCAGCTGCCGCGTAGATCGGCACAAGCAAAAGCAGTACGCTGGTTGTGAAGATTAGAGTAGTGTGGAATCGGAACCTATTCTGCCTCTTGCTAATCTTCTGAAATATTAAAGTAGAAAATATCCTGTACTCATTGGCATATATTTTGCGAAAATAATTAGAAATAAATTGATGAAGATTATTCAGCATACTGTCTCATCCTGAATCGATACATAGATAAAAAAACAGAATCAATAACTGCTGGAGGAGAGATGACAGCATATTTCCTATGGGCCATTAAAAATACCTGTTTCACTTTCATTGCATTACGAAATCTTTTCTTTGTTGTAACTCTATTGCTCTACAGTACATGCACATTTTCGGCCAACACGCTAAAGATGGCTGTTTTGCAGTTTGGTACTGCCAATTGGGAACTCGATGTAATCAAGAGACATGGCCTTGACCAGGAGCAGGGGTTTACACTTGAAGTCACCAAAATGGCAGGAAAGCAGGCGACTATGGTGGCACTGCAGGCTGGATCTGTTGATGTTTCTGTCAGTGACTGGATCTGGGTCTCCAGACAAAGAAACAGTGGCAAACCCTATACCTTCGTACCCTACTCCACAGCGCTTGGTGCCCTTGTGGTTCCCCAAGGGTCTGACATCAAATCAATCAATGATCTGCAGGGTAAAAAGCTTGGTATCGCTGGTGGACCTCTGGATAAAAGTTGGCTACTGCTGCAGGCGCTTGCACTCCAGGATTCCAATATTGAATTAAGTAAAACTCTGACACCGGTATTTGCCGCACCCCCTCTTCTAAATCAGCAATTAAAACAGGGACGTATCGATGCTGTACTCAATTTCTGGCCATATATAGCACGCCTGGAAGCATTAGGCATGCAGCAGATTATAGGTGTAGAGCAAGTTACGCATGGCTTAGGCATCAATAGCCGTGTCCCTTTCGTTGGTTATGTATTTGACGAACTATGGGCGAAGGAAAATCATCAAATTATCGAAGGTTTTATCCGCGCTACAGATAAAGCCAAACAGATCATGCAAAAATCTGATCAGGAGTGGGAATTACTGCGTCCCTTGATGAAAGCACCGGATAATGCCACTTTTATTGCATTAAGAGATGGTTTTCGAGCGGGTATCCCAAGCCGTTGGAGTGAACAAGAGCTTAAAGATGCCAAACAGTTGTTTGATATCCTCTTTAAATTGGGTGGTAAAAAACTTGTAGGCAATACAACTCAGCTTGCACCGGGAACATTCTGGCCGAACATAACTGATTAAGAGTAGTATCCTTGAATATTCCTGTATATGTCCGTCGTTTCTCTTCCATACTGTTGCTACTACTGATATGGCATATCACTGCTCTAATGTGGCAGAACAGTATGCTACCTCCGCCCAGTAGTGTCGTTGAGGTTATCTGGCAGGAGATGCAGAGTGGACAACTTTGGTTTCACTTGAGTGCTACCCTGATACGTGTTCTGATTTCATTTGTCATTGCGATGCTGGTAGGAAGTATTATCGGAATCATCATGGGCCGATCGCGCATGACCGATCAATTTCTCGACCCCTGGTTAATCGTTTTCCTCAATATACCGGCACTGGTAATCATAATTCTTGCTTATGTTTGGTTTGGTTTGGCTGAGCTAACGGCAATCTTTGCGATTGCAGTTAACAAAATTCCCAATGTTGTGGTGACCATGCGTGAAGGTGCTCGTACTCTGGATGAAGAGTACCATGAAATGGCGCGCAGCTTTAATATAGGCAGACGAAAAACTCTGCTATACATAACCCTGCCCCAGCTACTCCCTTTCTTTGCAGTCGCTGCACGTTCAGGCATTGCATTGATTTGGAAAATAGTGCTGGTGGTCGAACTGCTGGGGCGTAGTGATGGCGTAGGTTTCCAATTGCATCTCTATTTCCAGCTCTTCGATGTCAGTGGCATATTAGCTTACAGTCTCTCATTCATCATGATTATGCTGTTCATTGAGTATGGTTTACTGCAACCTCTAGAGCGGAGAATAAACCGCTGGCGCGGATAGACCTATGTTAGATATCGATATACAACGAAAAAGTTATATTCAGCACAATCCAGAGCGTGAGCTTCTGGTATTGGATAACATCAGGATCAAGGTGAAAGAGGGAGAATTCCTGGCTCTTGTTGGTCCTTCCGGCTGTGGAAAAAGTACCCTTTTACAGATTTTATCTGGCCTTGATAAAACCTTTGAAGGCAACATTACATGGCTTGATAAACACAGCAATTCTTCAGCTAACCTGGGTTATGTATTTCAAAACCCGAGACTTCTACCCTGGCTCAACTTACGTGACAATATTACCCTGGTGCTGGATAATCCTGCTGAAAAAAAACAGCAGGTTGATGAGTTGCTGGAAGCAACTGGTCTGTCAGCATTCAGCGATTATCACCCTGGCCAGCTTTCGATCGGCATGCAACGTAGAGCAGCACTTGCCAGAGCCTTTGTAGTGGAACCCTCTCTACTGATTATGGACGAGCCTTTCGTCTCCCTGGATGGTCCAACAGCCTTTCAGCTCAGGCAACTTCTGCTCGATATACTGGCTATACGTTGTACTACAGTGGTGTTTGTTACTCATGATCTGCATGAAGCAACCATGCTTGCAGATAGAATTCTTTATCTCTCATCCTCACCGGCAAAAGTGATCGGAGAATCACTTGTCGACTTAGCAAGGGACAAGCGTACCAATGAAGAGGAAATTGGAAAAAGATATTTAGAGATCAAAACCCTTTTCAAGAGCTTCTATCAATCTGACAGACTGCCCACAGAGTCATAATGAGATCAGCTCAAACTTGATCTAATATTCGATACCTTTGCGGTCCATCGCTACAAAGATCTACAAAAATAGAGGTTTTTCCTCTATCAAAAGATTCATCGAAGATTGTCTTGCTGAAGTGACAGCTACAGTTCAATGTGCCAGAAAAGTGGAGCACTAGCCTTATGAGGCTACTCAATTACACCCTGTCACTCTATATGGCACATGAATTGCAGTTTAGTTATGAACGATATTTTAACCAATCAGCTCATGAGATATTCTTTTGTCACCCTCAGCTAAACCACAAAAAAGACGACTGGGACAACGCAAGGGACGTAGTGTAGATCAAACCACCCTCAAATTAGTCCGCGAGCTACTTGATGGGATTCCACGACGCCCTGACCTGCTCATAGAATCACTTCACAGAATTCAAGATCATCTGGGATATATCTCCGTAGAACATCTTTCTGCCCTCGCCAGTGAGATGAATCTCTCCAGTGCAGAAGTATATGAGGTAGCGAGCTTCTATCACCACTTTGATCTGGTCAAAGAGGGCCAATCTCCCCCTCCCCCCTTGACTGTGCGTGTGTGTGATTCCATATCCTGTAGTTTGTCGGGCGCTGAAAATCTATTTGCCGAATTACAGGCAGGACTGGGTAGTGGCGTCAGGGTTCAGCGAGTGCCCTGTGTCGGTCGTTGTCAGGAAGCGCCTGTCGCTGTGGTTGGGAAACGGCCTCTCTCCCAAGCAAATGCAGTAAAAGTTCAGCAACTGATTGACGCTGGTGATATAGAAGCTGAATTGCCTGACTATCTTAGCTATAGCGACTATCGTGCTGGTGGCGGCTATAACCTGCTGCAGCAGATTTTGAATGACAAAAGTGAGAGTGATCAATCAGGGAAGCTGTCTGCTGAACAAGTTATTCAGTGCCTGGAAGGCTCAAACCTCAGGGGGCTGGGGGGGGCTGGTTTCCCTGCTGGTCGTAAGTGGCGGATCCTGAAAGATCAACCATCGCCCCGTCTTTTAGCCGTTAATATTGACGAAGGCGAACCTGGCACCCTGAAGGATCGCTACTATCTTGAACGAGACCCTCATCGATTCCTCGAAGGTACACTGATCGCTGCCCAGGTAGTGGGTATCAGCGAAATCTACATCTATCTTCGGGATGAATATGCAGGAATTCGTATGATGCTGGAAAAGGAGATCTCTGCCCTGCAGTCTGATCCTCCCTGTCCACTGCCACCGATACATATGCGCCGGGGAGCCGGTGCCTACATCTGTGGTGAAGAGTCCGCGATGATTGAATCCATCGAGGGTAAACGCGGCATGCCTCGCCAACGCCCCCCCTACGTTGCCCAGGTCGGGCTTTTTGGTCGTCCCACTTTGGAACACAACATGGAGACCCTCTACTGGGTCCGGGAGTTGATTGAGCGTGGCGCTGAGTGGTTTACCGCTCAGGGACGAAATGGCCGGCATGGGTTACGCAGTTTCTCCGTCAGCGGCCGAGTCAATAAACCTGGCGTCCATCTGGCCCCCGCTGGCATTACCATGCGGGAACTGATTGATGAATATTGTGGTGGCATGCAAGAAGGTCATGAACTCTACGCCTACTTTCCCGGAGGCGCCTCCGGTGGAATCCTACCTGAATCACTGGCGGATATACCACTCGATTTTGACACTCTGCAAGCCTACGGCTGTTTCATCGGATCAGCTGCAATTATCGTATTGTCGCAACACGACAGCGCCCGCGATGCAGCGCTGAATGCAATGCGCTTCTTCGCTCATGAATCCTGTGGTCAATGCACCCCCTGTCGGGTCGGCACTGAAAAAGCAGCTGCCCTGATGGCGCAGAAGCAATGGGATCCGGCGCTACTCGAAGAGCTCTCAACAGTCATGATCGATGCATCTATCTGTGGTCTGGGTCAGGCCGCCCCCAACCCTATGCTGAGCATATTGAAATATTTCCCCCAGGAGTTGGATCATGGCGAATAACTCCGAATCAACAGCTCAAGCGATCAACTTTACCCTTGATGGCATCCTCCTGAGTGCAACACCTGGAGAGAGCGTGTTGCAGGCTGCTAAACGCGCTGGTGTGGAGATCCCCCATCTCTGCTACAAGGAAGGATTAAGGGCCGATGGCAACTGCCGTGCCTGTGTTGTTGAGATTGAGGGTGAACGCACCCTCGCTGCTTCCTGTTGCCGCACACCCAGTGAGGGTATGGTGGTGAACAGTCAAGGGGAGCGTCCCCGCAAGTCGCAACAACTGGTGTTGGAATTGCTGCAATCCGACATGGTTGAATCCCAATATACTCACCAAAATGAGCTAGACCATTGGTCTAAAAAGATGGAAGTTGGCAAACCCCGCTTCCCAGCGCGCCAGCAACCTGTAAGTGACAGCTCACACCCTGCCATAAGCGTCAATCTTGATGCCTGTATTCAGTGCACACGCTGCCTGCGTGCCTGCCGTGAAACCCAGGTTAACAATGTGATTGGCTATGCGATGCGAGGAGCAGTTTCATCGATAGTCTTCGACACTGACGAACTATTGGGTAATAGCAGCTGTGTCGCTTGTGGTGAATGTGTACAGGCCTGCCCTACAGGTGCACTGATGCCATCTGAGAATAGGGGTTTGGAAGAGACTGAAAAACAGGTCGATTCTGTCTGTCCCTATTGTGGTGTCGGCTGCCAACTCACTTTTCATGTCAGTGATAATCGTATTCGTTATGTCACAGGAAGAGATGGCCCGGCAAATAACAGTCGCCTTTGCGTTAAAGGCCGTTATGGATTTGATTATGTACACCATAAGCATCGACTGACGAAACCACTGATCCGACGTGCTGATGCCCCCAAACAGGCAGAACTCGGACCCGATCACAACAACCCATTCTCAGATTTTCGTGAAGCAAGCTGGGAAGAAGCCCTGGCAGTGGCTGCTGAAGGCCTCAGCGAGATACGCAGCAATAGTGGTCCCTTAGCATTGGCCGGCTTTGGGTCGGCCAAGGGTTCGAACGAAGAAGCCTATCTTTTCCAAAAGCTGGTTCGCACAGGCTTTGGCAGCAACAACGTTGATCACTGTACCCGTCTCTGTCACGCTTCATCGGTTGTGGCACTACTGGAGATGATTGGATCAGGTGCAGTATCAAATCCAATTGCAGATGTAGATAAGGCTGAGGTTATCCTCATTATCGGTTCCAACACCACTGATAACCATCCTGTGGCCGCCACCTTCATCAAGAATGAGGTTAACGCGGGCAAGACACTCATCGTGATGGATCCGCGACGTACCACGATTGCAAACCATGCAACACATTTCCTGCAGTTCAAACCTGACACTGATGTAGCGTTGCTGAATGCCATCATGAATGCCGTCATTGAACAAGGCTTGGTGGATAGCGCTTTTATTGAGCAACGCACCAGTGGATTTAAAAAGCTGGAGCAACACCTTCGCCCCTTCACCCCAGAAGCTATGGCACCTATTTGCGGCATCGACGCCGCCACAATACGCAAAGTTGCGCGTGTCTATGCCAAATCCAAGGCCTCGATTATTTTTTGGGGAATGGGTGTCTCACAACATATACATGGCACCGACAATTCACGTGCACTGATCTCCCTGGCGCTGATGACTGGCCAGATCGGCAGACCTGGCACCGGACTCCACCCACTACGTGGTCAGAACAACGTCCAGGGCGCCTCTGATGTGGGGCTTATTCCGATGGTATTTCCAGACTATCAGCGAGTCGATAATCCCCAGATTCGCGCTAAGTTCGAAGCACTGTGGGAGACAGAGCTTGATCCAAACCCCGGTTTAACCGTGGTCGAGATCATGCATGCAATCAGTGATGGCAAGATAGAGGGCATGTACATCATGGGTGAGAATCCAGCCATGTCTGATCCAAATCTGAATCATGCACGTAAAGCACTTTCCAGCCTGAAGCACCTGGTGGTGCAGGATATCTTTATGACTGAGACTGCCTGGTATGCGGATGTCATCCTTCCTGCCTCAGCCTTCGCTGAAAAAAACGGAAGCTTCACTAACACTGACCGGAGAGTTCAGCTCGGCCGTCAAGCCATTGATCCACCAGGAGAGGCCCGACAAGATCTTGAGATCATTCAGCAGATGGCAAATCATCTGGGACTCGATTGGCACTACAACCACCCCAAGCAGGTGTTTGATGAAATGCGTCAGGCAATGCCGAGCATTGCCGGGATCTCATGGGAGCGCCTGGAACAAGCCGGAGCCATAACCTACCCCTGTGCAGATGAGAGCGATCCAGGACAGCCTGTGATCTTCATAGATGAATTTCCAACTCCAACGGGTAGAGCCAGCTTTACCCCGGCACCATTTACCAATGCGGATGAACTGCCTGACCACGAGTATCCTTGGGTGCTGATCACCGGCCGTCAATTGGAACACTGGCACACAGGAGCAATGACCAGACGCGCTGAGATGTTAGACAAGATTGAGCCAATTCCAGTAGCAAGTGTCCACCCGGAAGAACTGGCCCGTATTAAGATCGAGCCAGGCGATCCTATCAAATTACAATCCAGGCGCGGCGTTGTTACCGCGTTTGCCCGCGCCGATACTGGGGTTTCTCACGGACAGGTCTTTCTGCCCTTCTGTTACCACGAGGCTGCGGCCAATCTTCTGACCAATGAAGCTTTGGATCCGTCTGCAAAAATACCCGAATTCAAATTCTGCGCCATTCGTCTAATGCCTGGTCAGGGAGACGAATAAGAAATGATCATTTTGAGACAGAAAAAGGACGGTGTGGCATTTCTGTTACAGTTTTTCAGCTTAGTAACAGCTGCAGTTGGCGAGGTGACTCTCTCACATTTAAAAACAAAGTTTATTTCATGTTAATTCAATGGCTTATGATATTTTTTTATATATTGGCCCGTATTCTGCCTTCGGTATCAGTTACGCCAGAAAAGAAAGCTGTATGTGGCGTTGTAAATCACCAACAAATCCGGAGAAGAGAACGTGACCAGTAAGAAAATATCACTAATACTGACCAGTACAGCACTAACAGCACTCTCAATGTCTACCCACGCAGTTTCCTGGGATGCAGGTGACTGGAAACTGGGTCTCTCAGGCAACGTTAACGCACACTATGTTTATACAACCTGTGATTCAGGTGATCTTCAGAGTGGTGGAACTACTTTGACCAGTCTTCAATGTGCTGGTTCAGTAGATGAAGATGGTAATCCAGACGACGTTTCTTCCGTTCAGAATGGTCTATTGCCCGCAGCTATGGTTTTTAGTGCAGGCACCAATCAGGATGGCTATGACCTAAACGCCACTATCGGCGTTTACTATGGCACCAACAGTAACGAGGCTTTGGGATTCTCTACTGTCGATGCCCGTCAGATATTTCTAACCTTTGGTAACGAAGGTATGGGTAGTTTTAAGTTCGGCCGTGACTTCGGGCTGTTTGGTTTTGATGCAATCATCGCTGACATGTCTTTGATCGGTATTGGCGCAGGCTTTACACCTTCCGAGCCAGGCCATACAACACTGGGTGGTCTTGGTTTCGGCTATGTCTATGTCGATCGCCTCACCCAAATCAACTACACAACCCCCTCCATGAATGGATTGACAGGCACAATTGGTATATTCCAGCCAATGGATGGCAATGGTGGCGAGAGCGGCAGCAATCCAGGCATCCACGGTAAAGTTGCTTATGGCTGGAAAGGCTCAGTTCCAGGCAGTGTATCAGCAACCTTTTTAACCCAGGACATCGTTACTGATGCCGGAACCTCTGAATCGATCACCGGTTTCGACCTGTTTGGTAAAGTCGATGTCGGCGATATCGGTGTAGCCGCTTCTTTCTTCAGCGGCGAAGGTATGAGCACCCTGGCACTTGGTGGTCTCGTCCTGCCTGGTTTCGATGCAGCAGATGGAACACCTGAAGAGTCACAGGGCTACATGCTCCAAGGCACCTACAAACTCAACAAAACCAAACTGGGCCTCAACTATTCATTCAGCGAAAGTGACAAATTGGTTGAAGTCGAAAACACCCGGATCACCGTGGGTGCTTACCACTCACTGACTGCAAACCTGACACTGCTTGCAGAGTTCTCTTCACTGGAGAGTGAATTGTCTGCAGGCTCAGATGAATCGAACAGCTTCAACGTCGGTGCATTTATGTCTTTCTAGGCCATAGGTAGAAAATCTGCCTATAGATCTAAATAGAACTTTTTCAGTTCCTCCACCCTTAATGCCCACCTCATGACTTTCCCCAAGTCATGAAGGGCATTTTTTTTGTCTGAAATTTACCCTAGATTTGGTGAGTGACGAAACCAGTCGCACACAAATAGTTATCTAAACCCCTTGACGAATAGCCCAGGTCACATCTGCCGCTTGACGATTCTGTAAGACATCATGAACCCGGAAAACTTTTACTCCAGCCATCACGCCTAAAGCTGTGCATGCACAGGTTGCAGGTATCAACTGGGTGGGATCACTCACTTCACACACAGAACCCATAAAGCCTTTGCGGCTAACCCCTAGCATCAGGGGATAACCCAACTCAGCAAACTGCTGCAACTCGGATAAGAGTTTTAAATTGTCTCTTTTGCGTTTGCCAAATCCAATACCAGGATCCAGTAATAGCGAATTTGGATCCACTCCAGCAGTAAGTGCCGCCTCTATACGTTTCTCAAAAAATGCTTTTACCTCTGAAACAACATCTTTGTAGACAGGCGCATTCTGCATGGTAGCTGGAGAGCCCTGCATATGCATCAATACGATAGGTACACCATTTGAAGCAGCAAGGGATAGTATTTCAGGATCATCTCGCCCAGCTGAAATATCATTAATCATGCTTGCACCATGCTCAATCGCAATATCTGCAACCTCACTCAGGGTTGTATCGATACTGATGGGAAATCCTGCAGGCAGGCGTTCACGCAGTTCCACTATGGTGTCGAGTACCCGATTAATCTGCTCTGTTGCACTGATTTTCAAGGCACCTGGTCTGGACGATTCTCCACCAATGTCAATGATATCGGCCCCCTCAGCCACCATTTCTAATCCACGAGATACTGCATTACTACTCTCATAGCGCCCACCATCAGAAAAGCTGTCGGGAGTGAGATTTAGAATCCCCATAATTAGAGGGGATGAAAAATCATTCTTGAACATAGGGTTACACTAATATTCTTATTGGAATGCGATTTGTCAATTGGCCGAACTTGTCTTAGAATTGGTGTGATAATAAATATGAAATATTTAACCTATAAATACACAATGTACTTGATTAAGGATCGATCAGCACACCGGCTTGATATGACCTTAGGAGATAATTTTGGCTAGTGCTATCCTCCAACCGGACAAATCCAACCATGAGGATCTTGTGCTTGCCGCTTTGAGTGGTAACCACTTGGTTCAATCTCCTGAAATTGACGACCTGACACTCCGCTCCTGGCACCGCTGCCGGGACGAGCATGGTCTCGATCCTGGCGCATCTCCTGATCCTGTAATCATTGACAGACAAGATCTACGTGAGCGTCTGCAGCAATACAAACGGATGTTGAATATTGCACGTGTGGAGATGACCGATCTCTATCAGCAACTGGCTGGCTCTGGTCATGCCATTATGTTGACAGATAAAGAGGGCATCCTTTTAAACTTTATCGGTGATCCTCAATTTACTGATGCCGCCGCCCATGCTGGCATGCAACTTGGAGCAGTATGGAGTGAATCAGTTCAGGGTACCAACGGTATGGGTACCTGCCTGGTTGAGAAAAAGCCGCTTGTAATACATAAACAATCCCATTTTTTCTCCCGCAATGCCAGCCTGACCTGTGCTGCGGCACCAATCTTCGATCCTCATGGAGAGATACTGGCAGTTCTCGATGCATCGAGTGAGTCAAAAATGGCTCAGCAGCACACCATGGTGCTGCTCAATATGTCTGCACAGGTGATTGAGAACCGAGTCTTTTTCTGCGCCATGAAGCAATCCTTTGTGCTTCGTTTCCATTCACGCTCGGAATTCATCAGCACCTTGGGTGAAGGTGCCATTGCCTTTGATGAAGATGGGAAAATAGTGGCGATTAATCGTAGTGCAATGTTTCAGCTAAACCTGGAATCACCTCAACAGATTGTTGGCCGTCATATACATCAGCAGTTTACAACCTCACTCACCTCCCTGCTAAAGCATGCCAATTCCAACGCCTTCCCTATTCGGGAAACGCAACATGGAAAACGTTTTTTTGCAACGCTTCGACTACCTGAAAACAGTTGTCGCACCAGTGCAACACCGCCCTGGGAATCAAAGACGAGTGTACCGAGTAGAAGTACAAACAATCCAGGCTCTTCAGACTCCCTCGATGCTTTGCACTTTAACGAACCCCGTATGGCGCGCAACATAAAAACTGCTATAAAGCTGATCGACCGGGATATTCCCTGCATGCTGTTTGGCGAGACCGGCACGGGTAAAGAGATGTTCGCACAGGCTCTACATATGGCCAGTTCACGCCATGATAAAGCATTCATAGCAGTCAACTGCGCCTCCTTACCTGAAAGTTTGATCGAGAGTGAACTATTCGGATATCGACCTGGTGCTTTTACCGGTGCCAGCCGTGAAGGCAGTAGAGGTAAGATTCTACAGGCTGATGGGGGCACGCTGTTCCTGGATGAGATTGGTGACATGCCGCTGCATCTACAGGCACGTCTGCTCAGAGTGCTGGAAGAACGAGAAGTTACACCGCTTGGTGGAGAAAAACCGGTCAAGGTTTCAATTAAGCTGATCAGTGCAACTCACCATGATATTCAAGGCCTGGTAGAGGATGGTAATTTTCGTGAAGATCTCTACTACCGACTTCATGGTGTTTCATTAACAATGCCTGCCTTAAGAGAGCGTTCAGACAGGGTTGAGTTGATTAAAAGTATTGCTCAGTTGGAAGCACTCGATGATGAGGAGTTAACCTGGGATAGTGAAGCACTGAAAATACTTGACAGCTTTCGCTGGCCTGGCAACATCCGGCAACTTCGAAATGTGCTTCGCACTGTCACTGCTTTGTGTGAAAAGAATACAATTACAGTACATGATTTACCGGATGATATTCGTGAAACAGTCTTTTGTGACGAATTACCGGAAGGTTCTGAAAACAACCTCAATGCACTGGCCATAGCTGAACGAGATGCCCTTTTGGGCGAACTCGAAGAGATGCACTGGAATATCAGCAGAGTTGCAAAAAAACTCGATCTTAGTCGTAATACACTCTATCGACGCATGAAACGTTTTGGTATTACACCGCCTCGCTAGAGATTGAAGCTGACTAAGAATTGAATTTTAATGTTAACAGGCCCTAGTCAGCAGTTTCTGCTGACTAGGCTTTAGTCGAATCAACGCCCATCTACTCGTTGCAATATGGCATAATCCCCCCTTCAGATAGTTGGCCCTTTTATTGCGTACAAATATGCTGGTAAGTTTTCAAGGCAGATGATATTTAACGCTCTCAGATATCAATCAAACTTCGTATAAAGCAACACAATCATTAAACGGAAAAGAGTATGGCTAAGTATGATAAGCCACGTGAAGCCTGGGCGATAACTGGCTCAGGACACTACCTCAAAGAGTGCCTGGAATTGGCCAAACAGCGACCAGAGGTGGATCTGTTTTTAAGCAAGGCAGCAGCTGAGGTACTCCCTATGTATGACATAGATATGCCATCATTACGGGATCGTTTTACCTGTTTCCGTGATACCACAGCAAGTGCCTCTCCGGTAGGCCTATTCTATCAGGGACGCTATAGTCGCCTTATCATTGCGCCGGCCACATCAAATACGGTGGCAAAAATGGTTTGGGGCATTGCAGACACCCTGGTAACCAATATCTATGCCCAAGCAGGAAAGTGTCGCATACCAAGCATTGTCTTCGCATGTGACACAGAACCGGAAATGGAGACCGAGGCCCCTGGCGGTATTGTGCCTGTCTACCCAAGACGAGTAGATCTGGAAAACGTCAAGCGGTTGCAGGATTTTGAATACACCAAGGTAGTATCAAGTTATGATCAGTTGCTCTCAGTCCTCTGATATATACACCTTTTTAGTCGTTTTTAAAGAATTTAGAGCATAATTTAAAGTTTTTCACTCCGCTTCCGTTATCAATACAACGGGCAAGGTTTTTGCTCTGGTTTTTTCTGGACAGCTGCCAGGTTGGGGATGAAGTTTTGCCTAGAGTTCTATTGATCGAGCACTCTGCCACGATTCGGCTGATTGAGAAAAATCACTTGATCAAAGGTGGCTTCGAAGTTGAAGTTGACCACGACTACTTAACAGCAAGTAAGCGCCTTAAAGCAGGCTCAGATCACGCTGATGCATTTGATGCCATAGTATTGGGCTGGTCAGGTCATACTGTTCCTGGCGCTGAACAGCTCTTTTCATCTTTGGAAAATCCCACCTATACCGCTTTGCCTCTGCTTACATTTGCCCACGAAGCCGAGAGTCAAATCATCTCCCGTTCGAACAAAAGAGCAAATTCGGCATTCCTACTTTGGGAAGAGTATCGAAAAACCACAGACACCCTCTCTGTTCTGCTAGCTAATTTGAGTGAAAGAGAAAACAAGCAGGGGGTTACCAAGCCTGTCGTTCAACCGATACGAGTACTAATTGTCGATGACTCGACAACCGTAAGGGTGAAATATCGTCGTTTGCTGATGAGTAACGGATACCATGCTGAAACAGCTGATTCGGTATCCGATGGTATGAAAAAAGCTCTGGAGTCACCATTCGATATAGCAATAATTGACTACTTTATGCCCGATGGTACTGGGGACCTTCTCTGCCAAAAACTGAGAGAGCACGAAACGACTTCAACCATTACAACAGCTCTACTGACCGGCACTTATCAGGATAGCGCGATAAAACAGTCTCTCGAAGCTGGCGCTGTTGAATGCATGTTCAAGAACGAGAGCGATGATCTGTTCCTAACCCGTATAGATGCCATGAGCAGACATATCCGCACTCAAAAATCGACTGAAAAAGAGCGTCAACGACTTGATGGCATTCTTCGGTCAGTTGGAGAAGGGGTCTATGGCGTGGATTCAGAAGGATATATATCGTTTGTTAATCCAATTTGCAGAGAAATACTTGGCTATGAAGCAGCGGATCGACTGATTGGCAAGTCAGCAATGGAACTATTTCACTACTCAGATGCTGAGGGAAACCTAAAAAAAGATAGCAGCTGTTTACTGCAGCAAAGCTACTCGAATGGAGTGCCAATAGTAGGACATGAGACAGTCTTCTGGCATAAATCAGCAAAACCAATTCCTGTGGAGTGCACAATTCATCCGCTGACAATTGAAGGCAGATGTGAGGGCTCAGTTGTTGCATTCCGTGACATCTCGGAACGCAAAGCACTTGAACAGGAGTTACGCTGGCAAGCAAATCACGATGCTTTGACAAAGCTCACGAATCGGCGCCTTTTCGAAGAACACCTGACAAATGAAGCAGATCGCCTTAAAAGAAGCAGTGAGACCAGTGCCCTGCTCTATATCGATCTAGACCGTTTTAAATATATTAATGACACTGCAGGTCACGCCGCAGGTGACAGGTTATTGATTGAAATTTCACAACAGATGAAACAACGCCTGAGAAAAACCGATTTACTGGCTCGATTAGGTGGAGATGAATTCGCAATAATATTACGGAATGTAAATAGAGAGAGCGTACTTCAAGTAGCCGATGAATATCGCTTAATGCTTGATCACTACATGTTTATCTACAATGGTAAACAATATAAGGTCAATGGCTCAATTGGTATCGCACTGATAGACAAAGATTCAGAGTCAGCAAGTGAAATACTTGCAAATGCAGATATCGCCTGCCACCTGGCAAAAAATGAAGGGCGAAACAGAACCCATCTATTCTTCCCAGAGAATGATAGTAAAAAGACGATGGATTTAGATCTGGGCTGGTCTTCAAGACTGCACAATGCCCTGTTAAAAGATAATCTGATTCTACATATTCAGCCTATCACTCCTTCACATTGTATCCCGCCCTCATTAATGTCCGAGTCTGAAGGTCCAATTTATAACGAGCTTACAGGTTTAATCCCAGAAGATCAGCAGATCAATGAAGTATTACTACGCATGGATGATCCCGTATGGGGGATAGTCTTTCCCGGTGCATTCCTGCCAACTGCAGAACGTTTCGACATGATGGATAAAATCGACTATTGGGTCATCAATGCCGCTTTGAAAAAGCTCTCGCTGCTGCAGCAAGAGGGTTACAGCGGCATGTTCACTATCAATCTATCTGGTCAAACCATTGCCAACAAAAGCTTGATCGATGATATTGAAGAGCTGGTTATCAATTCTGAAGTAGACACAACAAAAGTCATCTTTGAGATTACAGAAACCTCAGCAGTGACAAATTTAATTTCCGCTAATGAGCTGATTACAAGATTGAGTGTTTTGGGTTGTCGCTTTGCCCTCGACGATTTTGGCAGTGGCTTCTCTTCATTTTCTCACTTAAAGAATCTGCCTGTTGATTTTGTTAAAATCGATGGTCTATTTGTCAGGGGTGTTGCCTCAGACCCCAGTGATCAGGCGATTGTCACCTCCATAAACGACATTGCACACTCCTTGGGCAAAGAGACCATAGCTGAATATGTTGAAAACGCGGAGATACTGGAATTTCTTATGGCATCAAATGTGAACTATGTCCAAGGTCACTACCTGTCGAAACCAATGGACATCTCCAATATTGCACAACAGATGAAAGCCTAATCTTATATATAAAACAGTGATCAAATAGTTTGCTTTCAGGGTTACAAAAGCGCCTTGATTAAGGTATTGCGAGAACGAAGCTTGGTGGTAAGCGTCACTTTTATCAAATAGAGCTATCTGTGGGCCAGAATTGATCAGGATCTTCTTCATCTTTGAGCCTATATTTTTCCTCTAGAAGGGCTTTTCTCTCTTTAGCTCGATAACTTTGAGCGCTAACACATTTCCCAAAAACATCAGTTCCCAAGCTGAAAGTTTTCTAAGCTATCTATTAATTTTTTAAAACATTTTCCGAATAATTCGGACTTACTAATCACCAACCTAGTACTGTTCGACAATAACGATGCTATCGAGTATTATTATTTATGTAGCAATCTGCTACAATATAATCCATGACATTATATTGAGGAATCTCTGATGGCTAAAGCCGCCTCCCCTATACGTTTGCAGGAAGAGTTGATGCAGGCCGCCGCACTGATCGGCGAGCAGGAGCACCGCAGCGCCGCTGAACAGGTTGAATATTGGGCATCGCTCGGCAGGAAGATCGCTCGGCAAGTGAATCCTGACACCCTGTTGGAAGTAGCAGCCGGGCTTGCTCACATCAAGGTGGAGCCTGCAGTAGGTCAACCGGTTGATCCCAAAGCGGTGTTTTCAGCTGTGGAGGCACGACGTCACTCAGGCACCCTCGCCCAGGAGGTAACAACGGCAACCCCGACCTACCAGGCCTCCCTCACACATCCGGGCTGTCTGGAACAAATTGATAAACAAGGAAATCGGAGAGTCGGAAGGTTTCAAAATGGGGTCTTCACTTCACTGGCCGAGCAAGAAACTTGAGTTTGAAAAAGCAGCTTTGGATGCTGGTGGGTGGTAATGGCGCCGGCAAGAGCACATTTTATGAGTTGTTTTTAAAGGATCTGGGCTTGCCCTTTGTCAATGCCGACAATCTAGCGAAAATCGCCTACCCGGAAGATCCGGAAGGCCGTAGCCGGGATGCCGCAATGCTGGCCGAAGGGATGCGGAAAAATCTCTTGCTATCCGGCCAGAGTCTTTGCTTTGAGACGGTCTACTCTCACCCCTCCAAAATCGATTTTGTGGCCGAAGCAAAGGCCCTAGGGTATTACGTTGTAATGGTCTTGATCCACCTCAATGACACGAACCTGAACCAGGCACGTGTGGCCGAAAGGGTCTCAGAGGGTGGTCATTCTGTGCCAGCTGAGAAAATCGTTGCCCGAGTGCCGAGGATGCTCTCGCATGTGCGGATGTCGATACCGCTATGTGATCTCCTCAGAATATATGACAACTCATCTCAGGATGATCCATACCAGCGGGTATTTACGATCGAACAAGGTAAAATAACAAAACATCTAGATCCCCTGCCCGACTGGGCTGAGCAGTTGTTGCAGACAGCTGAGTGAACAACCAAGAGACATCAAAAATAGGAGCATTTTCAGGGATGGGAATCTTACACCATCCTCCCTTGTTTAGCGGCTACCTGTAACGAATCCCTGATCGCGTAGGCGTGGCTTGCGAGTGGCCTCATGATTTTCCTCCAAAAAGTATAGTTTGCCACTGTCACGATATGCTGCGAATGTATAGGTATATGGACTGCTCCTGTTCAGCAATATATTTTCAGGAAAAACGAAATAGTTTTAGTTCACGTATATCCGGTCTTTATTATGGGGAGCTACCCCTGACCTTAACGGCTTAATACACCGTTTGCCAGATACCTTATCGAGACAGTGGCTTCAAGAACCGTCGTTATACCCAGGTTTTATCTGGCTGACTATTTGTCACTTTCCGTTAATACACTGCCAAAACTCGGCTTACATCTTTGGCGAGGTCTATAGTAATTGTGGTAGTATTTTTCATGGTATGGGCTCCGTTGGTTTTGTTCGACCTGTCACTTTAACGAGATTTCGACTTAAGGTGGAGGAGTCCATACCATTGAGACAAGGGGTCTCGTTAATAAAGCTGTTATGCCCAGGAAATAATAATGACAAACAGTACAGTTAAATATTTATTGCTAATGGTGATGCTTGTAACCACAAATATGACACTTGCAGCTTATAACGATGCAAAATATCAGACAAAATCAGAAATGTGTGAAAAGTTATGCGGAGAAGACTCTAATTTATTTCCCAGTGACAACTCAAAATATGAGGGACGTAGAGATGTTGTTAATAATAATAAACAGTCAGTATTCAGCTTCGTTTTCTTAACATGGGGTTATTACATAGCGTATTACATAATCGCAATCGCACTAGCCATATTAATATTTAGAAATGCTAAAGGTCGTGAAACACTTGCGCTCAATTTAAAGCCTATATGGTGGGGTATTCTTGTATTCATTGACCCTGTTCTAGGTATCCTTGCATATTGGGTAATGAACATACTAGATGTTCAAGGCATTATTGAACGCTCAAGTAAAATAAGGGCTTAACCAGTCGTACCTGAAAGACGCTCGTATCACTCACACCTTTGCGCTTAAACGTTCAGCACCACAGGATGCCACCCATGCAAATCATACTCGTTGGATCCTTTACGCCGGCTTTAGTACCACATAGTAAAAACCAATTACGTAGATGGATTTAAGGTATAGAAAAATTTATAAGAGAAACAATGGTCGATATGTTTTTGTGCGACTATTATTTATATTATCAATTCTAGTCGTAGGTGGCCTTCTATATAGCTTTGCAGGGCCGGAGAAAGAATGGGGAACTATTCAAACCATTGGCGTAATACTTTGTGCGATATACTTTCCATGGGAATGGCTTTTTTTAGACAAAATAAAAAAGAATTCAAAATCAAAGCGGTAGCATTGTTGATTGAGTGAAACTTTACATCAATGTAATTCTATTCACGGGGGCTGTACTAACCAGGCAATTCCACTTGGACGCCTTGCTATCAGTTGGCTTCCCAGATACCTATGTGGGAATGCTCAATGCTGTGGAATGCAAAGAAGATCCAGACTCAGAACGTCGGGATCGAGAATTGGCGATCTACCGCTAAAAATTTATAACGAGACAAGAGCTCTTGTTAATAGAGATTATATGTGACAAAAATCAAAGAGCGATAGATGAAAATATTGAAATGCCCTTGTTGTGGTTCACTAATCGACACTAAGAATATAGAAACTCTTTCTTGGTTCACTAATCCTTTCACAAGACCTTCAATTAAGTGTACAAATTGTGAAGCTAAAATCAAGACTAAGAGATGGTTGCTTATACTATGGTGGATATGGGTTTTTACGGGGTTTTACTTCATGTTTTCAGAGTATGACTCATATTATTCTAATTCAATAATACTCGGTGGGTTAGTAGTTATACTCAGCCTACTTTACTCTGGCTTAAGTCATGAGCCTGAATAAACTACATAACAAATGGAAATGGGCGTTTTTGACGTCTGTAGCACTTTCGTTTGTTGCGATTGTGTTTTTGCTCTACGCGGTAATTGACCAAGGCGTCACTATAACCTACATGTCTCAAGGATATCATGACAGCGAAAAAGACTTACAAAGACTGGCTGCAGTATTTCCAAAAGAGGCTTATTCTAAAAAGGATCTGGTTTATTTATTAAGGCGAGAAAACCCGGATGCTATTATTGTTGACAGTAAATGTGCGGTTCAATTAAGGGGGCTTCGTTTTGAATTTAGCGAGAACGGAAAGCTTATTAACATTAATACAAAGGCTGAGTCTTCTCCAGAATACGAATGCGGAGATAGATAACCAGTCGCTTCATCCGATTCTCGTAAATAAAGCTGTTAGATTATTATCTGAGGCCTTGACCTGACTATAACTTCATACTTCAAGATTGCTTTTGACGGTGCTAATCGTCCTATTATTAACCCGGTGACTAAGTACGTTGTCTTCAGGCTTGAAACCCCTAACAATATGATTTTTTAAAAGACAGACTGAAGACAACGTACTTAGTCGCCGGGTTAATAGAAACCAATTCAGGAGAAACAAATGAACAGGCAAGCGATGAACAAAGAAAGCTGGGTAGCCCTATTTCAGTCAATAGGTCTAGATGATGAAAAAATGGCATTGTGGCACAAGGAATTCGAGAACCGTCACCCTGAAGGGCATCAATCTTTTTTGGAATGGCTAGGAATTTCTGGTGAAGAGATCAAGTCAATTCGGTCGGCACAGTAGGTAAAAAAAGGGGCTGGCTTTGTCAGTCCCTTTCTGGCTCGAGGCTCTACATATGAAAACTTACACAATAGGCCAAGTTGCGAATCAATTCTCGATATCTCGAAGCACCCTCATTTACTACGACTCAATTGGGCTTCTTTCCCCAAGTGAGAGGAGTGTCGCAAACTATAGGCTATATACCGAAAAGGATATCTCAAAAATGGAGAGAATATCATTATTTCGAAAGGCTGGCTTACCCTTGGAGTCGATATCATCTCTTCTTAACCATGACGAAACAGATTTAGACTTGGCCCTTGAAAACAGACTGTCCAGTATAAACTCAGAAATTCAATCGTTGAGGGAACAACAGAAGTTTATACTGACGCTTTTAAAGAATACGGATTCCACTAAGTATTCAAGAAGTCTCACCAAGGAAGTTTGGGTGGCGCTACTAGAAGCATCTGGACTCGACGAGAAAGGCATGGAAATATGGCATATTGAGTTTGAACGAACCTCCCCAGAGGGCCATCAAGACTTTCTAGAATCAATTGGAATAGACGCAGATGAAGTATCTGAAATTAGAGAATGGTCTCGCAAAAATATAAACAAATCATCAGTGCATCAAACCGGTAGGGTGAGTCACTCCCCTCTCCCCTCGCGGGAGAGGGGCCGGGGGAGAGGGGGAGAATGAACAGCCTAATTTCATCAACAATCAGTATGATAAAGATGACGGATCAATGTGGCCTTATCTTTCAACCAGATGAAACGCTTCGCGTACACCCTCTCCCCAACCCCTCTCCCGAAAAGGGAGAGGGGCTTTTAGAGTTGTTCTGAGGAGATTGAAAGTTAACGGGACAGCAGTGAAACAAAATCTAAAAATGTAAGGCCGAAATTCACCCCTTGGTCTCTCCATTCTCCAAGACCATCTGCTCCATAAGATCGATAAACTTCTGCTGATAACGCCGTAAATACTTATCCTTATGGTATGCCACCCAGGTGGTCTCCCAAGGGAGCATGTGACTCAGATCCCGTATCTCCAGATCTGGGTCCTGTTCAGGTGAATAGGCCATACTGGCGATCAAACCTACTCCCATACCCTCTCGTACATAGGTTTTTATAACATCAGTATCCGCAGCGCTCAGCACTACATCGGGTTGCAGGCCGGCACGGGCAAAGGTGGTCTGCATATGGTTGGCTCCGGTGAAACCAAATGTGTATGTGATTAATGGGTAGTTACAGATCCGTTCCAGTGAGAGGGGCTTTTCTGCCAATACCGGATGCCCTTTCAGCGCAATGAGAGAACGGTTCCAGCGATAGCAGGGTATTGCATTCAGGGTTGAGTGGTGGCCCAGCTCTTCGGTACAGATTGAGAAATCGACCCGGTCTGTCAATACCATTTCAACCAATTGTTGGGGTGTTCCCTGATTAATCTGCAGATTTACAGAGGGAAATAACTTGCGAAAGGTGCGGATTATCGAAGGTAATACATAGCGCGCCTGAGTATGGGTTGTACCGATTCGAAGAATACCACTCCCCTCCTCTACATGCTCCCGGCCTATGGCGAGGATATTTTCACGGATTGAGAGGGCTTGCCGAGCATAGTTAAGCACCTCCTCTCCAGCCGCAGTCAATCCAATCAATCGTTTACCTTTTCGCATAAACAGTTGCGTTCCCAACTCCTGTTCAAGTTGTGCCAGATGTTGGGATACCGCCGACTGCACCAGATAGAGTTGCTTGGCAGCTAGTGTGACGTTGAAACCGGCGGCCTCCAGGGCGACCAGGGATGTGAGTTGTCGCAGTTCCATATCTTATTTCATGATTGTTTATCAAAATATATTACTTCACAAGATAATAGCTCTCTTCCAATATTGCTACCCAATACCCGTAAATATTTTTGGAGTTTTCATTATGGAAGTCATCGCCAGAACCAAAGAGAGGTTTCCAGCTAATCCTCTGGATGATTTGCAGTTCAAAGGCCTGCAACAGGCGATTCAAAGCTTGAATAGTGAACAACTCGCCTGGGCAAGCGGTTATCTGGCCGGACTTGTTGCCTTGCAACCCACGGGTAATGAGGCTGCCAATGAATCTCCCGCTCTGACCATTCTTTATGCCACCCAAGGTGGTAACGCCCGCAGTGTGGCTGAATCCTTGGCGGTGCGTGCTCAGGATCAGGGATATGCTTTACGTTTGGTCTCTGCCGAAAACTACAGAGCCCGTGATCTGGCTAAAGAGCAACTTCTGATTGTGGTGATCAGCACTCAGGGTGAAGGAGAACCCCCGGAAAGTGCTTTTGAACTGTTTAAATATCTACGTAGCAAAAAAACAGCGCAACTCAAAAATCTTCGTTATGCCATTTTCGGACTCGGAGACTCCAGTTACGATCATTTTTGTGAAGCGGCTAAAGAGCTGGATCATCTACTGAAAGCTCAGGATGCAAAAACACTGGTTAAGCGTATCGATGCCGATGTTGATTTCCAACAGCATCTGATGCATTGGCAGACAGAGGTTTTGCAGTCAGTGGAGAAAGTTTTGCCATCTGATCAAGCCAAGATCATACCGATATTGCGGTCAACTACAGTTCGTCATGACCGTAACAATCCATATCAGTCTGAGCTACTTGAGCGGCGGCGTATCACTACTGAAGATGCTCTGACTGAGATTCACCATCTGGCACTTGAGATCGACCCTGCTGTTATCCAATACCAGCCTGGTGATGCTTTAGGTCTGTTCTTCCGCAACGATCCAGCTCAGATCGAGGAGATCCTCTCTCTTACAGGTTTGGAAGGCTCTGCACAGGTCACTCTAGAGCAGCAAAATATATCACTCACTGAGGCCCTCACAGATAGGCTGGAACTCACTCAACTCCATCCCAGTGTCGTAAAAAACTGGTCATCGATGGCTGATAACAGAGATTTAAATACCATCGCAGAAGATCAAGACTCACTGCGAGGATTTGTTAGGAACCGCCAATTGATCGATCTGATAAGTGACTTTCCCACAGATCTGGATGAACAATCCCTGGTGAATCTATTACACACTCAACAACCACGCCTCTACTCCATCGCCTCCAGTCAGAACAGCATCGAGGAAGAGATCCATCTAACGGTTGCTGCGCTTCGTTACAAGAGTCACAACTGTGACCATCTGGGTGGTGCCTCCGGTTATCTGACCCAGCGAATTAAAGAGGGTGACCCCTTAGGTGTCTATGTCGTGAAGAACCCCAGCTTCAAACTCCCCCAGGCAACAGACAGACCGATCATCATGGTCGGCGCTGGAACCGGTATCGCGCCGTATAGAGCTTTTCTCCAAGAGCGTGAAGCACTAGGCAGCACGGGTAGGAACTGGTTGGTCCTTGGCAATCGCCATTTTCACCGTGACTTTCTCTACCAGACAGATTGGCTCAACTACAGAAAATCAGGTCTGCTGAATCGAATCAGCCTTGCTTTCTCAAGAGATGAGAGAGAGCGAACTTATGTTCAGGCCAGGCTCTATGAAGAGCGCGCTGAACTCTATCACTGGTTACAGGAGGGTGCCCATCTCTATGTCTGCGGTAGCCTTGAGATGGAAAAGGGAGTGCACCACTCCCTGATAGCCATTGCGCAGGATCAGGGCGGGCTAGATGAGGCGTCCGCTATCGAATATATCGAATCTCTGCGTGAGCAGGGACGCTACCAGAGAGACGTCTACTGATGGATATCAAAGTCAATCCAAATGAACTGATCAAAGCAAACAGTCGCTATCTCCGTGGCACCCTTGAACAGAGCATGGCGGATCAAGCAACGGGTGCACTATCTGCGGATGATGCACAAATCAGTAAATTTCATGGATTCTATGAGCAGGATGACAGGGATCAGCGGCAGTCACGTCAGCAACAGTTTCTCGAACCCTACTACAGTTTCATGTTACGGGCACGGCTTCCTGGCGGCGTATGCACACCGCAACAGTGGCTGACCATAGATGCTGTTGGTCGGGAACTGGGGAATGGCACTATCAGACTGACAACCCGTCAAACTTTCCAGTACCACGGCATACTGAAACGAAATCTGAAGCCTCTGATCAAGCGTATCAACCAAGCCATGATCGACTCCATTGGCGGCTGCGGTGATGTTAACCGCAACGTGCTCTGCAATCCCAACCCTGAGCACTCGGAGCTGCACCAGACAGTCCACGATTGGGCCAGACGCATCAGTGAACATCTACTGCCGAAAACACGTGCCTATCATGAAATCTGGCTCGATGGTGAACCAGTGGCCGGTGGCGAGTCCGAGCCTCTATATGGTGAAACCTACCTACCCCGTAAGTTCAAGACTGCGGTAGCAGTTCCACCCTATAACGATGTTGATGTCTACACCAACGACCTTGGGTTTGTTGCCATAGCAGAGGGAGGTCACTTGTCAGGTTTTAACGTCCTGGCTGGTGGTGGCATGGGGGCAACCCACGACGATCCAACAACATTCCCACGCCTGGCCGATGAGTTGGGATTCATCACACCTGAGCAAACTCTGGCTGTCGCCGAGGCGATAGTTGCTGTGCAGCGCGACTTTGGTGACCGGGTCAGTCGTCGTCATGCCCGACTCAAATACACCATTCAACGTATGGGCCTGGCATCCTTTATCGATGAAGTAGAGCAACGTGCCGGGGTACAATTCAAGCCTTCCCATTCTGTCCAATTCACCAGCCAGGGCGACCGCTATGGTTGGGTAGCGGATAGTGAAAACCGTTGGCACTTGACCCTGTATATTGAGAATGGCCGCATTGCAGATACCCCCGAAGCCAATCTTATGAGCGGCCTGCGGGAAATCGCAGGTATTCACCAAGGTGATTTTCGCATTACACCAAGTCAGAACCTGATTATTGCGGGTGTATCTGCCCGTCAAAAACAGCATATAGAAAATATTGCCCGCGAGTATGGCTTGATCAGCAACGCCCAAACCCCAACCAGACTTGCAAGTTTAGCTTGTGTCGCTCTACCCACCTGCCCTCAAGCAATGGCTGAGGGAGAGAGATATTTTCCAAGGTTTCTGGATCGAATTGAAGAGATTGCCGCCCGTTATGGCATACAGCAGCAGGCAGTTGTGATGCGGATGACAGGCTGCCCCAATGGGTGCGCTCGTCCCTATGTGGCGGAAATCGGTCTCATTGGTAAGGGACCTGGGCGCTATAACCTGCAGCTGGGAGGTGATGGCAAGGGATTACGGCTCAATCGTCTGTTCAGAAAGAACCTGACTGAAAATGAGCTGCTCAAGATTATTGACGAACTGTTTCATCTCTATGCTGAGAAGAAATTAACTGATGAAGGTTTTGGCGACTTCAGCGTTCGATATGGCCTGGTCAAGCCAGTGATCAATCCTGCGGAGGACTATCATGACACACCTTGAACAGATCACCTCCCATGAACCTCTCGACGAAGGGTATCTAAAGTACCTGAATCAACAGTTTGAAGCGTTGAGTGCTGAAAAGCGTATTGAGTGGGCTATTGCCAATTTGCCAGGCAATCACATCATGACCTCAAGCTTCGGTATTCAGGGCGCCCTGATGCTGCACCTGGTCAGCCGTATTGCGCCTGATATTCCCGTAGTGTTAGTCGATACCGGTTATCTGTTTCCTGAGACCTATGGCTTTATCGAACAACTGACCGATCGTTTGAAGCTGAACCTTAAAGTCTTTCGTGCAGAAAAATCACCTGCCTGGCAAGAGAGCCGCTACGGTCACCTCTGGGAGCAGGGTGTAGCGGGTATCGATCTCTACAACCGCATTAATAAAGTGGAACCACTGAAGCTTGCCTTGAAGTCACTTGAAGCTGGCAGTTGGTTTGCCGGATTACGACGTCAACAATCCCAGAGTCGCTCTGCGTTACCTGTGGTGCGTATCCAGGATGGCCGCTACAAAGTCCACCCTATAATCGACTGGCACAATCGAGATGTCTATCGCTACCTGCAAAAACATGACTTGCCCTACCACCCTTTGTGGGAGAAAGGCTATGCCTCCGTTGGCGATGTACACACCAGCCAACCCCTGGCAGTGGGTATGCATGAAGAAGAGACTCGATTTTTCGGCCTGAAACGGGAATGTGGTATCCACGAGTAACCGGCTTAAAGCGTTGCTGAATATCGGGGACTGTCACAGTAAAAGAATCCAAGTTATTTAATTAGTTAAGGAGTAATAATCATGAGTAGCAATATTGTATGGCACTCACATCAGGTCGACCAGCAGACACGATCAGAGCAAAAGTTTCAACGCCCATTGGTAATTTGGTTTACAGGTCTCAGTGCGTCGGGTAAATCGACTATCGCGGGTGCTCTGGAACAGATCCTCACCGGCCAGGGTTACCACACCTATCTACTCGATGGCGACAATGTTCGTCACGGCCTCTGCCGTGACCTTGGGTTCAGTGACCAAGATCGACAGGAGAACATCCGCCGGGTGGGTGAAGTGGCAAAGCTGATGACTGATGCCGGATTGATCACCCTGGCAGCCTTTATCTCGCCCTTTAGAGACGACCGTAGAGTGGTTCGAGAGATACTGCCCGATGCCCAATTTGTTGAAGTCTTTGTGGATGCTGATTTGCAGGTCTGCCAGGATCGTGACCCTAAGGGGCTCTATGCAAAAGCACAACGGGGTGAAATCAAACAATTCACCGGTATCGACAGTCCCTATGAAATACCGGAGAAACCTGAAGTGCATATTCATGCTGATAAAATTTCAGTTGCTGAGGCTGTTAATCAACTATTAGCCTATTTGCATGAAGTCGGCGCACTGCAGGCAGGTTATCAACCTGTAGCCTTAGAGGCATAGTCACTGCTGACCACTAACTCTACTCCAGAAAGAGTTGCAAAGCCCCTCTCCCCTGAGAGGGTGTAAAAAAATCGTAGGGTGCGGCCCTGCCGCACCATTAAGGGCTGAAAAAGGTACGATCTACCACCCTTATTCACTGCAAAGCCCAGATAATTGCAACCACCACTAACATAAACCCACCCAGATAGAGCATAAGATGAAGAAGTGCAGCATTCAGCTGAGCTCTTTTTTCACTCTCATCTGGCTCAATCTTCCTAAACGCCTCTAAATCTATTGGAGCCTTCACCTTGTAGTCCGGGTTATCAATCAGTTGCATTGCTTCGCTAAACTGCTCATCGACATATACCCAGAGGGTAGGTTGAAAACCAAATCGAGGAATTATCATTCTTGCTGTATTCTCACCTTGTACAACAGCTGGTATTCCGTTACTTTCCAAACGAGCTTTTAGCTCATTTAAGTATTCTGTGTCATTACTGCGAGTTAACAGCTTCATATCTAAGGAGTCTCTGAAAAATCAGCTTTCAGGAAATGATCTTACTTTTCGAATTGAGTATTACCATCATAAAAAAACCAATATCATATCACTGCTGTCCCATTAACTTTCAATCTTCTCAGAACAACTAAAAAAGCCCCTCTCCCTTTACGGGAGAGGGGTTGGGGAGAGGGTGTACGCGAAGCGTTTCATGTGGTTGAAAGATAAAACCGCATTGATCGTTCATATTTATCTTGCTGATTATTGAAGAAAAATAGGGAGTTCATTCTCCCCCTCTCCCCCAGCCCCTCTCCCGCGAGGGGAGAGGGGAGTTTCTCTCCCCACCTATTTATGATACTCATGATTTGTAAGTTTTTTTAGCTGTGATCCTCTGCTGCTGATGCTTTTTCATATCCCAATTCTCAATCACCAATAGAAACCAATATCAATTAATCAGTTACAACCAATATGGTTGAAGTAAACTGGACAGCAGTGACATCATATATAACATCATGAAAAACAAAAAAACAAATAGGCTTCTACAGATCCTGGCCTCCCTTATGGAAGACTCACCAAACCCTAATGGAAATACAGAGATTAAAAGCTATGGTTTGATTGCCTGTGCCAATCGGGTAAGTATTCGCCATGTTCCAATTGATTCCCCTTGTATACTGTTTATTCTTGAAGGCAGGAAGACTATGTTTAACCAGGGCATGGAGATCGTATGTGATGCCGGAGAGGTTCTCACCCTGCCCTCGCCTGCCAGTTTTGACCTGAGAAACGAACCTGATCCCCAAACAGGACGCTATCGAACCCTGGTTCTCCCTTTTAAACAGTCTGATCTTGAATCAGTACGTAAAATTCATGAATTCTCACAGCCGACAAGTGACAGATTTCCTGAAATTCTCAAATTTGAACACAATGATCTACTGCTGCGTGCTCTACAACACTACCTGAGTTCTGACTCTGAAGACTATCTCTTGAATCACAGACTTCTGGAGCTTCTGCTTATTCTTGCAAAAGAGGATAGTCGACTACTTAACTACAGCTTAAGTCAGGAGAGCTGGAGCCAAAAGGTACGGGCATTTCTAGCTACTGATTTATCAAAAAAATGGGAGATTTCTGAGATCTGCCAACGTCTTGCCATCAGCGAAAGTACCCTGCGCCGTAACCTGAAAAACGAACAGACCGGCTTTCGGGAACTACTTATTGAACAACGCCTTTCCACAGCACTGATGCTGCTATTGCAAACCTCTCTTCCGATAACCCAGATTGCTTTTGAATGTGGCTATCAGTCTGCTTCTCGTTTCAGTAATAACTTCAACAAGCGCTTTGGCCTCTCTCCATCTGAATTTCGCAGTAATGTGAACGAAAACGAACATGACTTGACCGTTAGCGAACATTCATAGCGCAATTGAAATGGCACAATTACTCCCATCATGACCAAGCAGGAGTAATTAAGATGAAAAAGAAAACCGTAGCTCTGCTCAGCACTATCGCACTGACACCCTATGCCAACGCCAGTGAGTTCATTTTAACCAGTCCGCAAATCAGTGAAGGTGGACGTATAGCCGAAGAGCAGGTCTTTAATGGATTTGGCTGTGAGGGAGCAAATTTATCCCCTGAATTACATTGGAAGAACGCGCCGGAAGGGACTAAGAGCTTTGCGATCACCATGTATGACCCTGATGCCCCGACAGGTAGTGGATGGTGGCATTGGAGTCTCTACAATATACCAGTGGAGGTCAGCAGCCTGGATAAAGGGGCGAGCAGTAGTCTGAATCGCTTACCTGAAGGAAGCAGCCAAGGAGAAACCGATTTTGGTAAACCTGGTTATGGCGGCCCATGTCCTCCAGCAGGTGATGCCCCTCATCGCTATAAAATTACAGTTTACGCCTTGAAAACTGACAATATCGATTTAAGCGAAGATGCACCAGCAGCAATGTTGGGGTTTTATCTGCATCAGAACCTTATTGATAAGGCTGTACTATCAGGGTACTACTCTCGTTAACTTTCATTGTATCGCTTTTAAAATTGGAGCCTTTTGTCGATTCTGGGTCGGTACATGGTGTGCGGAACTATGTCGTATCATGGTAATAGAGAAGACATTAAGCCATTATCAAATGCTGAAGTAACACTTTCTGCCAGCTCGAACCGATTCATGAATTGATCAAAGGCGTGTTTGTCACATGGAGTCTACCGAGACTCTCTTGCACAGCTACAGATAACCACTAACACAGTTGCTCTCTGATCACCAATCGAGCGCAGTTTGTGTACAAACTCAGATTGGTACCAAGCTCCGTCACCTGATTCAAGTATCTCCATTTTATTTGCCACACGAAGTTCTATTTTACCGGACAACACATAGATAAACTCTTCCCCGGAATGGATCGCTTGTGGTAAGTCGGAGTGAACTTCATCTGTGACCATTTCAGGGTATTGAATATAGACACTAAGCCGGGCTCCCTGCGGTGCACTGTTACCATGCAGTAGTTCAAACAATGGTGACTCGCCAGCTGATGGCAGTGCTCTTCGGTTCTGATTACGCAGTATCCTGAATCCATCCTGGGAGACCTGGTCACCGACAAATTCAGATACGGTGATACCAAATGCCTCTGCCAGGCGAGCAACGCTGGATATTGACGGTTCACTCAGCCCCCGCTCCAGTTTTGAGAGATAGCTTTTCGTCAAACCAGAGAGTTCAGCCAACCGCTCCAGACTAAACCCCGCCGTGATCCTAAGAGTACTTAACCGAGCAGCTATTGGTAGTTTGCCGGGAGATGACTTTTTTGAGTTGTTCATATTCTGACATTCACCATAAGGTCAGTAATCGGTGGTTGTTAAATTCATATTCATATTACTAATGACACATTGTGTCATATTTGATATATTGAGTCATCAACAAGATGGAGTGCGCCATGCAAGCTCAAAGCTTCACACCCACTGTTGCGGTGATCAGACATCTTGCATTTGAAGATCTGGGACTTTTCAAAACCGTATTGGTGGAGAGAAGTCATCGTGTAAAAACCTATGATGCTGGTATTGATAACCTTGCAGTAGCCATTGAGTCGGCCGATCTGGTTATTGTATTAGGTGGCCCCATTGGTGTTTACGAAGAGGATCGATATCCCTTTCTGGCCATTGAGAGAGAGGCGTTGAGTTTACGTATCAAGCAGGATCGCCCAACGCTTGGAATCTGCCTGGGTGCGCAACTGATCGCTGCCGCTTCAGGTGCAGAGGTCTATGCGGGAAACATTAAAGAGATTGGTTGGGGCAAACTGCAACTGACAGAAGCGGGAAAAAACTCTTGTCTTGCAGCATTGGAAGAGATCCCTGTCCTGCACTGGCATGGCGACACTTTTAACCTACCCGATGGTGCCACGCTATTGGCAGGGAATGACAACTATCCCCATCAGGCCTTCTCTTTGGGGAGAAATATTCTTGGTTTACAATTTCATCCTGAAATCGATATATCACACATTGAGCAATGGTTGATTGGACACTGCTTTGAAATAAATGCAGCAGAGATAGACCCTGTTGCGCTACGCCATCGTAGCCACGAAGTCCAGGGGGTAGTCGAACCGGCGGCACGCCAGTTATTGGAAGTCTGGCTTAAACAACTATCAAAACCAGCTACCTCCTGACAGATTACTCAATAATTAATCTACTAGTCCCTACCCTGTCTGTTCTGGCTTACTGTTGGTGGTAGTTACATCGCCTCAGGCAGTCAGGCGGCCGCTACTGCTTTTGTGCTGATATCAATCGGAACACTGGTTTCATCGAAAATCCTACTTGCCTGGATCGCATCTCACTTCAGCTCGCTGTTACAGAGTCAAACCTAATGTTGGCTAATACGGTTGCTCGGTGTTCTACTGGGAATCTTTGGCATATTTCTCATACAGAAGGGATTCTTATCATTTCTCACAATATTGTAAGGAGATGCTGGACAGGAACAAGAAGCAGCCATGGAGTCTTAGAAAGAGTTCTTCGCTTAAGCTGGCTCATTGACAGATGTCGCTTCAGGTGCTCTGATGGGAAAATGTCATTTGTCTGGTATATATCCGCAATCGATACAAGGTAATCAGATTTAGATTACATATTGGGTATGCGGCGTATCCTATTGTATTTTATAGTATTTATCTGTACACTATAAAATTAAAACACCTTCATCTCAATTTTATACAAAGTCTGACCAATAAGATGTCAATCAACCTCGCCGTTGCACAAAAGAAACTCAGTCAAGGCAAGTTGAGCGATGCTCAAAAACTCCTAACCCGAGCGTTGAAAAAAGAGCCTGAAAATTCAAAAGCACAATACCTGCTCGGTGAAACCCTGCTTCTGCAGGAGAAGATTGATGAGTCTATCCCCTACCTGATGAAGGCAGTCGCAAGTAAGCAGGTGGAGCCATGCTGGTTTGTGATGTGTGGCGTGGCGCTTGAGCGAGTGGGCCAATATGCCGATGCTGAAAAATCATACAATCTGGCAGAACAAGCCGGCTGCATTGATGACCGCATGTATTACATGATCGGTAACTTCCACACCAATATCACCAAAAACTACCAAAAGGCTGAAATCTACCTGGCCAAATTGATCTCAAACAAACCTGAAGCATCAGTGGCCTATTTGGCGCTCAGCAAACTCTATATAAAACAGGAGCGACATGAAGAAGCCATACAGGCACTGGATTGCTGTTTGCAGCAAAATCACGAAACACCAGAAGTCTATATCAATTTAGGCCATGCCTTGTCACACCAGGGCAGACAGGAAGAGGCACTCGCCTGCAACAAAAAGGCCATGGAACTGGACCCCGGCAATGCCGTCGCTATCCAAAACTATTTGGTACAACTGCTCTATATCAAAGACGACCAGGCAGAGATTTACCAGGAAGTACGGAAAATCACAGCGAAAATCAACAAGGGTGCGAAGACAAAATTCTCAGGTACGATTGACTGCGACAGTGAACGGAAATTAAAGATCGCATTTGTCTCTGCCGACTTACGTCATCACGCTATCGCTTACTATTTCAAACCAATTATTGAGCAGTTTGATAAGGGCAGATTCTCGCTATGTTTTTACTATAACAACTTCGTATATGACGAGACCACCAACGATATAAAGCAACATGCGGAACTGTGGCGCGAAACACCCCACTTGAATGATCAGCAACTTGCGAACCAGATAAGAGAAGACAAGATAGATATCCTGGTTGATCTCTCAAATCATACAGTCGGTAACAGATTAACAGCTTTCACTCTGCACCCCGCACCTATGCAGGTCTCATGGATGGGACTGCCAATAACCACAGGCCTGGACTGTATGGATTATGCACTGAAGGATCAGTTAATCGTTGAAAAATGCCATCTTGAAGAGAACGCTTCGGAGAAGATACTGGCTGTTGAAAACCTGACACTCTACAGTCCATTATCTGAGTTACCACCACTCAGCGAACCGCCCTGCATAAAAAACGGATACATCACTTTCGGCTCTTTCAACGGATTGAGAAAAATAGACCGAAAAATAATGGGCACCTGGGCGAAAATCGTTCTCAAACTTCCTGATTCCCACATCAGAATGGTTATCGAAGACTATAATAGTGTCACCATGCGAGAACATATCTACGACATCTTTGGAGAATTTGGTGTCGACAAACATCGAGTCGAGCTAAAACCTAGCCTTGGCATGTCAGACTATATGGCATCTCATAGTGAGGTCGATATCGCTCTCGACCCCTATCCATATCATGGGCAAACAACCAGTTTCAACGCTTTGCTGATGGGATTACCCCTGGTCTCGCTTTGTGGTAAATCTGTTGCCAGTAATATCTCCAGACGCATTCTCACAGCAATTGGAAAGCAAGCCTGGCTGGCCGAAGAGATCGATCAATATATCGAAATTGCGCTGAATTTGGCTCAGGATAAAGAAAAGCTTATCTCAGTTAGGAAAACACTGCGCCAAGAGTTACAGGACTCTTACATAATGGACTATAAGAAACTCACTGGAGAGATAGAATCAGCTCTATTGGCTGGTTGGAACAATCTTTGCGCTAAAAAGTAAACCCAATAAAAACGAACAAAAAATAACGATCACCTCGACCACTGGTTTATCAATTTGGAGTACCTTGAAAACTATGAATATGTCAGAGAAAGTTGATTCAATCGAGGCGGCAATCCCAGAGAGAGACACTTTAAGTCGATTGCGCAGATGGGCCAATGCCAATGATCGAAGCGCTGCAGCAAATGAGGTCAGTGCCTACACCGAACAGCTGATTGAACGCACCGGACACGGAATGGTGCTACGAGAAGCCGACTTGCGCAACCTTAATCTGTCAGGCTTTAACTTACGCCTTGCAGTACTCAATCGTGCCGTATTGCATGGCACCAATCTGAGTAAAGCTGATCTCTCAGGCGCTTTAATGGTTTGTCCGGGAATGGAAAGAACCAATCTTAAAGGGGCTAATCTACAAGGTGTATATATGCATGCCTTTGCCGCTCAGGTCTGCGATTTCACTGATGCTGATATGAGCAATCTCACTGATGCAACAGGCAGTCTTTTTCATGGCTGTTTCATGGGGAGTGTAAACTTTTCCGGTTCCACTATTGCCGGTACCAGCTTCTATCAATGCATAATGGATGGGGTCAGTTTTTCCCGATGCAACCTTCAGGGCTCTACGATCAATGAGTGTCACCTGAGTGGCGCAAACTTTGAAGAAGCGCAACTTTCCCAGCTGACAATTACAAAATGCAATCTACGTGGAGCAACATTGGAGAACGCCAGTGGAGAAGGGTTGGTTCTACAACGGCTGTTAGATGCAGAAGAGCTACGACTATCTCAAGCCAAATTACCTGGCCTGAGAATCAGCCATTCCACTTTATCAAATCTCAATGCAGCTCATTTGTCGGCACCTGAAGCGGATATCTCCAAATCAACCATGCCATCTGCCAACTTCACCTCAGCCAATCTAGAGTATGCTCGATTGATTAATGTCAGTATTGAAAAGAGCAACTTCAGTAATGCAAAACTGGATGGCGCTTTAATTACCAACTGCTCAGCTAACAATGCTGATTTCAGCGGCGCGATGGGCGAAAACATTGCCGTTAGAGAATCCTCTTTTCAAAAAGCCAACATGAATCGCTTCTCGGCTCGCTGCGCCCATTTTCGTGACTGTAATCTTGCTTATGTATCACTCCACAAAGCCTACCTCTATCGGGCAATGATCACGGGTGATCCGCCAAAGTCGATGTCAATGATGGGCGCTGATCTTTCAAATTCCACCCTGGTTCAATCCTATATTGCAGGTGACTTAAGTGACGCCAACCTGAGCGATGCGCTCCTGGTCTACGCCCGTTTGAATCAGGCCGTTTTTAACAATGCCAATTTAACCGGAGCATCTCTGTTTGGTGCAAGTCTGGTTAAAAGTATCTTCGATGGTGCTCTACTGGACAATGTAGTCGGCCCTGCCTACAGCGATCGATGCAGTGGCCTGCAAGAGGCACTGGCAAAATCCAGTGGCGAACAAAGCCAGCGCCTGAGCAAGTTTATCGATGGCTTAGAGTCTCTACTGACTGATCAGAGCCGTGGTTCAACGTGACAGAGGTTTCTCCAACCAAAAATAGAGTTGAAATCCCGCTCGCTGATGTAAAAAGCATCTGCTGGAATGCACTAAACGGCTTTATCTCACCCGTTTCGGCGGTTGATGAAGTGTTGTCGCAGTTACTGGATGCTGAACTCAGGGGTAAACAGAGCCATGGTCTTGTTCGTATTCCATGGTTAAAGAAGAGATTGAAACGGATAGTTCACCAACCCGCTATCAAGCACGAGATCTCACCCTGGTTCAGCCGTTTTGAATGCTCCAGCAGTATCGGTTATCTAGCCGCTCAGGAAGGGACTCTGGAGCTGCAGCGTATTCTGGCCGATCATCCCTTTGGCGTCTCTGTCTGCGCCAGTGCGTTTCCGACAGGAGTCCTAGGACACTACTTAAGCAACTTGGCGAATTCCGGGTATATCGCCATCGGTGTTGCAACCTCCCCCGCACTTGTATCCCTCGCACCAGGAGAGAAACCTCTACTTGGAACCAATCCGATAGCACTCGCACTGCCTGCTTCTGAGAATAAACCTCTATTTATAGCCGATATCAGCCCAGCCCCTGCCACCTTCGGGCAACTACTCTCAATGCTATTCGGTAATGAAGGTGACCTGGAAGAACTAAGTGTTATTAACGGAGATGGCCAACATCCTTCAGAAGCAGGTGAAATGTTTGACGATCAGATACGCTTGGTCGGACAGATAGTTCAGCAATTTAATACCTCTGCACAACGTCGCTCTTACGCACTTACCATTGCCATCCAGCTTCTTACCATTCTTTTTGCAGGAGATTCTCCTCGGGGTGCTCTTGTGCTTGTGGCATTGGATCCAAATCGAATTCCGGGTTTGCACCTCACAGAAACGATCAGTTTTCTTGAAAAGCTGATACAGCGGGGAGCAATAGTTCCTGGTGCACACGGAGAAGCTCACTTAAACAAACAATATCAAAAAGGCACATTATCGCTTCCTGTACCCCTTTGGAATGCTATTGAGAGCTTGGCATCAGCAAGTCATTAAAAGCAGGATACAATCTTGAAAATTTTGATTTTCCCAGTCGACATGGATGCCTCTGAGGCTTTTATCTCAGTCACCCGCTCGCTGGATATACCACTACTTGGCGCCACATCGGTAGAGAAAACAACTCATCATCAAGGTATAGATCAGTTGATTCATCTACCCTACATCACCGAACCGGATTTTGACAAAATCTTTGCCGATACCTTAAAAACACAAGATATAACACATATCTATTCACCCCATCCCGGAGTCTGGACCTATCTGAAGCAGTTAAATGAAGAAAATATGGAGCACTATACCTATCATTTGTGCCACCCCTCACCCTATCAGAATAATTGGTTCGAATATAAAGCCAGCTACGATTGGGCTAAACAGATCTCTGTCGATAGGTTCCTAGACGGTTTTGATACGGGTACAGGAACAGATCCACATCGTCAATTGACGATTAGTGAGTATGCAGGTCTTCATAAACAGTTTGTTCGAATAGCCGGTCAGTGTGATGAAAACAAACTCGCTGCTCTCACACAGATACTGCGCCTGACCCAAAAAGGGGATCTCGTTGAAATTGGCTCCCTCTATGGGCGTTCTGCTTTTGTCATTGCCTGGCTGTCAGATCGATACCGTATCGGAAACTTCATTACTATCGATCCTTGGTCCAATGAGGCACTTGAGAGCCAGGGAGAATCGGCAACTATTTTACATACTGATACAGAAACAATTGACTTTGAGCCTATTTTTAAAAGTTATCTCAGCAATATGTCACTACTCAATAACGTCGGGTATATTCGTGAAACATCCGACAGAGGAATTGAAAAATACCGCAACGCCATAGATCAAGGTAGCTTGTACAACTCTGAGTTCAATGAGATCACTGTTTCAGGGTCGATTGCCCTACTCCACATTGATGGTAATCACAGCTACTCTCATGTTCGTCAAGACATAGAACTTTGGGAACCCTATCTGGCCTCAGGTGGATGGCTACTACTGGATGACTACCTGTGGGCATTTGGAAGAGGTCCTCAGCAAGCCGGGGATGACTTGATAGGTAGGGGGAATTTCGATTTGGCCTTTGTCGCTAGCGATACACTTTTCCTGAGAAAGATTTAATCAATTTCTGACTTGGTGAAAACAGGACCAAGCTGAGGATTAGACACGCTAGGATTATCCCGTATCACCTTTGCTGGAGATCCCACCGCCACGACATTGTCCGGTATATTTCGTGTAACCGTGGCACCCGCTCCAATGATGCTGTTTTTCCCCACTGAGACACACTCTATAATCTGGCATCCAATGCCTAAATAGGTCTCATCGCCACAAACAACATCACCGGCAACACGACTGCCTGGGCCGGCAAATATCGAACTACCCAGCTGGGCGCCATGACCAACCGTGACTTGCCAGTCCAAGGCAACAAAGTCATCAAGTAAAGCACCATGATTGACTGCATTCATCCCCATTAGCAAGACACCTGCACCAATTTTTGCATCTGCTGAGATATAACTTGAAGGATTTACTATGGCCGGACATTCAGCATGCTGTTGCAATAGTAGCTTACCATAGCGATTTCTAGCCACTGGATCGCCAATTCCAACAGCAAACAGATGATCATCAATAAACGATTTTTCTAACAATAGATCATCACCTCCGATGATAGGAAGTCCTTTCACAAATTCTGCCTTCAGGTTGGTTCGATCAATAAAACCAGCAACATCAAATCCCGCTAAGTGTGCAACCTCCAACATACAGCAAGCATGACCACCACTGCCGATGATCACCAACGGTTTTTCAGATTGGCTGCTATTCATCAAAACTCCTATTGCGGTTATCGATTACGCGGCGAGCCTTGAACTTATTACTAGGGAAGCTACCAGGATTACATGTTTCAACCTTTACCCTGAGTCCGAGGTTGGTTTTAAGAAGTCGTTCGGCCTGATTATGAAATTGGGATCGATTTACAGATAGTTCAACCTCCGCTTCTACTCTGATCTCATCTAAAGCTCTACATTTCTCCAGAACGATCCTGAACTCAGTTCCCATTCCATCGATACTACGCAGGATATCTTCTACGTCTGAAGGGTAAAATTTGACTCCTCTTACAATGATCATATCATCCAGACGCCCAATGATTCCGTGGGGCAATCGTGGGTAGCTTCTTCCACATGAACAGGGCTCGTCTGTCATTAACGTTTCATCGCCAGGATAGTAGCGAATCATAGGCTGTGATCTACGCCATAGGTGCGTATAAACAACCGCACCTCTCTGGTTAAAGCCCAAGGATCGGTTTGGGTTTGCGGGATCAACCACTTCAGTGAAATCAATGTCCTGATAGACATGCATACCTGTGCGATCAGCGCACTCCATATTGGAACAAGGGTGTAACTCTGCCACATTACCAAAATCGATTGCGCTGATGCCAAACCCCTCTTCCAGTCGTTTTTTAACTGTAGGAATACTGCCCCCAGGTTCGCCGCCAAAGAAACCAAGGCGTAAACGACTGGACGAAAGTTCAACACCCATATCTTGAGCAGTCTCCAAGATATGCAGGCAATATGATGGTGTTCCGCAAAGCACTGTCGAGCCTACCTGTTGCAGCATCATAATCTGTCGCTCAGTATTCCCCCCCGCCATAGGCAGCACTTTGGCACCAATCTTTTCTGCAGCAGCCAACAGTCCCCAACCACCGACATAGAGACTCAATGGAAAGACAATTTGCACAATATCGCTGGCCCTCAGGCCTGCTGCCCAGCACTGTAAAGCCTGGGCTTCAGAAATCCCATCCCAGTCATCCCCTGATATAGCGAATAGTGTGGGCTGCCCAGTGGTACCAGAAGTACCTTGAATTCGCGATACTTCACTAAAATCCACTCCCAGGTAGTTACCAAAGGGAGGAAAATCCTGCTGGGATTGCCTGAGCATAGCCTTTGTAACAACGGGAACCTTACTGGTAAAGTCGTCTATAGTCTCAATATCACTCGGATGGACCCCATGCTCAGTGTAGAGCTGTCGGTAAAATGGGGTCTTCTCATAAGCATATTCCAATTGAAACTTGAGACGCTGTAATATCAACGCTTGTCGCTCTTCCGGTGGGCGTGTCTCCCTCTCCTTGTCCCAAAACTGTTCATCAGTAGAATGCATGATTGGTTAGTAGTTTACTGTTTACCTGGATATTGTCTGCCCCTTTTAAAGGGCTGCGAACACTAATCTGTTATAGGGGATATGTTACACTCAACCTTAGCATTGCTTTGGCATGCAGTATCTGCCCTCATGCATCCCAGAAAACGGTCTCAATCCTATCATTGAGGTTTGTTTCAGCTAATCCTAGTATATCAACAATGAACTGCCTCATCTGCAATACTTCAAGCCACTACTTCTTTACAAAACAGTTCGATTGTTTTGGCCTGGAAAAC
The DNA here is from genome assembly GCF_058244675.1 of Candidatus Thiodiazotropha sp. AKIB8. Taxonomy (NCBI): domain Bacteria; kingdom Pseudomonadati; phylum Pseudomonadota; class Gammaproteobacteria; order Chromatiales; family Sedimenticolaceae; genus Candidatus Thiodiazotropha; species Candidatus Thiodiazotropha sp. AKIB8. The sequence continues at coordinate 218,368 of NZ_JBSYOO010000029.1, read as the reverse complement.
GTGGATTACCATCGTTGTCACCACTGTGGGAGTGTTTTCGCCAAAACCTTATTGGAACTAGCAGAAGAAGAATGGCAGACTCTGTGTAGTGATTATCACGGTAGCTATCGGGATAGTGGCAACAACCCTGACGACCCGAATTGGTTACAACGAATAAATCACCAGGGAGAGACGCTGCTGGCACTGACTGACTTAGGCATACTACCTGGAGATGAGAAATGGCTCGACTATGGCTGTGGCGAGGGTGAACTGGGTTCCTTACTTAATGCAGCAGGTCTAAATGTTGATTGTTATGACCGCTATTGGAAAAAAACAACATATATTGATAGCTCTGATTTGATACCAGGTCGTTACCCACTTGTGATCAATACCTCCCTATTCGAGCATCTTCGTGACCGAGATACTATGGACGCAATCATTAACCTAATATCCCATGACGGCGTCTTTGCCCTGCATACCCTGGTACGGGGTGAAATCCCTAAAAATCCCGACTGGTTCTATCTGCTACCAGTACATACAATTTTTTTTACAAACAAAGCCATGGAAATACTATTTAGCAAATGGGGATTCAAGTGCTCTCTCTATGCCGTAGATGCCAGATTATGGTTGTGGTTCCGTCAACCCCTAGCCACTATGTTAAAGAGGGTTCCTGAAATGGATAAACCAAAACAGTGGCGCATCAGTGAGGGGTTTATGGCTTACTGGCCGTAATCTGATATAAAAATGCAAATCTCTGGCCTCCAATATTAATGAGTTCTGATTATGTCATATGAGCTGGACAATGAACTGAGAACTGAACCGTTTCTTCGAAACCCGCGACTGGAGACACTTCTTGAACAACTCAATGGAATGCTACATTGTGTCTCTGTAGAACAGTTGAAACAGTTCAAAAAGCCAAAGTACCCAATTATCTTTGTGGTTGGCGGGCCTCGCTCAGGCACCACATTGATGATGCAATGGTTAGCCTCTAGTGGCCTTTTTGGATACCCATCAAACCTGCTTGCACGCTTTTATCAAGCACCTTACATCGGTGCGATGATTCATCAGATGCTGTTCAATCCTGAGTTCCAATATAAGGATGATTTTGCAGACCTGAGCCCCTACACTTTGGAAAGCAGCTTTAAATCTGATCTTGGTAAAACTGTCGGCATCGCTGCACCGAATGTGTTTTGGTATTTCTGGAGACGCTTTTTTGATTTTAATGACTGCCCATATTTGAATAAACAGCAACTACAGAATGCAGATACTTCATCCTTTGTCAAAGAGTTGGCAGCCATTGAGTCAGCATTCGATAAGCCTTTCGCATTAAAGGGGATCATCGCAAATTGGAACTTGGAGTTCATTGACACACTCTTTGATAAGGTTCTGTTTATCCACGTACGACGCAATCCAGCCTATCAGATGAACTCCATCATTAATGCCAGGGAACGTATTCGGGGAGATCGAAAATTATGGTGGGGCTTTAAAACACCAGAATTAGAAAATCTCGAGTTCCCCACTCCGGAAGAAGAGGTGGCCGCTCAGATTTTTTTTACCCGGAATACAATAGCAGAGTCATTTAGTAGAATTTCAAGTGATCGTTGGCTAGAAGTAGATTATGAAGCATTTTGCCTTAAGCCCAAGCAGGCATATCGTGAACTGGCCAAACGATTAGCGCAGCAAGACTACTCTATTTCCGATCAATACCCTGGCCCTTCAAGTTTCTCAAACAACAATGGGGCCTATACCAAGAAGATAGAGTCGCTAGAGCATATCTACGAAGAGTTTATTAACAGTCAGCAGCAGACGATGGTTCAGCCAACAGCACCCGAATAATTGAAACCACCGTTTCCACCATTGATTCATCAAGCGTTGAACCTGTTGGCAAGACAATGACTCTTTCAGATACCTGTTCGCTGTTTACCAGATATTTCTTTGCTGATGGATAGAGATTTCGATAAGGCTCCATATTATGGCAGCCAGGCCAGAAATAGCGTCTGGCAAGAATATTCTCAGCATGTAATACTTCTACGATCCTATCTCTGCTAACCTGACAACTGTCACTGACCTCAAGAATGATATACTGATAATTATTTAACTCCCTTTCATCATATTCGAGCAGATGAATATCTGATATATCAGATAGCCCTCTTTGGTAGGCATGATAGATCATTCGATTATGTTCAGTTACTTCATCAATGACCTTCAGATTTGAGAGTCCCATAGCAGCAGAGATCTCAATCATCTTTCCATTCGTACCGGGATAGATTACTTTATCAACGCCAGCAAACCCAAAGTTTCGCATGAGCCTCATCTTTTCGGCCAGATTGTCATCATTGGTTAGAACAGCGCCACCTTCAAAGGTATGAAAAAATTTCGTGGCATGAAAACTCAAAACTTCACATGCACCAAAACCACCCACTCTCTTACCCTGGTAGGAACAGCCGAAAGCATGAGCTGCATCAAACATCAATTTCAAACCACTCTCTCTGGCAATTTCTTCCAGTTCATCAACAGGAGCAACGCGCCCCCATAAGTGAACACCAATAATGCCCGATGTTCGCGAGGTAATCATTTTCTTAACTGCAGCGGGATCGAGATTATGGGTTTCAGGGTCTATATCTGCGAAGACGGGGGTAATTGCCTGCCAATAGAGAGCATGAGCAGTAGCAATGTAAGTGTGAGATGGAAGTATAACCTCTCCCTCTAACTTCAGAGCCCGTATAGCAATCTCCAATGCGACTGTCCCGCTACACATTGCAACACAATGTTCAACCTTGTGTATTTCGGCAATCCGTTGCTCAAGTTCTCGAACAACAGGACCATTATTTGTTAACCACTGACTATCTAAAATTTGTTCTGTGTATTGCAAAAAAAGCTTACGATCGCCGATAAAGGGGCGCCCAACATGAAGTGCCAGTTCAAACGCAGGTTCAGCACCATTAACTGCCAAATCATGGATATTTCGAATAGATTTCATTCAGTGTTTAAAAATAGGATTTACGAACACAGTAACGGGTTACTTACCCTGTAGTATTAAGGGCACCTCAAAGTTTCACACCTTGTCCAAGGAGTTACTTTGAGTCCCGTACTCTAATACACAGACGTTAATAGATGTCTCGGATTGTAACAATCACACCAAAACGAAAATATACACTACCCTCTCATCTACTGCTAACTATTCCATTTACGCCTTTTAATACAGGTTCGCAATCAAGGCTTGTAATCATTAACTAGCCAGATAATTGTTAGGATAAATATCGCTACGAATATGGCCAACTGATACGCAATTTTAGACCGCGCCAATTCCCCAACAAAAACTCTTGGTCTTTATCTTTGAGAGAGGATTCAGGATAAGTAATAAAGCCCATAGTAACGAATGGATTATGAGATTCGACGGCTATTGATAATAGAGCATCAAATTAATTCCCAGGCTGAACTGATTCATGACTAAAAACAGACTGATCAATTAATAGAGGTACCCTTAACATAAAGAAACCCAAGACATTCAGCGCATGTATTTGAATATTTTAGTAATAATTGATTAATACCTTATTAAACAGCATGTTATGAGTGTTTTATAAACCATTACATAAATATTCTAACGCTAAGTATTTAAATAAAAAAATAATCTCTAATATGTAATACAATTGTAATAATTTAGGCATATGATTGTAATCGTTTTGTAATATTTGATCCGGATGGAGGTTCTTCTGTACCAGTACAGATGAAGCGCCTCAATAATGGTGCCGACAGATATACATTACAGATACGACAAGAGGCGTTAAGAAGCCCTGTTTCAAATAATTAATCACACATATATCTGAGGGGAATCATGAACATCAAACGATACACTACCCTATCAATGGCAGCTGCTGCCTTGTATCTGACTACACAGGTTGTCAGCGCTGCAGATCGCACCGTTATCCAAAACAAAGGCTCAGATACTCTAGTTAATGTCGCTCAAGCCTGGGCAGAAGAGTACCGAGATGTCGATTCCAATGTCGCTATTGCTGTTTCCGGTGGCGGATCAGGAACGGGAATCGCAGCGATGATTAATGGTACCGTAGATATTGCCAATGCCAGCCGTAAAATGAAATCAAAAGAGATTCAACTGGCAAAAAAGAAAGGACAGAATCCAGTCGAACATGTGGTGGGCTATGATGCGCTTGCCGTATTTCTCCACAACGACAATCCAATCAACGAGCTCAATTATAGCCAGTTACAAGACATATTCGCCCGTGGAGGCAAGGCCACCAAATGGTCGGATTTAGGCATTTCCTTACCTGGTTGTAAAAGTGATGAAATCGTAGTTGTCAGTCGCCAAAACAATTCCGGCACTTACGCCTACTTCAAAAAAGCAGTCTTGGGTAAGAAAGGTAAATTCCGCCAGGGAACCCTCGATATGCACGGCTCTAAGGATGTGGTCGATCTGGTCGAAAAGACACCTTGCGCGATCGGATACAGTGGTCTTGCCTATGCTACCGATCACATAAAGATGGCTTGTGTCAGCAGTAAGGCTGGAGAAACTTGTATCAGCCCCAGCGTAGCAACTGCAAGCGATCGTTCTTACCCTATTGCCCGCCCTCTTTTCATGTACAGCAATGGTGAACCCAAGGGTGAAATCAAAACCTACCTTGATTGGGTAAAAAGCGACGTAGGACAATGCATACTTCTGAAGAAAGGCTACGCCCCTATCAGAAATGTGAGTTGTAACTAATACTCTTATAAGTTCCACTGAGACTATTGGGGTCGAGCTGGTTGAGTGTCAAAGTGACATCTCAATCAGCCTGAACAGGATATGTAGTAAATAGTTTCGGCATAACAAACTAGAAAATATATTCAGAATCACGTTCAACCTGGAGCATCGAGCAATGTCGCATCTTGAAGAACGACTGGAGCGAGACCTTTCAAATCTGCATGACCGTGTAGCAAAAATGGCAGCTCAAGTTCAGGAAGCAGTAAAAAACTCAGTCTATGCACTACAGACCGGAGATAACAAGCTCGCTTATTCGACAGTATTAAACGACAACCCAATCAATCGATGTATGCGTGAAATCGATAGAATATGTCATCGTTTTTTTGCTGTGCACATACCAAGTGGTGGACATTTACGCCTTCTCTCTTCAGTAATTCGCGCCAATATAGAGTTAGAAAGAATTGGCGACTATGCAGTAACGATTGCACGAGAGGCAGCTCAACTTTCTGAATCTCCCAGCGGTAATCTTGGCCGGGAATTAGAGCGGGTGGCAAATGAAACAATGCTGATGCTTCAACAATCAATCAAGGCATTCACTGAATTGAATGCAGAATTAGCCAAAAGCACCATGGTTATGGCCAGTGAATTCGAGCATAATCTCGATGTCATCTATACAGAGATGATGGCCAACGATGATCGGCAACGTGTAGCTGAAGTATTAGCGATATTTGTTGTCTTCAATCAGCTAAAGAGAATTGCTGATCAGTCAAAAAATCTCTGTGAAGATACAGTATTCGCTGTTACCGGTGAGCAGAAAGCGCCGAAAGTCTTCAACATTATGTTTGTAGATGAAGACAACAGTTGCCACTCTCAATTGGCTGAAGTCATTGCCAGGCAAAATCATCCCAATGTCGGCAACTACCGTAGTGCTGGCCGAGTTGCTGCAGATACAATCAACAGCAATCTAATCGAATTTCTTGAAAAGAGAGGCATCGATTACAGTAACGCAGATTTAACAACATTGGAAAAACTGACTGGAAAAGAGATATCAGATCAACATGTAATCATAAGTCTTCAAGGAGAAGTCTCCTCCTACTTGCCAAAACTTCCATTTCGAACATCAGCGATTGAATGGGGCCTGGGTGACATCCCTGAAGATGAGGACAGCCATGAGTTTGACCATCTGTACCGTGAGTTAGCTGTTCTGATCAAAGATCTGATGGAACTGCTTCGTGGGGAGGATGCTTGAAATGCCCGAAACCAATTCGCTGAAAATACCGATTGCCAAGGACTTCGATCGTCGTAATCTAGACTGGTATATCGATAAATTCATTCAGTCTATTGTCTTTGTGGCAGGCATTTCTGCAATTATCTTTATTATTGGCATCTTTGTATTCATTACTATGGAGGGTATGGGATTCCTATTTGAAGACTTTACTTTTAAGGAGTTCTTTCTCTCTCCTTTTTGGGAACCCTCAGACGAAGATGCACCGGAATATGGCATCCTGGCTCTAGTTGCCGGTACAGCCAGTGTCACTGGATTGGCAATGATTGTTGCAATTCCCTTCTCCCTTGGCGCCGCTATCTTTATAGGGGAATTTGCCACAGGAAAAATGCGCGAGTCACTCAAAGTTCTGGTGGAACTCTTAGCTGCAATACCATCAGTAGTATGGGGGTTCATCGGCTTATCCATTATGAATCCGCTTATTATCGATTTGTTTGATGTGCCTGTGGGTCTAAATGTCTTAAATGCCGGCATAATCCTCGGATTGATGGCAGCACCAATAATGACATCCATTGCAGAAGATGCCTTAAAGGCTGTACCTGACCGTTATAGAGAGGCGGCTGAAGCGCTCGGCGCAACGCGCTGGCAAGTGATCTATAAAACTGTAATCCCTGCAGCTAAAAATGGCTTATTGGGTGCTGTGCTTTTAGGTGTTGGCCGAGGCTTTGGGGAGACCATGGCGGTATTAATGGCAACTGGGCACGCTGTAAATATCCCAGGCAGTCTATTTGATCCAGTTCGTGCACTGACAGCCACCATTGCCGCAGAGCTGGGTGAAACAGCCGTTGGCTCACCACACTACCAGGCACTGTTCACCATTGGCATCTTTCTATTCATTATTACTTTTCTGATAAACCTGACAGCGGATCTGATTGTCCGTGGCATCCGTAAGGGGTAAAACAGATGTTTGCTGAATCCGATTTAAATATTAGGAACAAACGAGTACAAAATCTGTTCCGCACACTTTTTTTAATGATGACAGTGTTATTGATCATACCTGTCGCCATCATCCTGATAACACTTGTTGCCAAAGGTGGCAGCGTTATCTCAATAGATTTTCTATTCACCGATCCTACAAACGGAATGACTGCCGGCGGCATCTTTCCTGCGCTGATTGGTACAATATGGATAGTAACCGTCGCGCTACTGGCATCTGTTCCCCTGGGTGTAGCTGCTGCGATATATCTTAATGAATATGCCGGTGATAATTGGTTCACCCGCATCATTCAACTGGCTATTATCAACCTGGCAGGCGTACCCTCCATAGTTCATGCCCTATTCGGCGTTGGTGCTTTCGTTATCTTTTTTGGTTTTGGTACGAGTATTCTTGCAGCCAGTTTAACCCTGGCGATAATGACCCTGCCTGTGGTCATCGTCTCTACACGTGAATCTCTAAGAGCCGTCCCGCAGGCATTCCGTGAAGCTTGTTGGAATATGGGTGCAACCCGATGGCAAACCATTCGGCGTGTTGTATTACCAAACGCAGTCAGCGGCATATTGACCGGTGTCATTCTTGAAGTATCTCGCACCACTGGGGAAACCGCGCCAATCATGTTCACCGGCGCCGCTTTCTTCCTTCCTTTCCTGCCTCAGGGTGTTTTTGATCAAACCATGGCACTCTCACTCCATCTATTTGTTGTTGCAACCCAGGTACCCGGGGTACCAGATGATCTGCCATTCGGCGTTGCCCTTGTGCTGATTGGAATGGTACTTCTCATGAACAGCATTTCGATCGCGTTCCGCATGTATCTAAGAGGTAAAAAGAAATGGTAGACCTGAGTGCAAGCGCAATCACTGAGACAGAGATTGAAAGTTCAGCTGAAGATGCCCCAATAAAACTCAGTATTGACGACTTAACGATCAAGTATGGTAATCACACCGCGCTGAAGGATGTAAACCTCACTGTTCGGGAGCATGAAATATTTGGGATTATCGGGCCTGCCAATGCAGGGAAAACCTCATTTCTTAAAGCATTGAACCGTATGGACACCTTTGACAGCAACATGTCTGTAGAGGGTGAAATCAAGTTTAACGGTTTAAATGTACATAAGTTAAAAAATATCTATGCCCTACGCAGCCGCATTGGGGTGGTTTTTCCACTACCAGTAGGCCTGCCCCTCACCATCTACGAAAATGTCGCGTTATCACCCAGACTTCGAGGCATAAATAACAAGAGTGACCTGGATGTGATTGTTGAGCGTTGTCTTACTCGGGCCGCACTATGGGATGAAGTAAAAGACAGACTAAACTCACTCGGCAGCCTGCTATCAGGAGGACAACAGCAGCGACTGACAATCTCTCGAGCACTATCACAGGATCCTGATTTATTGATGCTGGATGAGTTCTCTATTGCGGTAGACCCAGTGACAACGATGCGCATAGAGGATGTACTAAAAGAGTTGAAACAGGATATGACCATCATATTGGTTACCAACCTTGTTCAGCAGGCTCGTCGCCTTGCAGATCGAACCGCATTTTTTCTCGAATCTGAGTGTGTGGAGGTAGGCAACACTGAAGATCTATTCACTGGTAAGGTAAATGACCAAAGAACCCGCGACTATGTCGAAGGTAAATTTGGTTGATTCCAAATAAATAATTCCAAACGAAGACCAAATATGAACGCCACTGCAAACGCCGAAATGAGTAATTCTCCTGAGTATGCCATTCATACCCGTGATCTAAATCTATGGTATGGAACCTTCCAAGCTCTATTCGATGTGAATCTCAGTATAAAAAACGGCATTATAACCTCGCTGATCGGCCCTTCAGGTTGCGGCAAATCTACCTTTCTGCGCAGTGTTAACAGGATCAATGAGCGATTGGGATATGTTCGTATCAAGGGGAATATTGAAGTTCTTGATAATAATATCTATGCCCCAGGTGTTGAACTGGTTCAGGTAAGAAAGCAGATTGGAATGGTTTTTCAAAGACCCAACCCTCTACCGGTATCGATACGCGACAACATTCTTTTTGGTCATCGCCTGCACAATAAAGATCAAAAGACTTCAAAAAGTGATGATGATGATATTGTCGAGTCGGCACTGAAAGAGGTCTTATTATGGGAAAAGGTCAAGGACCGCCTAAACGACAAAGGCACAGAACTCTCTTTAGAAGAGCAACAGAAACTCTGCATAGCCCGCTTACTACCAGTAAAACCAAGTGTGTTGTTAATGGACGAACCCTGCTCCGCTCTCGATCCTAAAGGAACAGCTGCAGTTGAAGAGCTGATCTGGGAACTACGGGGTGAATACACGATACTGATCGTTACCCATAATATGGCTCAGGCCAGACGAGCCAGTGAAGAGTGTATCTTTATGCTGATGGGTAAGGTAATCGAGCATCAGCAGACAGATGACCTGTTTGTAACACCAGAAAAAAAAGAGACTGCCGACTATATCGAAGGCCGATACGGTTAGGTCCCGGGTTAACTCTGATTACTCTCTGTTCATCTGTTCATCATTCTGACGTATGACCGCCAGCTATTGTCTGGAATATATTTAAGTTATCTATGGTGCGTCAGGGCCGCACCCTACATTGCATGTCTATTAACTCCTGCTATCCAACACTAATCGTTCAGGGACTCTCTGGGTAACTACAATAAAAAGCCCCGACAAGATTCGTATCAAGCCGGGGCGAATTATCCGCAGGTAAGCAGGGGGGCGCTTACGTGGTGCGAATCTCTATTTTTTTCGCTTTGAACTCCTGGCGCTTTGGAATTTTCATCACCAGTACGCCATCGTTGAGTGAGGCATCAATCTGTTCACCATCAAGTTCTTTACTAAGTGAAAAGCTTCGCTGGTAGCGGCTAGCATGCAGACCGGCATTGCCCTCCTTTATACTGTCTGGTAGAGGTAATTGAACCTCACCATCAATTGAGAGGATCTCGTTGTCGATCTCAATATCCAGTCTCTCTTTGGCGACACCGGGTATATCTGCTACCAGCGTGATGCCGTTGCTATCTTCGAATATATCCACTTTTGGCCTAACTGATTTGTAGGAATTAGCTCTAGTGGCTTGACTGTTTTGCGATTGCCTAACTACTTCTTTCTGCTGGGTCATGATTCTTTCCTCCAATCCACAACTATTGAACTGATATTTGACGTGGCTTAGCAGGTTCGCGTCTTTTAACACTGACATGCAATACACCATGCTGATAATCCGCATCTACCTTTTCAGCATCCACATCATCAGGCAAATTAACCAGATAACTAAACTCACCAGAAAAACGCTCTTTTTTTACAGCACTCGCCGCTTCACTATTTCCTTCAGAACGACTACCTGAAATGCTCATCTGATTATTATCCAGTGTTATATCCAAGGCCTTGGAATCAATACCTGCGATGGCAAGATAGATATCAACCTGTTCAGATGTCACACCTACATTAAGTGGGGGTTGATCTGCACTCTTTGGTTGATTGGGTAGGGTTCTAATACCTGCCGCCTCAAGTAGACGTTCCATCTCATTCTCTAGGAACATAAAATCCTTTCTCATGCCTCTTTCAAAACCGTTTAATCTTGTGAACATTTTAAAATCTCCTGGCATTTGTTATGCGTTAGGTAATAGATAGGGACGCATCTAATTTTTTTCAAGTGAGTATAAATTTGAAAAAAAACCTTGACTTGACCGATCGGTCTAATATACTGAACAGATGAATAGTGAACTGGATACTAAAGAGAGAATCCTAGCGACAGCCCGTGAACTCTTTCATGGCAGAAGCTACGCAGATGTAGGTATTAAAGAGATCTGCTCTCTCGCGAAAGTCCAGAAAGGCAGCTTCTATCACTTTTTCCCTTCCAAGCAAGACCTTGCTATGGCGGTCATCGACAACATGTCAGATGATTGGGCAAACGGTTTTGTTGCTGAAGCTTTCGATGAAGCTCTGGCCCCTATAGAGCGTCTCGACTATATGGTCGATGCAGTCTACTACTGGCAAAAAGCAGCGAAGAGCATCGAGGGACGTATGCCCGGATGTCTTTTCGGTAATCTTGCACTTGAAGTCAGTACCCGTGACGAAGTCCTGCGAGCCAGACTGAACGCTGTCTTCGAAAAGGCAAGCAGCCGCTTCAATGAAGCGCTAGAACAAGCAATAGAGATTGGCGATATTCCCCCACTTGATACAAAGGCAACAGCTACTGCGATGCTGGCCTACCTGGAAGGTGTGATTTTGCTAGCTAAAACCAGAAATGATCCTGAGGTTGTGCGAAACCTGGGACCTGCTATCAAGAGTATTCGTATCGAATATAAACATAAGAATTGAGTACTATTTTTTTGACATCAGACTTGACCGACCGGTCATCTTGTATGACTTAACAGCAACATAGAGGAGAAAAGTCATGAATGAAAACACACACACACTGGATGCGCGGGGCTTGAGTTGTCCATTGCCAATATTGAAGACAAAAAAAGCGATCTCTGCACTGGCCGCAGGAGAGATATTAGAAGTGATTGCAACCGATCCGGGATCGGTAAAAGACCTGGACTCATTTTGCAGTCAGACAGGCAATGAAATGATCACAAGTGAATCCTCAGAAGATGGATTTTTTTTCAGGATTCGTAAGGCTTGAAATTAGTGTCAATCTGATCTGAATATTACTAATTGCAAGGAGTTGGAAAATGAGCAGTACAGCATCTGTTGTCGATTTACCGACGAATGAATTAAATCAGTGGTTTGATCAACGTTTTACCGAAAAGATGGAGGAACGTGAAGCAAACCATATCCCTTCAATGACCATCATCGCTACTAAAGGTACTCTGGATATGGCCTACCCGCCATTTATCCTTGCCTCAACAGCGGCAGCATTAGGTTGGGATGTATCGATCTTCTTTACCTTCTATGGTCTGAATCTTTTGAAACAGAGCCTGGATTTAAAGGTTAGCCCACTAGGTAATCCTGCAATGCCAATGAAATTGCCCGAAGGCCCGAGTTGGATCAAGGGCAAAGAGATTCCGATGCCTACCTCAATCATGACGCTACTGCCGGGCTTTGAAAATATGGCAACTGGCATGATGAAGAAAACCATGGATCAGAAAGGTATAGCTTCCATAGATCAACTCAGAGAGTTGTGTATTGAGGCAGAAGTAAAACTCATTGCCTGCCAAATGACAGTGGATCTATTCGATTACGGGAAAGAGGATTTTATTCCTGAGATTGAAGAGTGGGTTGGTGCCGCCAGCTTCCTGCCCAGAGCAATGAAAGCTGATGTTAATCTTTTTGTATAACGAATTATCAAACAATAAGGTTTAGTCTTCTGCCCTCCTCCCCTGTTATATGGGATGGAGGGCAGAAAGCGGAGATTACAAGTAAGTTAAGCAATGTCCACTCTGCCCTTGAGTGGAATATACCTCATATCGGCATTTTAAAAGTGGTAGGGTTAATATAATATCGCTACGCCCCTTATACATTTCTATATGACATAGATTTTCGCATCTATTGTTAAACCCGATGCATGTGTGGATGTATGGTCATAAATATGGATTGATCGATTGCCACCCAGAGCCTGTTAACACAAACCCAATCGGCTCTGGTGCCCCTGAAAGCCTGGAACTATTTGATTTGTATTAACAAGCTCTGGGAAGTTAGGTAAATCATCCTGCCCCGACAAATTGGCATATTTTTTTTCTCCTAGATAACAGTCATTTACCCAGTCATCCATCTATTGGCATGACATTTTGTCATATTCTTGGGGTGCAACTCCTCCCAACCTTTTTTTGTTTTTTTCCATGCCAGACAAAGGGATATCTACACTATTCCATACCTGGCATAAGGATTGCTCTTTCTATATGAATTGGTTTGCACGTTTACCATAAACACCCAACATAACAGCGTGCTGTACCAATCAGGCTTGCTTATTGCCAATAACCAATAACTGTCGGCTGGCATAGTTCCGTGTAACGGAATCAAGCGAAAACAGATACAGGCACATGGGGTGACCTAGATGATTAAACAGTGGCTCATTCAAATAGAGCAGTGGTTATTTGATAAAAACAAGAATAAGCAAACGCCCAATCTCGCCCGCAGGCGACTCTTCAGGCAGGCAGCCATTGGTGCGGTGAGTGTCACTGGTACCGCAGGCTTGGCCAAGAGTGTTGTCGATGCCGTTCCCGCTCCTGATATAAAACAGAAATACCGGCAAGATGCCGCGCAAGGAGAAGTGGAACTCAGACAGAGAGAATATGTAGTAATGACCAACCATGAGAAAGAGGCGATGCTGCAATCATTGATCAAAAACTACAACAACAAAACCTGAGCACCATGAGAGGCTTCAAGCCTTTATGATAGCCACTCGATCAGAGGACAGCCATGCCCAAACAAGATTCGAGCAAAACGAAAGATAACAAACTCACAACCCGCCGGGATTTCCTGCGCAGTGCGGGAAACTATACAGTGGCATCACTCTCCGGCGCGGCAATGCTGCTCTCTGAACCAAAACCGGCAAAAGCCAATGTGACCTGGGAGGAGCATTTCCAAAAGAACTATCGACTGATGACGGACGAGGAGAAACAGCAGGCCATCGAACGCCTTGAGACCCGCTATTCCGAGAAATTTGGCAAGCAGGTTACTGTTGCTGGCACCCCCTCCATGGAGGGGGTTCTGTTCGGTTATGCATTAAATATTCAGAAGTGTATCGGTTGTCGTCGATGTGTTAAGGCCTGTGTGGCTGAGAATAATCAGTCCCGCGGGGATGAGCAGCAGATCGAGTGGATCCGGGTGCTACGTATGGAAAAAGGAAAGTTCTCTGAAACAGACAGGGATCAACATGGCTATCCTGAATCCTTTGGCGTACAGGTAGGTGGTAATGCCTACAAACCTGCCGGTGTTGTATTGGAAGGTCAACACTACTACGAACCGGAACAGGTTCCGGAAAAGGATGCCTTCTATTTTCCAATGCAGTGTATGCAGTGTGAAAAGCCACCATGCGTCAAAGTCTGTCCGGTACGCACCACCTATCGTGATCCAGATGGTATTGTCGTTATCGACTACAACTGGTGCATCGGCTGTCGTATGTGCATCGGCGCTTGTCCCTACTGGGCAAGACGCTTCAACTGGGGTGAACCCAATCTGCCCAAGGAGGAGATGAATCCTGTCACTCACTATCTGGGTAATCGTCCACGCATGAAAGGGGTTGTCGAGAAGTGTTCCTTCTGCGTTCAACGCACCCGCAAGGGCCGCTGGACTGCCTGCGTCGAAGTCTGTCCCGTTGGTGCGCGAAAGTTCGGCAATCTGCTGGATCCCAACAGTGAAATCCGTAAGGTCCTGGACAAAAAGAAGGTGTTTCGTCTGCGAGCCGACCTCAACACCTATCCAAAGTTTTTCTATTTCATGGACTAATGGGAGATCCCCCAATGCGTTTTTTTCAGTTCGTGGTCGATTATCTCAAGGCGGGCTTTACCGGCGGTATCCTGTTCTGGTCCTGGATGCTGCTACTGCTGTTTTTCATCATGCTCTGGGGCTATGGTGAGTATGTACAGATCGCCAATGGCATGATTGTCACCAATCTTAACGATCAAGTCAGCTGGGGATTCTATCTGGCTAATTTCGTCTTCATGGTAGGTGTGGCGGCAGCTGCAGTGACAGTGGTTTTTCCCGCTTATGTCTATAAACACAAAGAGCTGCAGCGGATCGTGGTGTTGGGTGAAATGATTGCCATTGCCGCGGTAGTAATGTGCCTGCTGTTTGTGATTGCCCATATGGGAAGACCTGACCGACTATGGCATCTCCTGCCAGTGATAGGCATCTTCAACTGGCCCCACGCCATACTGACCTGGGATGTCATTGTGCTCAACGGCTATCTGCTGCTGAACATCATCGGCGGTTACTACTACCTTTATAAGAAGTATAGCGGTGGCGAAGTCAACAAGGCCTTCTATCTGCCGATTGTCTATATCGCCATTGTCTGGGCATTGAGTATCCACACGGTTACCGCATTCCTAATCAATACCATGCCGGCACGCCCCATGTGGTTCCATTCGATGATGCCGATCAAATTCATCACCACCGCTTTTGCCGCAGGTCCATCACTGATCATTGTTGTGTTCCTACTGGTGCGCCGCTTTACCCCTATGAAAATTGCCGATGAAGCCTTTCATCTGCTCTCACAGATTGTGGTCTGGTGTCTGGGTATCGCTCTGTTTTTGACTATGTCGGAGATCGTCACCGAACTCTACCCTGCGACAGAACACTCCCTGGGATTGCAATATCTGATGTTCGGACACAATGGACTGAATAGCCTGGTGCCCTTTTTCTGGACAGCGCTCTCCCTGATGGTGGGATCCTTCATACTGCTGCTAATCCCCAGGATCAGGAAAAATCTGACGCTACTACCGTTTATTTGTGTTGCCGCTTTCGTCGGCATCTGGATCGAAAAAGGTATGGGTTTGATGCTGCCCGGTGTGATTCCAACACCGGTTGGCGAGTTCGCAGAGTATACCCCCAGCCCTATTGAATTGATGGTGGTGGGTGGTATCTGGGCAATAGGTTTTTTCCTGCTCACCTTCATGCTTAAAGGTGCAGTGGCGGTACTACTGGGAGAGGTTCGTTACCAAACAGGAGCTAGTAAGCAAACAGTTTCAAAGCAGCAGGCCGAAGCGACAACCTGAGTGAATGAGGCTTGAATTGAACAGGCAAATTCGAATTGGAGAATAACCATGACATGCTATCGAAATCATCGGCCACTCATTGGTTTATGTCTGCTGCTTTTTCTATTCGCCAGACCATTAATCGGCACAGAGAATCAGACTGGCGAAGAGTGTTTCGAAAGTCGGGATGGCATGTCTCAGGTTAAGGTTCGGCAAATCAGCCCTGAGCGGGTGAATGTTAAATGTTCATCTACAACCGGGGGTGTGCTCTGGTGGGATGACCCATTCGCAGACACCATTCCCATGGGGGATATGGAGATCGAAGCGGACTACTCCAATGAAGAGGCAGTGGTGAGACCCCGTGAACCACAGCTCGACAGAAACAAACTACTGACAATCTGTAGCATGGCCTGCCATGATGGCAGTTATGTACCGATTCCCCACACTAAGAATGCACGTCCGCTGAAGATGCATCTGGACACGGTACCAGATGCCATGAATCTCAAACATGGCAAGGGAAACATCTGGTGTCTTGATTGTCACCATCTGGTAGACAGAACCAAACTGATTGACAATTTTGGTTACTCAATCAGTTTCAACCAGCCCCAGAAGCTGTGTGGCAAATGTCATGGACAGGTCTATCGTTCCTGGCGGAACAGCATCCACGGCAAGCGTATCGGTATGTGGGACAAGGGGGGGAAAAAACGTTGGTGGGTCTGTACTGAATGCCATAATCCTCATGATGTTGAACAGGAAAACAGAAACTCAGGTTTTGCCCAACTGCGTCCTGAGCCAGCACCAAACCTGCCCAAGGGAATGGCCAATGCGGATCATGAAAGAATGCTCCATGGTGCAAACCTGGACGAGGCAGATCATGAGTGATGTCGCAGGCTGCAACTGCATGACCATTTAACACTAGGGTAGATCTTATGGTATCAAAAAAAGAGTGCCCTGCTCCTCAAGTCCATATGGGGATTATATGCAGTTTACTATTGGAAATATTGTCATGATAAGTCAAATCAGATTGATCAGTGTAACTCTATCTATTCTCTTCTCTATGTTACCGGTCAGAGTAGAGGCACTGGATGCGGCAGCGCTATATCATGAACGAACCTGTATTGCCTGTCACGGAGCTTATGGCAAGCAGCCGGTGATGGATGAGTATCCAAAATTAGCTGGACAAGCTGAGGCCTATCTACTGGCGCAAATGAAGGATATCAAGAGCGGATCGAGATCAAACGCTCATTCTGTCGCCATGAAAAATGTCATGCATCTGATCAGCGATGAAGAGATTGCTGTGTTGTCTAAATGGCTTGCGTCATTACCTGAATGAATGTTTTATCTAAACAGCACCAATGGTTGCAATCATTGGAATCAGTTGCTCCTGATGCTATCAACCAAAGCTGCAATCCGTTCATAGTAGGTTTCACGGTTCATACCGAGGATAGTGGCACCGAATATTTCTGCATCATTGGCTGTGGCGAGGTCACCATAGTTGACCAGCACCAACTGATAGAGAATAAGCAAAGGAAGATCGTCGTGTCGATTTTCAAAATAGTTATGCACCATGATGGTATAACCATCTTCGGGGTTCTCCGAGACCGGCTCTGTTCTGGCAAACATACCGGGCTCTATACCCTCGGAGACAAACATAAGCTTTACCGGGTAGCGAACGGACTTTCGATCCTCGAGCATATCAAGCACACTCTGGTAGTCAATTACCCTATCATAGCGCTCACGTATCTCTTCTGCCTTTTCCCGGGCATGCAGCGAGACAGCGCTGTGAACAACCTTCCCTGCTCTTTTTTTGACCTTGGGTTTCTGATCTGTCATGACAATCTCACATTAGCTTTTCCAATAAGGATAACGCATGGCTGAGTACAGACTGAAGTTTAGCGAAGATCCCATTGAGGAATCCAGACATCGCACCATGGATGAGATCCATCAGTTCATCCGCCTGATGGATGGAAAACCATTGGCAGTGGTAACCCTTGATGACAAACAGAGCGACCTATGGGACTCAGAGGAAGAGGTGGACTATCAGGATCAGTATGGACAACAAATCGTCAACCAAGTTTCAGATGGCACCACTGAAACGTTGCTCATCAGAAATAGCAACGGACTCCCGCTGGCATTGGGAGTAATCAACCATACTCATGGATGGCAGGGTATAGGCATAGATAAACGTCTTCGCTTTGAAGTCGCCAGAATGTTTCAAGCCGATGAAACAGAGTTTGATTGAGTGTAGAAGTACCACAGATTGTAATTAACCTAAGAGGTTGATATGAGAAAATCAAAGCATATTGATAGATTCATCTATCTCCTCATCGCCACAATTGCGATATCCAGCGCTTATGCGGAAAATGCAGACAACGATAGTGCCAGTCTCTACCTTGCGAAAGCGTGCGCAGGCTGTCACGGGGTGGATGGCCGCACACCGACAACGCCTTACTACCCAATCATTGCAGGGCAAAATGAAGCTTACCTTTATAATCAGTTGAGAGACATGAAGAACGGTAGCCGATCAAACAGCATGTCGAGTGTGATGAAAGGCATCATGAGCGCACTCAGCGAGAATGAGATGCGTACTATTGCAGCTTGGCTTGCCAAGCAGTAGCGGTAATCAACTTGCTTTGTAATTACTCTCGTCTAACTCGTAACGCTTAATCATACGATAGATACTGCGTTCACTGATACCCATAGCTTCAGCAACTTTGCCCCGGCGTCCTGAGTATTTTTTTAATTGATAGGATAAATAGTGCGCTTCCAGCTCTTCCAAGGAAGGATCGTGGTCAAAACTCAGGGTCACTACCCCTTCACTCTTCCCAAGCACACGGCTAAATGAAAAATGCTCTGGTTTGATGGTCTGCCGATCGCCAGAGATAATGATTGCCCGTTCGATTATGTTCTTTAACTCTCTGATGTTACCTGGCCAGTCGTAAGCGACCAGTGAACGAACCGCAGCTGAAGAGAGCCTCTTGCTGACGCGGGTTGAAAAAGAGTGATTATTTACGAAATACTCTGCCAACTCATGAATATCGTCACGCCTGTCCCGTAATGGTGGTATGACGATATTAAATGCGTTGAGTCTGAAAAACAGATCGGAACGAAAGCCACCTTCAGACGACATGGTCTCCAGATCCCGGTTAGTGGCTGCGACAATTCTGACATTCGCCGTCAGATCCTTGGTGCTGCCCAACCTCCGGTACTGTCCAGTTTCGAGCACACGTAAAAGTTTGGCCTGACCACTACTGTTGATTTCCCCAATCTCATCAAGAAACAGAGTGCCGCCCTCTGCCCCTTCGATCAAGCCTTTCTTCTGTTTATCAGCACCTGTAAAAGCACCCTTCTCGTGCCCAAACAACTCGGATTCAAAAAGGTTTTCCTGCAGTGTACAGCAGTCAACAGCAACATAGTTCTGCTCTTTTCGATGACTGTGCCCATGCAGGGCTCGCGCCACCAACTCCTTACCTGAACCACTCTCACCCTGAATCAACACAGTAATATCATTAGGCGCCACGACACCGATCGTCTGTTTCAGTTGAGCCATCGCTGTACTATTTCCCACCAGGGAAGAGTTGCGCTGAATGCTCTGCTCCAACTGTCTTTTGCAGAACATATGGTCTCTGCGTAAGGCAGCATTATCGAGCGCCCTTTCAACAGTAATTGTCAATGTGTCGAGGCTGACAGGTTTTACAATATAATCCACTGCGCCCGCTTTTATAGCACTTACAGCATCGCGCACAGAACCAAATGCAGTCAAAACGATTACAGGATAATTAACTGACAAACCCCCGATATACTCAAGACTATTGGCATCAGGCAGGCGTGCATCGGTGATAATCAAGGATGGTTCATACTTTTCCAGGTAGTCCGTTACACTGCCCCAACGACTCAGACCTTCCACCTCATAATCTAATTTTGATAGGTGTTTTACCATGAGGCTTCTAAGCGTATCGTCATCCTCTACTACAACCAATTTGGATTTCATCTATTCCTCCAGTTCATTCTGGGCATTCGGTAGTACTATGGTAAACACACTGCCAACAGAAACTTCACTGGACACATCAATAGTCCCACCATACTTTTCTATAATCGCCATACTGATTGACAGACCTAAACCTGTCCCTTTTACATCGTCGGCGCGGCGCGAGAAAAACGGATCGAAAATATAGGGGAGATCTTTGGGTCGAATACCCGCACCAGTATCAGAAAAAACCATCCGGACTTTATCCTCATCGACCGAACAGGAAACGGTTAAAATGCCGCCACCAGGCATCGCATGAAATGCATTCTGCGACAGATTGAGGGCTACCATTCTGATTTCACTGTCAGAGGCCAGGACACGGGGCACCTCATGTTCGTAATTCTCTTCAATTGTGATATTCGACTGATCAGCCTGCCATCTGATCAGCGTAAGTGTATCATGCAGCGCACTCGCGACATCGACCAGTTCCAGGTATTCCTGGGGCAATGCGCCGAGCTTCAACAACTTGCCGGTGATTTCAATACAGGTACTGATCTGATCGTCTATCAGTTCGAAATTATGCTTTATCTCTTCAGTGTAGTTGTTACGGATAACAATCTCGTTCTTAGCGGCATCCATAGCCAATTTAAGTGAAGCCAGCGGATTGTGAATCTCATGGGCGACGCCGGTGGCCAGACGCCCCAATTCAGAGAGTTTCTGTTCCTGGGAAAATTTAATTGTTTTTTCAAGATCTCGAATCGATTCAACAATGAGGGTCTTTGTCTGTCTGCCTTGTATAGTCGTTATGGGCGCCGCAAAAATCTCGGCTTCGAAGGTAGTGTGATCCAGACGGTGGTGTTGATGCATCACCTTGATCGGTTTTTTATTTCGTAACACTTCATGAATCGGGCACGTGATCAGGGTCGGTGGACAGGGCTTGGTTGCATTGTGCGTAACCCCGTAACAGGTGGCACCGACCTCCGCCATATCCTCCAGCAAGTGTTGTTCGCAATAGGCTTTGTTGACTAGTAAGACCCTGAAATTATCATCAATAATCCTGATGCCGTCAGGTATGGCGTCAACCAGGGCCTGCAGGAACCCCCTCTGTTCCTCCAATTCCAGCAGTTTCTCCTGTAGTCGCTCAGTCATCAGATCGAAGGTATTTCCAAGTCGGCTTAGTTCATCAGCCCCCTGCATGGAAACCCGGGTTTGTAAATTTCCAGCGCTCAACTCCTGACTTGCATTTGTGAGCTGTTTGACAGGCCTGAGAATATTACTATTTACGAACCACCAACCTCCTGCCAGGTTGAGAATCACGATCAGGAATCCTGCGCTCATCAGCATCAAGGTGGTATTGCTTACTTTGTTCCTAAGTGGTGTGGCATCGTAGTCGACATAGAGAATACCGTTGATCGGGTGCTGTTCTGCCTGACCATGACACTCTTTACAGAGAGGTTTGTTGTGTACCGGATTGATACTGCGCAGCAGCTCTTGCTGCGCTTCATTCTGCACAAAACGGGTTGTTTGTATTGTGCCCTGATAGGGATTTTTCAGCTTTTTGCCAAAGTCCCCGTCGTCACTGCTGAAGCGGATCTCACCAGCCGGATTAGTTATGAAAACCCTGACTATACCCTCTTGTTCACCAAGCTTCTTCACCATCTCGCTCAAGCCGGGAAGGTCTCGTTTGAGCATGGCATTTTCCAAGGATACCTGCAGCAGTTTGTTGACCTGGTTGGCGGTATCCGCCCTTGCCACCTCCAGCTCCGACTGGTATAGCGGGATGTAGAGTAATAGAAAGACAAGGGTGCTTAAAGCAAGACCTGATGTGGTACCCAGGATAAATTTTCTGTTCAGGCTGTCTCTTATCCAGTTCATCTCTTGTAACAACTCAGTTGCTCAGGATCAGATGGTCTAACTGAAATTGTAATAGTAAATAAAATATTTTTTTCTGACAATTTGTCATGTTCATGCGATGAATCCAATGATCATTTCGTAAATAAAAACTTGCTTTTCTGCTTTTGGCTTATGTTTTGCTCATAAATTGGGAATCCGATCACCTTACCCCCCCAATTGCAGGAGAGCCACAAATGAGAAACAACAACAACTCTTCCGATCTCCACCACACTGCTCAAGTATTGTGGTTCCTTTTATGGTTACCGATTATGGGCTTAGCGGAACCGGTCAATCCACTTGGGGAGTCATTACGTGAATCCTTGATCCAGCAGGGATGGCAAGAATACACCGCGACAGATGGCAGTATTATCTACCATCAACCTAAAAAAGAAGCTGCTACTGACATTCAGTCAGTAGTTACTGAAGCATCCGGGATGCACAAGTTCAAGGATGCTTTGCAAGGTGGAGGATGGCAAGTCGAGTGGGATGCAAACAACACTTTAATTTTGATTCCGCAAACAGCACAGGCAGCATCCGAAATCACGCAACAGCCAATACTGACCTCAACCAGTGATTCACTTCAAACAACCGGGGAGTTGCCGAGTGACCTTTCCGGCTTTGATTACTGGCATATTGAACGGGATCAACAGGGGGCGCTACTGTTTCATCCCGTGGATTTATCCCACCTAAAACAGCAACCTGCAGAAGATAGCAATGAGACTCAATTGGAGTGCCGAATTGATCATTTTCAATTGACCAGCAGCTCACTGCCTGTGGATACTTGGTCAGAAGCGCAGGATATTGCAAAGCAGTGGCTCAACAACTCTGGTACAGAGGGACTTCAAGTCGGTCGCATCCGCAAGATAAACCGCATCTATCTGGTTAGTATTGTTGGAGATTCGGCACCCTATCCACTAAAGCACCAACTGGCTATCCGTGTTTCAGATGCTGGTGTGGTACTGATTGAGTAGTGATCGTTTAGACATAAACTCAATCAAATTTATCACTATCAACAACACAACCGGGGAGTGAAGGAATATTGTTACCCTTCCACTCCCCGTTTTCTTTCAGGCGACAAACATCTGATCGATGATGTATGACGAAATGTCAGTCATAGGATATTTCCTCGTCAGGAATAAATTCAATTTGTATATATTCTCTAACTAAATGAAAAATAATATTTAAACTCTCTTTTAAACTCATCCCTACTTTTTTTTCATGTGCAAGCTGTTTGGATCGAAGCCTTAGAGCATGACAAATCGTCAGATTAACTGATTAAACGATAAATCATGAAATCAGCCAAAATCTTTAAAAAACCCTTATAAATCAATACAAAGAATCTCAAACCAAAGCTCTGGCATAGCGCTTGCGTTGTAACTCGTACCAACCCGTACTGATAACAATGACGAATGGAGGAGGGTTTTGGAATGCGGTTGTTAACTACTGCCAGCACTGGTCTATTCGTATTGCTTCCGTTACAGCTCATGGCTGGCTATCCCATAGCTGGTGTAGAGCCTTCAAAGCGTCCAATGAATGCACCGGTCATGAAACCTGTTTCGCGTGATAAGGCTTGGTATCAATCAGCCTTGACTGGTATTCAACAACCATATCCCAGGAGTCTCTACTTCCTTGACAACCAAGGTAACTGGTACACACCTTTCATCCGCCCAGGGATGAGAGGTCCATACGATATTCGACAATGGCATCAGTAGTGTTGGAATTAATTAGAACCAATCTCAATTGATGGTACGACTACAAAGCAGTTAACGGTTCTAAATAAAAGTATAAATATTTATTACAACTAGAGGCGAAAATCATGAAAATTATTCGAATGCCAAACTTGAAAGGAGTGATCAAAGCGATGGGGATGGTCGTAGCACTTGCTGTTACCCCACTCGCTAGCGCAGGCATGTCAGGAATGAGCGGCATGGATGGGATGTCCGGTATGGGTGGCATGTCCGGTATGAGTGGCATGTCCGGTATGAGTGGCATGGGTGGCATGGGTGGCATGGGTGGCATGGGTGGCATGTCCGGTATGAGTGGTATGGGTGGCATGTCCGGTATGAGTGGCATGGGTGGCATGTCCGGTTACTTCCAGATTACTCCCCAGGGACAGATCTTTTTCTATCCAGCTAGTGGTATGTCCGGTATGGGCGGCATGTCCGGTATGGGTGGCATGTCCGGTATGAGCGGCATGGGCGGCATGTCCGGTATGGGTGGCATGTCCGGTATGAGCGGCATGGGCGGCATGTCCGGTATGGGCGGCATGAGCGGCATGGGTGGCATGAGCGGCATGGGTGGCCAGTGGGTTTGGATGCCTTCAGGTATGTCCGGCATGGGCGGTATGAGTGGTATGTCAGGCATGGGTGGCATGAGCGGTATGTCAGGCATGGGTGGCATGAGCGGTATGTCAGGCATGGGCGGCATGAGTGGTATGTCAGGCATGGGCGGCATGAGCGGTATGTCAGGCATGGGCGGCATGAGTGGTATGTCAGGCATGGGCGGCATGAGCGGTATGTCAGGCATGGGCGGTATGTCCGGCATGGGCGGAATGAGCGGTATGTCAGGTATGGGCGGCATGTCCGGTTACTTCAAGATCACCCCTCAGGGACAGATCTTCTTCTACCCGGCTAGCGGTATGTCCGGTATGTCCGGTATGTCCGGTATGGGTGGCATGAGCGGCATGTCCGGTATGGGTGGCATGAGTGGCATGTCAGGCATGGGTGGCATGAGCGGTATGTCCGGTATGGGTGGCATGAGCGGTATGTCAGGTATGGATGGCATGTCAGGCATGAGTGGTTGGCGTTAATTGACTATAGGTTTCTGGAATATCCAGTAATACCATTTTCTAGAGCGCAGGGACGCGCTCAAATCCAAAAAGACTTCCCAACTTCATATTTCTATTAGGGCATCAGCTGAGGAAGATGTAATGATTTTATCTATCAGGACCTTTATTCCGCTGTTATTGTCGATGCTGCTATCGACCGATCTGGTTTTAGCCCGTGACCTTGGTCCTGAGGATTATGAACGATCACGCTGGCACTCCATCCATTTCAAACCTGATATAGATAATGCAACAGATGAACAGTGTGTCAGCTGTCATCAAGAGATTCTAGAGAGGAAGGTGCTGGCTCAGGCACCGGCAGGCAACACCTCGACTGAGGCATTGGCTTGGTATCAAACTCTATCAACCTATGAAGGTGAACAGGAGACATTTCATCGCCGCCATCTGGTGACACCGCTGGCAATGGAGTTGATGGACTTGAAATGTAATACCTGCCATCAGGGCAACGATTTAAGAGAAGAGGCGGTGAACCCGCCAGACCATAGCAATCGTGATATATCACTCCGCAAGTCGGTCAATCCTGACATTTGTCTGATGTGCCACGGTGCCAATGCCTACGATCTTATGGGCCTTCCTGCTCCCTGGACGGAGTCACGCAAGAACTTTCAAAACAACTGTCTTCTTTGTCACTCCTATATCCGCACTGAGCGGCACCAGGTCAACTATTTGAAAGCCGAGGCCATCGAGGCTGCAGGCAAAGCGAATTCAGATGTCTGTTATGGCTGTCATGGGGGTCGTCAATGGTATCGCATCGCCTACCCCTACCCCCGGCATCCCTGGAAAAGTATGTCGAGCGTCACCCCAGAATGGGCCAAAGATAGACCAACCGAATCGGAACCCAGGTTCCGTAAAGAGATCCAGCAGGCTGCAAACTAGCAACAGCTGACAGTGCGAGGTACGGATGAGTATAAAAAAACTAACCCAGAGTCTGAATGAACGTTTGAATCTTTCCCGGCGTTCATTCCTGAAATCCGCAGCAGTGGGTAGCGCATCTTTGGCTGCCGGAGGTTTGGTGGAAATGAAGACCGCCAAGGAGGCCAAGGCATTTGCCTACGAACCTTATCCAACAGACGATCAACTCGAAACGGTGGTAACCAGTTGCGCCCATAATTGTGGCTCACGGCATATGTTGGTCGCTCATAAGTGGAAAGATGTGATAGTGCGCCTTTCCACAGACGATGGTCGTTACCAGCGGAATGGCCATTTCGGTAAGGACGATAACGAAGAGCCGCAACTGCGGGCCTGCCTGCGTGGGCGCTCCTATCGGCAACGACTCTATTCAGCTGAACGCCTGCTCTACCCAATGATGCGGGTTGGCAAACGGGGTGAAGGTAAATTCAAGCGTATCTCATGGGATGAAGCCCTGACATATGTGGCCAGTAAAATGGTTGAAATCAAAGATACCTACGGTCCGACTGCGCTAGTGGATCAGAGTTATGCCGGAGCCTCCTATGGGGTTCTGCATAAATCGGATCAGATCGAGGGTCTGCTGGGTCGCTTCCTGGGAATGTTTGGCTGTCGCACCAGCTCATGGTCGGTGCCCTCCTACCAGGGAACCACCTTCAGCTCGCGCATGACCTTCGGCACCATTGAAGATGGTAATGAGGATGATACCTTCGCCCATTCGAAGCTGATGATCATGTGGGGCTGGAATCCTGCCTACACCTTCCATGGCGGCAATACCTTCATGTATATGCGCATGGCTAAACAACGTGGATGTAAGTTTGTTTTGATCGACCCGCAATACACCGACTCTGCAGCCGCGTACGATGCCTGGTGGATTCCCATTCGTCCCAATACGGATGCAGCGATGATGGCGGGCATGGCCCACTATATCTTCACCAGCAACCTGCATGACCAGGAGTTTATCAACAAGTTCTGCCAAGGTATGGATGCCGGAACCATGCCTGATTGGGCCAAGGACAAGGAGAACTTTAAGGACTATATCCTGGGTAAATATGATAATGAGCCAAAAACCCCGGAGTGGGCTTCGAAAATCTGCGGTGTATCGGCCAAAGACATTATCAAACTGGCCGATATGTATGCCCGTACCAAACCGGCTGCTCTTAAGGCATCCTGGGCACCAGGCCGAAACGCTTATGGTGAGCAGTACAACCGCATGGCCGCAGCCCTGCAGGCGATGACTGGCAATATCGGCATCCTGGGGGGGTGCGCTGAAGGTGTTGGCAAGGCCTGGCATGCGGAAGCAGTGGCCTACCCCTATGATCAATACTCAAATATCTGGTTCCAGTCCATCAAGTCTGATCGTTGGGCACACTGCGTCCTAAACTATCCGAATGTAAAAAGAGAAGAGATTGGGCTATGGCCGCGTCAGGACAAAACAGACGGACAGATCCCCAATATCAAAGGCATATTCTGGCAGGGATCTGATTGGTTCAATCAGCTAACCAATATCAATAAAGAGATTGAGGCGATCAACAAGATGGAGCTTGTGGTCTGCATGGATTCGACCATCACTCCATCAGGATTATATGCAGATATCCTGCTACCCATAGCAACGCACTTTGAACGGCATGATGTGGCGCTACCCTGGTATAAAGGCCACTACTATATTCATCGCCCCAAGGTCATAGAGCCCATGGGAGAGTCAAAATCCGATTTCCAGGTTTTCACTGAACTAGCCTACCGGATCGGCGGTGATGTCTTCGGTCAGGCCTTCAACCCAAAAGCAAACCGGGACTACTTTCATACTAATGACAATGTGGATGAAGCCTATCTCAAGGAGTGGTGGGAACAGAAAGTGATGGCTCACCAGCATGTGGATATGTCCTGGGATGAATTCAAACAACGAGGCGTCTACAAATTTAAACTCGACCAACCGCACGTTGCCTTCAGGGAACAAATAGAGAACGGGAAAGCGTTCCAGACCCCTTCCGGCAAAATTGAAATCCTGGCCTCACAACTGGCACAGATCACCGACTGGAAAACAACCATGTATGGCTATGAGATTCCCTATATACCTAAGTGGATCGAGCCCTGGGAGTCGCTGAACAGTCCTAAGACCAGTGAATATCCATTTCATCTGATCTCGCCCCACCCTCGTTGGCGTACCCACTCCATATTCAATAACTGCAGTTGGCTGCGCGAGACCTATGAACAGGAAGTGACGCTGAATGCCGCAGATGCAAGAAAACTCGGTATCAGAACTGGCGATACAGTTGAGATCTGGAATAAGCGCGGCCGGGTCGTGGTGCCGACCTATGTCACAGAGCGCTGTATGCCAGGGGTGGCGGTACTGCATGAGGGAGTATGGATCGACCTGGATGAGGAGGGTGTCGACCGGGCTGGCAATCCAGATATGTTAACCCTGGATGAGCCGAGTCCTGCCGGAGCTTTCGCCTACAACACTGTATTGTGCAATATCAAGAAAACGGATCTGGAGCATCGGCCTGGCTGGGACCAACAGGCCACATCACGAGCTCATGTCTTTAGGCGTGATCTTTAATCCTGGAGGTTAGATCAATGACAAGTAAAAAAGATAAGTCCAGGATTAAAGCTGCAGTAAAGCGACGCAAGCGTGAGACCTACACACCGGTAGTGCCTGATAAGCAGCTGGGATTCGTTCATAACAATGTTGACTGTATCGGCTGCCGGGCCTGTGAAATCGCCTGTAAAGATAAGAATGGACTGGCTGCTGGCCCCAGATTCAGACGGGTTCAATACATCGAGGGTGGTAAGTATCCGGATGTCTATGCCTATAAGGTCAACATGTCCTGTAACCATTGCGAATCACCCGCCTGTCTACCCACCTGCCCCACTGGGGCGATTTTCAAAAGACAAGTGGATGGCATAGTCGATATCGACTCCACCTTATGTATCGGCTGCCGGCGTTGTGAAGCGGCCTGTCCTTATGGTGCACCACAGTTTGATCCTGGGGATAACATCGTTAAAAAATGCAATATGTGTGTTGACGAGATCGAAGCGGGCCGCAAACCTTATTGTGTCATGGCTTGCATGATGCGGGTGTTGGATATTGGCTCCATCGATGAAATCTGGAGAGGCAGTTTAGAGACGATTGCTGTCGGTCCAGCAGATAAAATTTCAAAACAAGTAAAGAACATGGCCGACATTGAGTTAACTAAACCCTCCATCGGTTTTGTGGCGCACAGCAAAGGAAAGGTTAAATAATGAATCTGTCAGTTGATCAGAACGAAGACTCAAATCAAGCGCAGATAAAGAGCTTTATGCAAGCTATCGCTGATGACCTGCTAATGCTGACCCGCTTGCACATCAAGGAACCGGATGCGGAATTGCTTGAGATATTGGTGAATCATGAATTTCCCAAGACAATGGGCCTGAAACTTGTCAGTGAAGATGGTGAAAAGGCATCTCACTTTATGTGCCAGATGATTGAAACTTTGCCATCATCATTCGATGATGAGTTTCTCGATCTGCTGGCGGCGGATTATGCAGACATCTATCTGAATCATAGTCTGCAGGCATCGCCGTTGGAATCAGTATGGATCGATGAAGAGAAGCTGACCTGTCAAGAGAGTATGTTTCAGGTACGAGCCTGGTACGAAAATTATGGTCTGAAAGCGGAAAACTGGCGCATCCGACCGGATGATGACTTGGTCTTGCAACTTCAGTTCATCTCTCATCTATTTTCCATTGCTGATTCCGTCCAAGAATTAGAGGATATTGCCCGTTTTATGGATGAGCATCTGCTGCGCTGGCTTAGTCAATTTTCAACACGTGTTGCTCATCGGTCTGCGACACCTTATTTTTCAGCTGTCGCTCTTTTGACAGGGGCTTATTGTGAAGAGTTAAGGGATCTCATGGCCACGATCACCAACCAGCCCAGGCCATCAGAGGAAGAGATCGCTGAGAGAATGAAGTCTGGTTCGGTGAGCCAAGAGGTAACGCTGAGTTATATGCCAGGCATGGGGCCGGCAGTATAGGTTTTTTTATGATCATTCGAAAACAATATATCTCTTAGACTCATGAGACCTCTAAAAGATCTAATCAATAGGATACGACAAGAAGAGAGATTACCGGTTATAAACCCGGACCGTTGTGTGCACTCCCTGGTAGAAGTCGCCAGTTGTTCCGCTTGTGTGGATGTTTGTCCCGCACAAGCTTGGAGCCTGGATGATGAAGCATTACAGTTCGATGCGTCACTTTGTAATGGCTGTGGTCTCTGTGTACCGGTCTGCCCGGAGAGTGCTGTCACAGTCCAATATGAGATCCTCATCGGTGATTTGAGAGAGGGAAAGATTGTACTCTGTGCCTGTGAACAAACTGGGATGGAGGATAACCAAGGCGTTTTACCCTGTATCAACCTAATTGGCTTGAGCGATATACTTAAACTCTATCGTCAAGGTCATCTGCATTGGGTGAGCGCAACCGGTAGTTGTCCTGAGTGCCCGCATGGTAGCAGCACAACCCTCTTTGAACGGATTCAAGATATCAATAGTGCACTTGTTGAGGAAGAACTCCCGCTCATTGAATATCACAATTTGAGTCTCAAGCAATGGCGAAGTGTCCAATCCCGATTGGATGTAAATCCCGTAACGTCAAATCTCAGTAGACGGTCATTCTTACGAGATGTGATGGGCAGCGGCGTCGAAACCGCATCCACCCTCTTCAAACTGAATGAACAAGCTGCGAATGTTTTTCCTTCACCGGGTGAACTGCTGCCTAATGGGAAAAAGTCATCAACCTGGCCCTACGTACCACAAATAAACAGCAACCGATGTGATGGTTGTGATGCCTGTGTCAAAACATGTCCTCATAGTGCTATTGCACTCATTACTGAGCCAAACAAAACGTTTTATGAAATCAGACCTGAGGCCTGTACAGCATGTGCAATTTGCCGGGATATATGTGAGAAAGAAGCCATCACTATCTTAATGTGGTCGAGGATACCGCAAAAGAGTCTGACCCTAAATACCTTTACTTGCACAAGATGTGGCAACATTGTACACACCCCTTCAAAAGCCCCCAAACAACTTTGCAGAATATGTGCTCAAGTCAACCATCACAGTAACCTTTATCAGGTAATGGATTAATAGAACCTATGCGGTAAATTGGGCGACCCTCAGAGCCACGATAGTCGATGAAATATAACATTTTCGTAACAATTGCTTTGTTGATACAGACAATGCAGTTTTCCTATGCTCTACTTGAAATCAAGTTCGAGAAGTCTGGAAACATAATACTATGACCAACTGGCACAAATCTGCTTGTATTGTTCTTTGTTTAAAGTTTTCCCTACTCTTGATGGCAGCACTGATCACCGCCAGCTGCTCATCTGAAACACCAGAGTCTGAACAAAAACCTGTCACCCCCAGTAAAACCATCGATAAGCAAAGTGAGTTTGCTCCGGGATTACCGTGGCTGAACGTTGAGCGTCCACTGACACTGGATGACCTGCTGGGCAAGGTTGTTATTCTGGATTTCTGGACATATGGCTGTATCAACTGTATCCATGTACTGGCTGATTTAAAAAAACTGGAAGAGAAATATGGCCATCAATTGTTGGTTATTGGCGTGCATACACCAAAATTTGATAACGAAAAAAACCTGCATACCTTAAGGAAAATCGTGATTCGATACGGCGTCGACCATCCTGTAGTCAATGATGTGAATGGATTACTCGGAAGATATTATGGCATGCGTGCCTGGCCTACGCGGGTGATAATCGACCCTGAGGGTGAAGTACTCGGCAATGTGGTAGGAGAAGGTCGATATGATCAGATCGACAAAAAAATATCTGAGCTACTAGAGCAACACAGGCCAGCTATTGATCCTTCCCCCATACCAATGAGGCTTGAGCGGGAGGGAGATGATGACACACTCTTGTCAGCGCCGGGAAAAATCGCTGTATCAAAAGAGCATATAGCCATTAGCGATACCCTCAACAATCGTATAATTGTCACCGATCATAATGGCAAAATCGAGCACATCATTGGATCTGGTGCTGTTGGTCGCCGGGACGGCAGTTTTACTAATGCCAGCTTCAGCTCCCCGCAAGGAGTGGCTTTTGTTAACAATGATATTTATGTTGCGGATACCGGAAACCATTTACTCAGACTGATAAACCTAGATAAAAACAGAGTCAGCACCATCGCAGGTAACGGCTCTCTGGAACGAAAACGTAGCGGTCAATATCAAGCCACATCTATCGGTATGGCCTCGCCTTGGGCACTCGCTTTATTGGATGACAGGCTGTTTATTGCCATGGCCGGTAGCCACCAGATCTGGGTTTATAACATCAACAACAAGCAACTTGGCGTATTTGCCGGATCAGGACGCGAGGGTATTGTGGACGGCGATGCGGAGCAGGCCACATTCAGTCAACCAAGTGGGCTGAACATCCACGACAATTGGTTGTACATTGCGGATTCTGAAGCCTCCGCAGTTCGACGAATTCATCTGCAGAAAAAAGTGGTAGAAACTTTGGTGGGTAGCGGATTATTCGATTTTGGAGACAGGGATGGCAATCTGAAAAGTGCCAAGTTACAACATGCACTTGGTATATCAGTGAAAGATGAGACGTCGATTTATCTCGCTGACACCTATAACCACAAACTCAAAAAGCTCGATCTTGAGTCATCAACTGTGGAATCGCTAATTGGTGATGGCAAACCGGGCTTTTTAAGTACTGTAGATGGCCAACTTCAGTTAAACGAGCCAGGAGGATTGACCCTGTATGAGAACAGGCTCTATATCACAGACACCAATAATGATCGTATTGTTATCTATGACATTGAAAGCGGAAAACCGACACTCCTGGATATAATACCTAATGAGTAATACGGACTGAACAATCAATCCTACGACCCATCAGGTTAGAACCAGGATCTATGCATCAGTAAAATCCAACCCTTTTTATCGGATTGAATCCAAACTACTACAGACTATAGGAAGGGAGCA
Organism: Candidatus Thiodiazotropha sp. AKIB8; assembly: GCF_058244675.1. Taxonomy (NCBI): domain Bacteria; kingdom Pseudomonadati; phylum Pseudomonadota; class Gammaproteobacteria; order Chromatiales; family Sedimenticolaceae; genus Candidatus Thiodiazotropha; species Candidatus Thiodiazotropha sp. AKIB8. Next base: position 186,224 of record NZ_JBSYOO010000029.1, on the reverse strand, counting down.
GCAGAAAAATGGGAAACCATTAATCCTTTTTATTGGGACGGCTTCCCTTCCTAACCATGCACAGCGCAATTGCGAATGGTCTATTTAGTCGAAATTCCTTATCGGATGCAGTCTTTCAAACTGACTCCAGGAATCAACGAAATCACGACAGTCGCAAGGATGATCACTGGACTGATCAACACTAATCCCAATGCGATAGGCTGGATGAGTAATAGATTGATGTCGTTGGCCAGTAGGTGAGCTGTCACTTCAAGTAACATACCACCAATTAGAAAAATGCCCGCCACAGAGACGATACGACGCAGATACTTACAATTTAAAAATGACATAGTACACCTCACTACTCGCGTATTAGTCACAACTAACATAATGCCGTTTAAATAGCTTTCTAGCACTGACAATCCTCAATCTGCACTATAAGCCTGACAAACCAATAATGTTCCTTCCTATCCTTGTTGTCGGCAATATTAATAGTTTCTAAAGTATTAAACTAGTCGTAAATACAATAATTTACATTTCATGAAGTAACCAGAAACCGTGATAAAACATTAACACTCTGTTTTTATTGTATTTTTTGCATAATTAGCAGCCTAATCACAACTATGATCCTATTTTTGAGGGAGCCATATATTGAATTAAGAACGCCTTATCAACCTCTATCAAGAGGATTGGAGGCTGCAAGCCCCTCCCCTTTCTGCTAATAATCTCTCGATGCATTCCAAAGTGGTGTCTCATCCGGGATCTTCGTTCAGATCTGCACGCGACCAAGATAAGGGACGAGCCAGCGATTTTGTTCCTATTCTTTTAGAAATTGGCGAAATTAGAGGACAACCATGTCAGATTTCTCGCTAGACCCAGATATTATCTACCTGAATCATGCTGCCGTAGCCCCCTGGCCTACCTGCTCCGTGGAAGAGGTAGTGGCGTTTGCCCATCAAAATGGCACCTACGGCTCTCAAAACTACCTCCAATGGTTGGCAAAGGAGGATGAATTACGCACTCTACTGGCCCAGTTGATCAATGCCCCCTCTAAGGATGAGATCGCCCTGCTGAAAAGCACCTCGGAAGGTCTCTCCTTTGTTGCTTATGGACTGGACTGGCAGGTGGGCGACAACATTGTGTCAGTTGCTCAGGAATTCCCATCCAATCGCATTGTCTGGGAGTCTCTGCAGAGCCGTGGGGTTGAGTTACGCCTGCTAGATTTGGAGAGCAGCAAGCAACCTGAAGAGGCGTTGCTAGCGCTTTGTGATGAACGTACGCGGCTGATCTCCGTCAGTTCAATTCAATACGCGAATGGGCGAAAAACAGATTTGAATACTATTGGCGACTACTGTCGCTCGAAAGATATCCTGTTTGTCGTCGATGCCATCCAAAGCCTGGGCGCATCTCCTTTTGATGTAGTGCAATGCAAGGCCGATATTGTTGTTGCTGATGGGCACAAGTGGATGTTGGGCCCCGAAGGGCTTGCACTCTTCTATTGCCGGGAATCGATTCGGCAGAGACTCAAACTGAATGAGTATGGCTGGCATATGGTCGAGGCAATGGGTGACTTTGATCAGAAAGAGTGGCAGCCTGCAGATAGCGCTCGCCGTTTCGAATGTGGCAGTCCGAATATGCTAGGTGTTCACGCTCTGCATGCCAGTCTGACACTGCTGCTTGATCAGGGTATTGACTCTGTCTCCTCCAGGATTGAGGAATTGACTCAATTTATAATCGATCAAATCGATCTACTCGGTTTTCAGCTACTCACACCCAGAGCCCGGGAAATGCGCGGCGGAATTATTACTTTCTTTGTGCCTGACCAGGATAATCAACTCCTCTATCAGGCACTTATGGAGCAACGGGTGATGTGCGCCTATCGGGGAGGAGGCATCCGCTTTTCCCCGCATTTCCACAACACAGAAACACAGATTGTGGAAGCCTTCAATCGCCTCAAATGCCTACTGTAGTGAGGTTATATTAATAGTTGGTAATTTTATGATTCAAATCAACATTTTTTTCTCTTTCTGATTTATATTATTAGTCAGGTCCAGGAAATCATATCAGTAGTCTTGAACCTCTTTTACCGATGAAATTTCATGTTGAGGTTTTGACGCCCTGAGTCCTCCTAAAAAACATAACAGATGAGTTAAGTTGGAGAGAATTTGCCATGAAAAAAACCTTAAAATCCGCTGTGATTGCAGCTATCGCCAGTTCCGCCCTGCTTGCCACACTTCCCGCGCAGGCATTCTGGGGCCCTTTTGATTGGTTTGATGATGATGACTACTACGGTGGTCCTTGGGGCGGCGGTCCCTGGGGCTATCCTGGTTATGGCTACGGCTACCCTGGTTATGGGTATGGTTATCCGGGTTATGGCTATCCTGGCTATGGTTACGGCTATCCGGGAGCTTATCCTGGTTATGGTTATGGATACCCCTATGCTGCACCCGCTGCGCCAGCACCTGCAACACCATCAGAATAATAAGCAATCACTACGATAAAAACTCCCCGCTGTCATGGCGGGGTTTTTTATCTGCTATCATTTCAAGGCCTAAACAAAGATACTGCTTCCTGGCCCCCCCTGCCCTTCGTTTTTTTATCTGATTTGACTGACTCTATGAATCTACCTGATAGACATATTTCTCTCGCCCACGGCAATGGCGGCCGTTTGATGCGTGAACTGATAGAGATGCTGTTCGCCCGGTATCTTAAAAATCCTAACTTGGACGTCCAGGCCGATGCAGTCAAACTACCCATTGATAGGATGGGAGATCTAATGTTCACCACTGATGGTTTTACTGTACAACCACTAGAGTTTCCAGGTGGCAATATTGGGTCTTTAGCGGTACATGGCACTACCAATGATCTTGCAGTATCAGGTGCCATACCAAAATATCTCAGTCTTAATGCATTTATCGAAGAGGGTTTCGAGGTTGAGGCCCTGGAACGTATCATTCAAGGCATTGCCAGCGCAGCTAAAGCCATCGACGTAGCCGTGGTTGCAGGTGATACCAAGGTGGTGCGGCGAGGCGAAGGTGGTGGTGTCTATCTAGCCACTACCGGCATTGGCATCAAAGCACCCGAGATCAACTTAGGGATCTCAAATATTCAAGCCGGTGATCGTATTCTTGTGAGCGGGCCTGTTGGTGACCATGGTATTGCGGTAATGCTGGCGCGTGAGCAGTTTGGTTTAAGTGGGGCGTTGATGTCCGATGCGGCAAGTGTTCTGCCCTTCACTCAACAATTACTGGATCTACCAGGCTTGCGATTTATGCGCGACCCTACCCGAGGGGGGCTGGCAACTGTTGCTCATGAATTGAGCCGAGGAACTGGTCTTCGAATCAACCTTGATCAATTGGCCATTCCTGTGCGGGATCAGGTGGTTTCCGTATGCGAAATGCTTGGGTATGACCCGCTATTTCTGGCGTGCGAAGGGAGAGTCGTGGCTGTGGTCGCTGCAGATGAGGCAGAACAGGCCCTCAGCAGATGGCGTAAACTGCCTGACGGAGAACTAGCGGCAATCATTGGTGAAACAGAGGCAAATGACCCTTATGTGGTTTTGCATACTGAATTGGGCGGGTCGAGAATTCTTGATGAGCTTGAAGATGACCCTTTGCCAAGAATCTGCTGAAACATTCCAGTGATGCAAACCAACATCTATGATTATCCGTTTTAGTTTTTTAACCCGGCAACTAAATACCTGTGTAAAGCGCTTATGGGTGGTGTACAGTTAGGACCTGTTAACACTCAATTGTATGAAAACAGACAAATCAGCTATTTCTCTTTTAATCTTTTCAATGAGTTAGTTTTGGATTGATAATTGCAATGGATTCAATCTCTATAAGCTGTTTGAGTTGTTGAATCACTCATATTATTTCAAGTAGCCAAATCTATTAAGCAGGTGGAACGATTTGAAAGAAGATTCCATGAATAGTCATAATCCATGGCTCGTCTACCAGATGTTGCTCAATCAACTATCTGACAGCGGAGAGGTAAAAGAGGTACTGATTGGCCTTACCTGGACATTGGCCAGAGGATCATCTTCACTAGGGCTGGCAATGAGTCCGGGCACAATGACCAGAGTCCTTCCCTGGTCTGGCACCCTTAGGGGTCAAGATCTTCAACAGCTGGCTACCTGGGTGAAATCATGGAACCCCTATGAAGCCACTGTCGGTATGGCCTGTATCAATGCAGTTCTCAATAACCAGAACAGTCTTGCCGAAAGTGCCACACCACTATTTCCTACCGGCCCGGCCAATCTGAGTGTCTTTGAGTATTTCAGACCCAGACTATCAGGCAAAAAAGTAGTGGTCATTGGTCGATATCCTGGAATTGAGACTCTTGAAAGTGATGATATCGAGTTGATTATCCTGGAGCGAAATAGCACAGAAAATGACCTGCCAGACCCAGCAGCTGAGTATGTTCTCAGGGATGCGGACTGGGTATTTCTAAGTGCTACCACATTGATCAATAAGACCTTTCCACGTTTGGCAGAGTTATCTGCAAAAGCGAAAATGGTACTGATGGGTCCAACCACACCCTGGGTCCGGGAGCTGGCTGATTTTGGTATAGACTACCTTGCCGGGGTACAGGTAGTTGATTCAGATTATCTCAGGCAAACAGTCAGCGAGGGTGGTGGAACCCGTATTTTTGAAACGGGTGTTCGATATGCCGTGGCAGATTTATGCAGTGATGAATTAACCCGCTTGAAAGATGCTATCGGCTCAGTGGTCTCCCAAAGAGAGCAGCTCAAGAGTGATATGGAAGCTTGGTATCAGCGTAACTCTCAATCCTACCCTCAGAAAAAGTTACTTCTGGAATTGGATCAACATCTCTCAGTACTGGATACACGCTATAAAAAACACTGGGATGCCTGGCAAAACCCCACCGACCTCAAGAACATAGCCATGAAGTCGGCGGAGGAATAAGCATCGAATCGTTTGCTTATAGGGAATAGCTTGGGTCAGCGGATTGTAACGCCTTCACCCAATCCGCTGATGTTCGCAAAAAAAGAGGCAGCGCCAGCACCAAGATTACGCGCCAGACGATCCCAAACCTCCTCCTTGTGAGTGAAATCAACAATCTCTTTAGCACCGATAATCTCTCTTGCGACGTAGCTGCTACTGCCGAACTCATCAATCAGGCCTAGCTTCAAGGCTTCTTCACCGCTCCAGAAGAGACCACTGAAGAGCTCTGGATGCTCATCAACTTTGAGTCGATCACCCCTACCCTCTTTTACAGTCTCGATAAACTGTTGATGCAACTGATCGAGCATCTGTTTCACATGGCCTACCTCTGACTCTATGAGTGGAGAGAAAGGATCAAGAAGGCCTTTGTTTTCACCTGCAGTTAACAGACGCCTTTCAACACCCAGCTCTTGCATAGCATCAACAAAGCCAAATCCATTGATCAGTACACCTATGGAGCCAACAATACTGCCTTCATCTGCATAGATTTTATCTGCAGCAGCTGCAATGTAGTAGCCGCCGGAAGCACAGATATCAGAAACAACGGCATATACCGGTATATCGGGGTGCTTCTCTTTCAAACGCACTATCTCTCGATTGATATATCTTGACTGAACCGGGCTTCCACCCGGGGTATTCATGCGCAGAATGATGCCTTTGGTTTTTTTGTCTTCATAGGCATCACGCAGCGCAGTTACCACCTTATCTGCACTGGCTTTTGTTTCTGATGAGATGAGACCTTTCACATTGATCAATGCTGTGTGTTCTGAGGCTGAAATATCATCAACATGCAGCTTATCTGCCCATAAAAACATACCCAGAATGATAAACAGATAGGCAAATGTAAGTAGTTTGAAAAAGATACCCCAGCGTCGACTTCGCCGATTTTCTGCGACTGTTGCCATCACCATACGATTGAGTAAATCTCTTTCCCACTGAGTGGGCTCGGATTGATTTCTCTGTTCCTCTTGACTCTTATCTGACATTAAAATAGTCCCACAAATAATTGAAATATATGATTTTATATATTGGAAGAAGAAGTTTTTTCTAGATATGAATCCAACCAGTCAGGTATCTCTGTTATGCGATCGACGCAAGCAAGGGGAGCGTGTTTGCGCAATCGCTCTGGAGTATGTACACCATAGGTAACACCCAATGAGGGCATACCGGCATTGAGCGCCATTTCAAGATCGTACTCAGTATCACCAATCATCAATGCCTGGTCGGGATAGGCGCCACTGACCTCAAGAATCTGGTTAAGCATTTCTGGATGGGGTTTAGAGAAAGTCTCATCAGCGCATCGGGTAAAGTGGAAAAACCTCTCCAATCCAGTTGTCTTCAGGGCATGATCCAACCCCTGACGCCCTTTACCTGTCGCTACGGCCAACATATATCCCCTAGCAGCGAGGTTTTCAAGTGTCTCACGCGCCCCTTCAAAGAGTTGGGAGGGCGCTTCACTGCCACTGAAAAAGTGTACCCGATAACGTGCTGCAATCTGTAGATGCAGTTGATCATCACTTTCAGGAAACAGCTGATGCACCGCCTCGCGTAATCCGAGACCAATGATATTACTGATCGCTTCACGCTCAGGAACCGGCATCTCAAGATCCCGTACCGCTGCCTCGACACAGGCTACAATACGGGCTTCTGAATCCATTAAAGTTCCATCCCAATCAAATACTAACAAGCTAAATTTCATATTAACTCTTAAGTCTATTTAAAACCTGATCCAACTCTTCGGGTAGTGGCGCTTCAATCACCATATCCCGTTTTTCGCCTGGCCAGCGCAGGCTGATTTTATAGGCGTGCAGAAACAGTCGCTTCAGACCTTTCTCTTTCATTGCCCTATTGCTGGCTGTATCACCATACTTCTGATCACCAAGAACCGGCGAACCCAGCCAGGCAGTATGGACTCGAATTTGATGAGTGCGCCCGGTAATCAGCTCTGCCTCGACCAAGGTCGCCTCTGAATAGCGCTGCAGGCGCTTGAAGCAAGTCCGTGAAGGTTTTCCTTCTGCATCGACACGAACCACCCGCTCACCACCCTGTAAGGTATTCTTTTTCAGTGGCATATCGACGACTTGTACGCCTTTGCGCCAACTTCCCGCAAGCAGAGTAAGATACCGCTTATCGACCCGGTTTTCCCGAATCAGTTCATGTAAAGTTCGTAATGCGCTGCGTCGTTTACTGATCAGCAGACAGCCAGAGGTATCCCTATCCAGTCGATGCACCAGCTCAAGGTGCTTCTCTTCAGGACGGATTTGGCGAAATATCTCAATCAATCCAAGATTGACACCGCTGCCACCGTGAACAGCAAGCCCCGATGGTTTATTGACTACAAGAAATCGATCATCCTCAAATACAACCGCCTGACTGAGAAGATTTTTAAGGGATTCTGATACCTTGTTTTCCTGCTCTGACGGAGTAGGCAGCCTCACAGGGGGAATTCTAATCGTATCTCCCGTATTGAGTTTATAGTGGGCTTTTATCCTGCCTTTATTGACCCTCACCTCCCCTTTTCTCAAAATACGGTAGATGTAGCTTTTCGGAGCCCCTTTGAGATGTCGAAACAAAAAGTTATCAATTCTTTGCCCGGCAAACTCCTCACTGATGTCAATGAACGTGACTTTTAGAGAATTCTTTTTTGATTCTGACATTTAGCGCCGATTTAATTGCATTGTAAGATTGATGTTCCGGGTGAAGGTTGCTATATTCAGCTTAGTTTTTCAGGCGCCGGCTTGCATACGAACCTCTGTAGCAGCCGACGTCAGTGCGGTAAGTAATCCGTGTTGCAGCCCGATTTTTCGTTTTGGCGCAGCCCGTATTACCAGCCAAGCGCACAGGTGCCGTTGGGACCTAGCTCTTAATCTGAACCCTCACAGCCGCGCCAGAGCAACTATCGAGTGTCAGTCCGTCTTAATTCGGAACTGGCTTTGGTGACATGTACCGGGCCAAATGAACACCCATAATGCACTCTCTGCTCTGAGCGCCTTGATTGGTTCAGCCATAAGCAAACCCCAAGCGGCGGACTTTAACAGTTTTTCAGCCGTCCGAGCTAGCTTTCTGGTTTGGAACACCCTCCTTGTCCCGGAGGTTGCTGACTGATGCTCTGACCAAAGCAGGTGGAATTTTTACCTGTGGCGATTGGAGTTGTACGTCATGCGCAATGGGATTGGATGTCGGACAGCTGTACGGATAATAAAATATGAAACGTATGTTGATCAACGCAACTCAACCTGAAGAGTTGCGTGTAGCCATTGTTGATGGCCAAAAACTTTTTAATCTTGATATCGAAATCCCTGGTCGGGAACAGAAAAAAGCCAATATCTATAAAGGTCGCATCACCCGCGTCGAACCGAGCTTGGAAGCGGCTTTCGTAGAATACGGCGCTGAACGTCATGGCTTCCTCCCCCTCAAAGAGATCTCCAGAACTTACTTTACCGAAAAAGCACGACAGGCTTCCGGTCGTGTCAATATCCAGGAGGCTTTGAAAGAGGGCCAAGAGGTTATCGTTCAGGTTGAGAAAGAAGAACGAGGCAATAAAGGCGCCGCACTGACCACCTTCATCTCATTGGCAGGACGCTATCTGGTACTGATGCCCAATAATCCTCGGGCCGGAGGGGTCTCTCGCCGAATCGAGGGGCAGGATCGTACCGAACTGCGTGAAGCGATGAGTGAACTACAGATCCCTGATGATATGGGACTCATCGTGCGCACTGCAGGTGTCGGCAAAAACAGCGAAGAGCTTCAATGGGATCTCGATTACCTGATTCAACTCTGGACTGCCATTGAGCACTCTGCAGAGAAACCCGCACCTTTCCTGATCTATCAGGAGAGCAATGTGATCATTCGATCCATTCGTGACTATTTACGGGTGGATATCGGCGAAATCGTTATCGATGACCCTGAAGTCTATAACCAGGCTGAACGTTTCATCAACCAGGTTATGCCTCAATACGGTAAGAAAATGCGTCACTATGACGATGAGGTTCCGCTTTTCAGCCGATACCAGATTGAAAGCCAGATTGAATCTGCTTTTCAACGCGAAGTCAGCCTCCCTTCCGGTGGTGCTATCGTCATCGATCACACAGAGGCCCTGACTTCTATCGATATCAACTCCGCCCGGGCAACCAAGGGTGCCGATATCGAAGAGACAGCACTGAATACAAACCTTGAAGCCGCAGACGAGATTGCCCGCCAACTCCGTCTACGGGATCTTGGTGGACTGTTCGTTATCGATTTTATCGACATGACACCCTCCCGTAATCAACGGGAAGTGGAAAACAGACTCAAAGATGCCTTGAAACAGGATCGGGCTCGTGTCCAGATAGGACGAATCTCCCGCTTCGGCTTGCTGGAGATGTCGAGACAGCGTCTACGTCCTTCTCTGGGAGAGGCCAGTGAACAGGCTTGTCCGCGTTGTAAAGGTCATGGCACGGTCCGTGGCGTTGAATCCCTCTCTCTATCGGTACTTCGTATCCTCGAAGAGGAGGCCATGAAGGAGAATACAGGCCGACTCATGGCACAATTGCCTGTGGACATGGCAACCTTCCTGCTGAACGAAAAACGTCAGATGATCCATGACATCGAGAAACGCCAATCGATCGAAGTCGTGCTCATTCCGAACATCCATCTAGAAACCCCCAATTATCAGATTGACCGGATACGTGTCAGTGACCTCCCAGGTGAGGATGACGCGATATCAAGCTATAATATGGTCTCTGATGAGAGATCTGAATCTCCAGAATATATCAACACCAAGCAGGTTAAACCTGAACAGCCGGTGGTTAAGTCGATTGCTCCGGCCAGCCCTGTTCCACAAAGAGCTGAGCCGCCATCACCTGCAACTCAAGGTAGTGAGACTGGTTTCCTGAAAAAGATATTCAGTATCTTCTCTTCGAAGGAGAGTGAACCAGCTCAAGCAGAGACTGAAGAGAAAAAAGCAACTACACCTCAACAGTCTGGTGCCAATTCAAACAACCGCAACAGAGGCCGCAGATCGCCGAATTCAGGTGGGCGCAATCGCAGACCTGCCAATGGAGAGCGTCGCAACGAAAACAAAAACCAGGACAAACAAAGTAACAGACGGCGCACACCTGGAAACAACGCCGCTAGCCAGGAAAAGAGACAGGCTGATGATAAAAAGCCTCAGGAACAGATCGCTGAGACTACCGCGACTACTCAAGCCAGCGAAACTGATACAGCAGCAACTAAGCCTAAGTCACGACGGGGACGTCGTGGCGGCCGTAGAAGGCGCTCCGCTGCTGAAAGAAACAGTGAACAGACAACGGCAAATAAGGTTTCCGAAGAGAGAAGTGAAGAGACCACTCAAGAAAAGAGTCAGGAACAACCTAAAAAACAACCCAGGGCTCGGAACAAGCCTGCTAACCAAAGGTCTCCAAGATCAAATAGAGCTGAGTCCAAGGGTTCGACAGAGTCACAGGATGGTCAGAAAACAGGTGGCGTAGAAAATACAACACCTGCCAAGAGCAGTTCAGGAGAGGCAGAGACCAAAACAGCCTCAGCCGAGCCAAGTTCCGTTCAGCCGGAAAAGGTTGAGGTGCAAGCTAAAAGCAGTAATAAATCAGATCTAGCTGAGACCAAGCACGCCAAGCCAGCTGAGTCAAAACCAGCCTCTGAGGTTGCTGCATCTAAGCCGGCCACTGAAACACCGAAGCAGGTTACTCCTAAAGCTGAATCCTCACCCAAGCCCAAGCAAGCTGAATCTAAAGCGGCCAAACCAGCTGCGCCTGAAGCGTCAAAGGCACCCAGGCAGACTCAGACTAAAACTGATACGAGTAAATCTGGCCAAGTAGAGACTAAAGTCACTAAAGCTGCTGCGAGTGAAGCAGTGCCAGAGCCTCAGAAACAGCCTCGCAATAAACCTAAAGCAGCTGAAAAAGTGAGCAAGCCACGTCCGAAGGCAAAACCCAAAGCGGTGAAACTACAGCAAGTTGAGACCAAACCAAATGCTGTCGCACCTCAAGCACCTAAGCCAAAGTCTGACGCCCCTGCTCCGGTAGAACAGAAACCGGCAAAGGCGCCTGCACCAAAGGCAACTATCGAGAAGGCTCAGGAGAGTAAAGCTCAGGTTGAGTCAAAATCTGTTCAGGTTGAAACCAAAAAACCGGCACAGCCTGCACCTGCTGCCTCCAAAAAAGCTGATGTTGCCGATGCTGGTGGAGAATAGCTGCTTAGATCGTGTTTTATATCCTGACCTGAGTTAAGACGTAGTCCAGATATGGGTTTGCCATCGTAGTAGGCAAACACCATAGCTGAACTGCGAAGAAGATCCCTGGGAAACCTCTGAAGAGGTTTGGGGTTGATCTTAACTGAGATTACGATCGCGGATATGCTCGAGAAGACCACGAGAGGCCGCCTCAACCAAATCAAATACACGCTCAAATCCTGCTGCACCACCATAATAAGGATCTGGCACTTCCTGCTCCTTCAGATGGGGAGCGAAATCCATGAAAAGATGTAAGCGCTCTTCAGCGCCGGTGGGACAGAGAGCACTCAAATCTTCGTAGTTAGAGCGATCCATGGCCATTAGATAGTCGAACTGTTCGAAGTCCTCGACTGTAACCTGGCGGGCTCGCAGGTCACTAAGATCGATACCACGTTTATTTGCAGTTTCACGAGCACGACGATCCGCTTTACCCCCGGTATGGTAGTCGATGGTACCAGCAGAGTCGGTTACGATTATTTCACTAAGGCCCTCCTTTTCAACGATGTCACGAAACACGCCTTGTGCAGTGGGGGATCGGCAGATATTGCCCATGCAAACAAATAGAACCTGTATCTTCTTCTCATCTGTCATTGTGTTTTACTCGGATCCTATGATCATACCTTTGAAACTTAATGGTTAGTCAGTGCCAAAAAAGCTTAACCATAACTCTGAATATATTCTACCCTATTGGCCGAGTCTCTGAATCCTCTGTTAGGCAGATAAGGTGGGCTTGGAGCCCCTGACATTCTAGTATTAAAAGGACAGGCTGAAGATGACCTATTTAATTGCCGAGTTACTAGGAATTGATCAATGAGCGTTATCTTTTTGGTCTGAATGGCAGCTTCATTCTAGGTGGCACACCTTTCACATCCTTTTCTATTTGCAGTTCGAGTTTTATTTTTTTGCCCCGACGCACGACGGTAGCGCTGGCGGTATCAACGGTTTCCAGCTTCCAATCATTCTGGTTCATTCCCTGAGCAACTCGGAGTAATCGATTGTTATTAAGGTCTCTGATAACCGCGACTCTATTCTTAGGCGTAATAACCACACCCTCCAACCTCAGCTTCAGTGGTGCTTGACGGGCAACGGGTGATTTTGCCGGCTCTTCAGGCTCTTCAGGAGGTAGACGACCCTCTCTGAATAAGGGTCGTTCAGTGATCTCAGAATAGATATTCAGGGGTACAGGCGTAAATGGCGAGATGCTAGCATTCTTCTCAGTATCAGCGGATGATCCTGTGCCATTCTCAACTGTAGATTGTGCTTGAGGCGGATTGAACCATTGAAAATAGAGCAATGCAGTGGTGATGCCAATCAATATCAGTAGCAGTATGGTCAGGGTGTTAAAAAAAGTTTTCCAAGGGCTCATGAACCAAGACTCTTCATATAACCCACCAATTTAAAATCGATATCAAGCAATTCCAACGCTCGCTTGATCTTCTCATTGACAGGTAATCTACGTCTGGCAACGGGACGACTGCGTATCGTGATCTCCTCAACAAACAGATACGGTTTCTCACTCTCCAGCTTGTGGAAAATAGTGACGCTATCTTGAAGAGTGCTTTTCATCCTGACACGTATTGCCACTCTTACAAAACCATCCTCCTCATCGTTACCTATAATCTGCGTACTTAGAATCTCCCCCTTTGCTGCTGATACAACTCCCTTTACCCTGCGTTGTAATTCCGCCTTAGCCAGGGAATCGGTTTCACTTTGAAGATAACGTCGATCAGACGCTCTTATACGTTTCAATCGACCCGCTTCAGATTGGTAGTAACCTGCTTGTGAAGCGATACGTTTATAGAGTTGAATCTGATGTTGCTGACTACTTATCTGATCATCGTAATGCTGATTTAGTGACCAAATCGGGTAGATGACTGCAAACAGAACAATGGAAATCAGCAGTATCAGGATAGTTAATGCAAGCAGTTTGCTTTGTCTGGGCGTCAATGTGTCATACATGGCGATAACTCCCATGTAACAGGACTTGTCGATTGCAGTGAATCACCTGCACTTCCCGAAGCTGTGGCCCTGTGACACGCAACATCACCCTTCACCCTGTAGATCTGCGATCAGCTCTGCTGAGATATGGAAACGTTCTGTATTGTTCTTTTTATTCTGAGTTACTGGCGAACGAAAGGATACATTGCGAAATAATTTGGAGGATTCTATTAGTGGAATTAAAACAGCCGAGGCAACAGATTGGCCATGTATATGTACTTTGTCGTCTCTGATTTCGAAGTGGCTGACCCAAGTGTCATCTGGCAGTAACAGGGTCAATTCATGCAGTATCTCCAGCATCTGCCTCGAAGATCGTTTTTTATCCAGCAGAAAACTGTTTTCGCGCTCCGCCTCTGTCACCGCATCTCTTAGTTTTGATACTTCATTGGCCTGTTTTTGGCTGTTGAGCAATTGCTGTTCAAGGCTGGAGGCCAGAATTGATTTCTGCCATACGGGTAATATCAGATTACCAAACAACACAAGCAACAACACAAAAAACAGTAGAAGATTGATTAATCGATAACGTTTTCGTGGTTTTTCACGTTTTTCAGGCGGCAATAAATTGACCGCATTAAGTTTGGGGTCTGCCTCCTCGCAGGGTGAGATGGCGTTTATCCTGACATCATTCTCTTCCAATTGCTGAAGTGCACTGGCAATTTTATCCACCGGAGCCAGGATCAGAGTGATATCCAGGATTCGATTCTGCTTGTCACGTCCGTTGATGACATGGTCGTAGTAGACCTGACTTGCATTGAAAGGGGTCTGGCGATCCATCTCAAATGAGAGCACTTCTCGTAGGTTCTCTTCTGCCTCGATGGGTAAGGTGACTTTTTTGAACAGATATTTCTTTCGTTCCAGACATAAACGTATTTCGCTTGCTGAAGCCAGTAATCGCTTCTGATCCGGATTCTCAAAATCGATGACCTTTAAGTAATTCTCTGCGACCTCTTCACCACTCAGTCCGTGGTTGACTATCCGTAGTGCCTCATTCTCATACAACAGTTGAGCCGGCCGACCACCACTGAACAGGGCGCGCAGAGGCTCTGGCAAGAGCGTACTGATCTCACCACTCCACCATGTCCAGAAACCAAGCCATCGATATCTCAGGGATTGTACTGCCATATCAAGATTCTAACCGGTTTTAACCCTCATAACGACTCATGCCAGGAATGAATCGAATAAGGTTCACTCCCACTGCTTCTCAAATCGACATCCGCTAGAATCCTCGCCTGACTCCCCTGCTCGGTATGGGCATCAATCTGGATCCGATAGACTTTGCTCTGCGACTGCCCACCCCCCTGTGAAAAATCCAACTCCGCCAACTCACTATCGATCTGATCAAGTGCATCAGTCAACTCAGAAGAGAGTTGACCTGCACTTTTCAAAAGGGTTGCCAGCTCCTTGGAGGCGAACCTGAAATCGACCACTGAGCTGACGGCGTTGAGTGTGACATAGGGACGAAGCTTATTGACACGATCTGCATCAAACCCCATAACGTAGCCCAACTCCTCAAGGGTCTTCAAATCTTGACCCGCTGTGATATAGGCGTATCCAGCTGCTCGATAATCCGTATCTTCTGCACCTTGAAGACGACGCAGGTCATCGCTGTCACGCCAATCATTCAGTCTGTCAACCAATGCCTCCCTCTCCTGAGGATCATCTGTAAGCAGAATGAAGAGCTTACTGAGTTGATCCCTGTTTGCCTTGTTCAAATCAAGCAGTCCGGATACATTTCGAATAGCGATTTTTATTTCACCCTGTTTTGTCTCCAGGGGATAGATTTGACCATTGAAATTCCAGCGGCTCTGCGGATCACTAACCATCAGTTCCATAATTGCCCGATTAAATCCACTCTGCGCCATCAATCTCGCTTGCAGGGCATCCTTAGCATTACCGGCGAGTCGACTTTCAACCTTTGAATGGGTTGAAAAGCTGGCCGCAACGATAGTCAGGAGTGCCACCAGCCAAAGAACCAGAACCAGCGCCACCCCTTTTTGCCGATGATGTTTAAATTTCTTTACCATATTATCAATAGGTTACCTGGGCTCTTCAGATATTAACTGCTTTGTCGCCTGATACGAACAAAGTGCTCCTGTGGGTGATCCACTCCTTCCTCTGTATGACTGATTTTGATCAACTCAGGAAAGTAGCGGTAGCTCTGCTGCCACTGCTCTGTCCACTCTGGTTGAGGACGATTCTGTGGTTTTCCGTAAAAGCTGAATTCGATATTTTGCAGCCCGGAGATCAAAATGCGTCGACGACCTTCCTCAGGGAGTGAGAACTGCTGTATGTTTGGATAGTAGGGTGCATAGTAGAGCACCAGACTTAATCCCAATTCTGAATCCCGCTCTTGGACTAAGCGATATTCAAACAATCCACCCGATTGATATTGCTGCGGAGCAGGTGCGATAAACTGAACATGCCCGGCATCCCCTGAGAATGCCAACTGACGAACCCGTTTCTGCTGCCAGGTGAAAGGCAGTAGATTTCTTATCAGATGCTCAATCCGGGCCGATGTGAGATGCTCGGCTATTTCAACCTCACTTCGCTCTGAAACACGCTCCCAGCCTTTGATATTCAAAAACAACATCGACACAGATGTTGTTGTGATCACAGCAAGCAGTAGCAGGGCAATCATGATTTCCAGCAGGGTAAAACCACCACTGAGAATATGGGCACGAGATCGCTCTCTATTGAGTTCTACATGATCAGGGTTTTGCACGGATAACTCCGATGCGGGTAAATGAGATCTCACGGCTTCCACCAGGGGAATCCCAGGAGACAGTCAATATCTCCTCAACAGGAATCAAGGGCAGTGTCAGTAACTTCTGTTCTTGCCAGGTATGGGGTTGACGCAGATAGCGCCAGGTATAGGCATCTTGATCAACACCCTCCTGGGTATAGTTCTCCACATCGATTTCCGCACTCATCTGTTCAAGACGGGACTGGGCAACTGACACAGCCTCGAAATATTGCATGGCAACTTGATGATTCCTCACTGCGCCCGAGTTTATTCTCAGTATCACGCTCATTGTCATAGCGAGTATGATGAAGGCGACCAGCACCTCTATCAGAGTCATACCCTCACACTTCGAATCGAGCATCTTCTTTTAGATCACGGCTGTTGATGATTTGCACCCTGCTGGTCAACCAATCCACTGCGATAACAAAAGCTTGTGCTTCATTACCGAGACGAATCAACCCCCCACTGGAGCTACCATCTGGATAGAATCGCAGAACCAGGGTTTGTTGGCGATCAGCGACCTTCTGACTCGCAAAACTAATACCATCTGGTAGATGCCGAACTTCTCCCTGATTGACCAGGTCGCTTTGATAGCGGCTGTTCTCAATATCAAAACGCATGCGGGACTCTCTACCTGTAATTATGGCTGTCTGCTGTACGTAACGAATCTCCTGAGCAAGATCACGGGTTGCCGCTTTCAGTTTGATTGCTGGAAACGCTTTATGCAGTAAGGGCGGCGTCAAAGAGAACAGCATGCCCATCAAGACCAACACCAGCAACATCTCAATCAGAGTAAAACCTCGGCAGCGTTGAGCCAGTTGCCTGCTCATAACGCGACCAGAGAGTTGACGCCTAAAATAGCCACCAGAATCGACATCACGACACCGGCGATAATTAATCCGAGCACCAGTATCATCACAGGCTCAACCAGGCTAAGTGCCCTTTTGATCAGAGTTTGCGTTTCGAGGTCGAGGATATCAGCTGTCTGCATCAACATCGGCTCCAGTTGCCCTGACTCCTCACCAACACGAATCATCTGCAGCGCAAATTGAGGAAATTGAGCATGTTCAGCCAAGGGATCGGCCAATCTGTGACCCGACCTGAGGTGTTTAATGACATGATCCATGCCATCCGCAATTACAAAGTTGCCAATTGTCTCTTTAACAATTGCTACGGATTTGAGCAGTGGCACGCCATTTTCCAATAGCGTGCCGAGCGTTCTGCAAAAACGAGCGGCCTCAACCTGTCTGACAATCGGTCCAACCACACCAAGATTGAGCAGACGGGCGTGCCAACGTTTTGCTGTACGTCTTTTACTCATCTGCCATTTGAAATAGAAAACCAGCAGCATGACCCCCAGGGCTAAAACCCAGCCATACTCCTGCAGGAATGACGCCATGCCCATGGTGATGCGCGTAGAAAGGGGTAGAGCCTCTCCCATATCCATAAACAGTTCGCTGAACTGAGGAATTACATAGGTCAATAGAATCAGGATTGAGCTAATGGCAACAAACAGTAATATGGCCGGATAGATCAGAGCAGAGATCAGAGAACTTCTAACCTCCTGTGATTGCTCCAAGTGAACTGCCAGACGTGAGAGTACATTTTCCAGCGCCCCTCCCGCCTCACCGGCACGAACCATCTGTACATAGAAATTGCTGAAAATCCCCTCCTCTTTTGCCAGGGCATCAGCAAAAGAGTGTCCACTCTTCAGACTGTCACGGATGCTGTTGATATGCTGGCTGAAAAGTGATTCAGCGCCAGCAATTGAAACCAATATGCCAAGTGCTGATTCGAGTGGCTGACCAGATTTCAATAGGGTTGCAAGTTCACGGGTAAAAGCGACAACCTGCCCCTGAGGAACCTTCTTGCGTTTGAACAGTTGACGAGGCGCAGCCCGAATAGTCTCCTGGCTCTCCTCAATACGGATTGGCACCTGCCCGCTAAGATGAATCTGGTTTACTGCATGCTCACGGCTTACTGCATCGAGCATTCCCTCTACAACCTCACCCTCGGGGGTAACCGCCTTATAGAGATATGATGCCATTAACCTTCCTGAGTGACTCGCAGCACTTCTTCAAGGGTGGTAATACCTCGGGCCACTTTATGCAGTCCATCGTCATACATCGATTTCGCTCCCTCCTGCTTGGCACAGGCAGCCAAGGCATGCTTATCTTTACCCTGAAGAATCAGAGACTGCATCGCTTCGCTCAATTCGATCATTTCAATGATAGCGCTACGACCACGATAGCCACTACCACCACACTCATCACATCCAACTGCCTTGTAGAGGGTTGGTGCTTTGTCAGATCCAGTGAAACGGGCAAGGACTTCAGGTGGCGGCGTATAAGGCTTTTTACAATGCCGGCAGAGATTTCGTACCAAGCGTTGTGCAACCACTGCGTTAACTGTTGAGGTAAGAAGAAAGGCCTCAATCCCCATATCGAGAAAACGGGTAATACTGCCTGCCGCGTCATTGGTGTGCAGTGATGAGAGAACCAGATGTCCGGTAAGTGCTGATTGAACCGCAATCTTAGCCGTCTCCTGGTCACGTATCTCACCAATCATGATCACATCCGGATCCTGACGCACGATGGATCGTAGAGCTTCTGAGAAACCCAGACCTATACTGGCTTTCACCTGTATCTGATTCACCCCCTCGATGTTATATTCCACTGGATCTTCAACCGTGAGAATCTTTCTCTCAGGACGATTCAGATAGTTCAGAGCAGCATACAAAGAAGTGGTCTTACCACTACCGGTAGGCCCGGTAACAACAACAATGCCGTGGGGACGATCGAGGATCTCCAATAGACGCTTTTCCGTAGCGCTTTCAAAACCCAGACTGGAAAAATCCAGGTTCACCTCATCCCGTTGCAGCAACCTGAGTACCATACTCTCCCCATGCAGGGTAGGCACGGTAGAAACACGAAGATCCAATGTGGCGCCATGCACTCTAACTTTGAAACGTCCATCCTGGGGCAGACGGCGCTCTGCGATATTCAGATGGGCCATAATCTTAATACGTGAAATCAATGCAGGCGCCATGTTGATAGAGGGGTGTTCCGTCTCACGTAACAATCCATCAACCCTGTACCGTATCTTCAGAACTTGCTCGAAAGGTTCGATGTGGATATCGGAAGCCTTGCTGGATACGGCACGGGAAATGATCTGATTGACCATCTTGATTACCGGCGCTTCACTGGCAAGCTCTTTGAGTTGCTCAACATCATCCAACAGCAGTTGGTGTTCCAGGCCATCGCCCTCATCACCAGAACCACTCTTTTGTAATTCGTTAAAGTGCTCCTGTATGGTCTCGTCGATTTCGCTGGCAATACCAACCTGAAGCTGCACCGACTTACCACTGATCAACTCCAGTGCTTCAATGACATAAAGATCACTGGGATCGACCATAATCGCCAGAATGTGGTCATCAATATGATCGAACACCACCAGGCGATGCTGCTTCAGAAAGTTTGCAGAGATATTCTCGCTGAGATTGGCCAGATCGGGGTAATCCTTTCGTTCTGCTAAGGGTACGCCACAAATATCGACCAGGGCTGTGGCCAGATCCCGATCTGAGATCAGGCCAAGCTGGAGTAGAATATTCCCTATAGATTCGTCACTTTGTTGACTCTGCTTGAGTCGAACTGCTCGATCCGCCTCAGCAATACCCAAGCGGCCTGAAGCAACCAAAGCAGCGCAAAGCGGCTGACTGGTGTAGACAGGTTCCAGTTGCTCCTGCTGTTCGGAGGTAAGGGTTTCGTTGTTGATGCTTCGACTTGTTGTATTCATCCCACGCCTGTATTCGGACTACGGAAATATCCACACATTACTATTGAAGTTTAGAGCCTGATAACACTAAAGCAATGGACTCTGCAGGAATCATTTGCTCACCCTGCAGAGCTGATTGGTGCAGTTTATTCGTTACATCACACTAGTGGTGGTCAGGCAATAAGATTCTATATTCCCGATCTTTCAGCGCGTTTCCTGTTGAAATCATCCTGAAACAGTGTGGCATCTCGTATCTTTTCCCGTAGTTCCTGGGAAATATCGTAGGCCTCTTGAGGATTACGAACCACTTTAGGCGTGAGTGTGACAATCAATTCCGTGCGACTGACATCCTTTGTGGTGCTGCCAAACAGACTGCCCAGAAAAGGAATCTGCATCAGACCAGGTATGCCGGTTTTGCCGCTACTGGTGTTCTCTCTTATCAATCCACCCAGAACGACGGTCTGGCCGTCATGCACAACAACGGTACTCTCTATTGTACGTTGTGAAATAGCAACATTGCCACCACCACCAATTGCAGGCGCCGATCCGGGTGTACTCACCTCCTGATTGACCTCCAGGGTGACCATCCCGCCCTCATTGATACGAGGCGTGATCTGAAGCAAGGTACCTGTATCTCTGAACTGAACTTCAGAGACAATCGGCGCATTCGGATCAGAGGTACTTTGGGAAGCTCGGGTCACGATTGGAATCTGGTCGCCAACCCGGAAACTGGCAGTCTGATTGTCGATGACCATGATCTGTGGAGCAGAAAGAAATTTAACCGAGGACTCATTTTCAAGTATATCGAAAAATACTTTCAGATCATTCAGGTTATTGAATAATCCCAGAGCAAAGCCATCACCTCCGACGCTACCAGGTAGAGGCGATCCCAAGCCACCCTCATAGGGGCGACCGCCTCCTGTGGAACCATTAAAAAACCAGCGCACACCATAGCTCAGATTATCTGAAAGTTGCACTTCAGCAATCGTTGCCTCGATCATGACCTGTTTGGGCGCTACATCCAGGCGGGTGATGGTGGCTTTGATCTTCTGGTAGTCCTTGGGGCTTGCCATTACCAGTATGGCATTGTTATCCGGGTCAGCAATTATCGTTGCAGATGATGCCGCCCCAGCTGAAGCCGATGGCTGGGCTGCACCACTCGCAGCAGCACCACTGGGCATCTGAGGCTGATCTTTGGTCAATGCGGCATTCCTATCTGCATTACTGTTATTAAGATCAATACCTGAAGCTGTCGGTGAACGGACATTTGAACGTAACAATGGGTCACTACTGCTCAACCCTCCCGAAGCAGAAGGAGTGGTCACTTCATTGCCAAAAATACTCTGAAGAATTGTGGCAATGCTCTCCGCTTTACCATTTTTGAGATGGTGAACATAGAGCCGACGATCTGGCGACTTATCGCTGCCCTGGTCAAATTGTGCAATCAAGCGGCGCGCTTCATCGATATATTTTGGCTGCTGACTGATCACCATCACCGCACTCAGGCGTTCAACGGGAATCAGTTTAATCATATGGCCCAGGGGAGAGGCTTCTCCATCCCCCAGAATGTGTTTCAGCTCTTCAGTGAGGGTTTTTGCATCAGTGTATTTCAGCGGAATCAGGCCGAAAGACATACCACTGAGCCAATCCACATCAAACATTTTAACGGTTTGCAGCAGGTTGTTGATCTTTTGGTAAGAGCCACTGAGAATCATCAGATTCCTACCAGCATCAACCCGCACCTGTTCAGCATTGGTTGTGAATGATTCGAGGATTTTTTTCATCTCCAGAGCGGAGATGTACTTCAAGGGTACGATCTGTACACCCTGGCCAGCTTTCATTTTCCCTTGCCCTTTGCCTATCGAGGGTTTCAAGGCCATCCCTTTCAACTCCCCAGCAGGCAAAATCTTATACAGCGCACCGTTGCGAACCATTACCGCACCATTCATTTGCAGAATGTTTTCCAAAATCGGTAATACCGCATCTATAGATACCGGATAAGTTGTGTGGATGGTGACTTTGCCCTGAACCTTCTCATCAATGAGGTAGTTCTCTTGCAGTATTTCCTCAAAAATAACCTTCACTACTTCACGAAGATCTACTGCTTCAAAGTTGAGGGTAATATCACCTTTTGCTGGTTGGGAACCGGCTTTCGACTGGGCATTCTGGTTGAGAAATTCACCACTCCCCTGTCGAATAAAAAATTCGGGCTCCCGCTGAACCTGCTGTGAGAGTACGAGTTCATTGCCATCCCCTGAATCTGAGCCAGGCAGTTCGGGTCTCTTGGGGGCAGTATATTGATAACCGTCATTAGCCTTTGTGTCGGAAACCTGAGGCTGTTGGGCGCAGGAAGCCATTAGCAGGGTCAGGCCTGCAGACAGAACGACTACCAACAATCTATTGTCTCTTATTCCCATTGGCTTACCTGTGGTCATTTCCTATGCTCGCAGCAGTGCGGCTAACTCAATAAATCTCTGAATATCTCTAATTCTTTGGTAGGTAGCGGCTGAACCATGTCGAATCTGTAAAAATTGAACAGAAGATCACACTCTGTATGCTTACCAATCAACATGAAAAAACTTCACTCCATCCCATCACCTCCCTGTATCTGAATCAATCAGATGTTCCCTTATACTATCTCAGCAGATTTCCGTTGATAGTATGATTCATGGGAAGGTGTATTTATGCATAGGGTAATGCCTTACCTTTGATGCATAAAAACCCTACCTGCCATCTACTGTCTTACCTTGGGCCGGTTTAATGAAAAACCACTAATCACAACCATCTATAGAGTATATGTGCTTTATATTCTTATAATTTACATACCAGGTCAGGTAGTAACATACCTCATACTCTGGTAGTAGTAGTCTGCATATCGCACTATAGGTACAAAGAATATAGTTAATAAACTGATACTGTGGAACAAGGGCCTGTTAACACTAATCGAATAGGCCCTAGTATAAACAGTATCCTTCCCCATTAAGGAACTAATCGTCTTTTATGGCGAATGCAGCATGCGACACCAACTCTCTAGCATACTTTTTGTAGTGGCAATCACCACCTATCTGCCCTCTGTAAACGCAGCAGCGATTCTCACAGCTGATGTGGAAAGGTTGGTTGCGGATGCCAGTCAACGGACATCAGTCCCCGTCATAGTCCGTTTCGAAAAAGAGTATGAAATCAGTGAGCTTAAAGAGGCCCATCGTAAAGCACATCAGTATAAGAGCGCCTCTGATAGTCAAAAAATCAATCGCAAGCAGTTTCGCACAGGTGTATTTAGCAGTCTGAAAAAGCAGACTCAGAGAGCCTCAGCTGCAGTTGCCAGGTTACTGAGAAAACATGGTGTCAAAACCGAGCTTAAGATGCTATGGACAATCAATGGTATCGCCCTCGATCTACCTGCTGATCTGGTGGATGATATCACCGGACTGCCCGGCGTTGAGCGTGTGACTGCTGATATGCGTTTAACCATGAGTTCCCCTGAGGTTGAAGACAGTGCTGCCATACCCCAGTGGAATATCGACAAACTCAATGCCCCAAATCTATGGCAGCAGGAGGTATTTGGTGAAGGTGTAGTCGTAGGCATCATGGATTCTGGTGTCGATGTCAACCACCCGGATCTTTCAGGCCGCTGGCGCGGAGGCAGCAATAGTTGGTTCGACCCCTACCAAGAACACGATCTACCGGTAGACCTTGTCGGTCATGGAACACAAGCCCTTGGACTGATTCTTGGGGGAGACGAAAGTGGTTATCAGGTAGGTTTGGCTCCTGAGGCAAAATGGATTGCCGCAAAAATATTTGATGATGGCAATCAAACAACTCTGAGCGCGATTCACCTGGCTTTTCAATGGCTGCTCGATCCGGACGGCGACCCATTGACTGATGACGCACCACATGTAGTCAACAACTCCTGGGGTTTTGCCAGCACCATCAATCAATGCTATCAAGAGTTTGGCGAAGATATTCGCCTGCTACAGGAGGCCGGCATAGGTGTCGTCTTTGCAGCAGGCAATTACGGCCCTTCTACAGCTACCAGTATCAGTCCTGCCAATAATCCTGGCGCTCTGTCTGTAGGCTCTATAGATCAATCGGAGCAGATCGAGCTCTTGAGCAGCCGCGGCCCCAATGCTTGTGATGGCGGCGCCTACCCCAAACTTGTGGCACCCGGCGCACTGGTTTTCACTACCGACCTGCTACCGATAGCCTACAACGTCGTCTCCGGCACCTCATTCGCAGCACCTCATGTCACTGGTGCTATTGCGCTGCTGAAAAGTGCCTTTCCTGAGCTACCTGTATCGCAGATCGAAACTGCTCTATATGACTCTGCAGTCGACCTTGGCGAAACAGGAAATGACGATCAATCTGGCTACGGCCTGGTTGATGTCTCAGCCGCTTATGAGCTGCTCTTCAGTAATTTCGGCTCTGATGAGCAGAGCCAGCTTATATTCAGCGAGCCCTTCTACTCTGTCAATGAATCCACACAGCAACTGATTGTCACTGTAAGGCGCATGGGAGGTACGACCGGTGAAGTCTCTGTCGACTTTGCTACCAGTGGTACTGATGCCCGCGCCAACGTCGACTATTTACGACAATCAGGACGATTAATCTTTGCCGATGGCGAGACAATGCGCAGTTTCGAGATCCCGATTATCAATGACCGGGAAGATGAGGAGAATGAGTCTTTCGTTATTAGCTTAAGCAATGTAGAAGGTAAGGCCTCTTTAGGAGATCAAAGCGAAGTCGAGGTATTGATACTTGATGATGATGGCGCGGGTTCAATTGCTTTCAGCACCGTCTCAGTTGCTGTTAATGAAGCCAATCGAGAAGCACTGATCAGCCTGGTTCGCACTGGTGGTAGTGCTGGCACTGTAGATGTTGAGTATCAAACTATCTCTGATACAGCTACTGCCGAAAGTGATTTTATTCCCACTGAGGGGAAGGTTCGTTTTCTCTCAGGAGAGACAGAAAAGCAGATCTCGGTCGAATTGATCGATGATAGCCTGTTTGAAGGCAGTGAGTTATTTCAGATAGTGTTAACTGACATCGAAGGAGAAGCAACAATCGGTGAGCCTGCATCGACAACCATAACCATACTGGATGATGACCCGGACAGCCGGTTTGCTTCGATCTCACTTGAATCCGTGAGTTATGAAATCAGGGAAAATGATGGACAAATTACTGTAAATTTGATTCGTGAAGGAAATCTCGACACTGAAGTATCTGTAGCATACAACACCCTCGATGGCTCAGCGACGAAGAGTGAGGATTATATCCCTAGAAACGGTAGAATAACTTTTGCCGAGGGTATCAGCCGTCTGCCATTATCGATTGAGATAATCAATGACACTTTGTATGAAACTGAAAGCAACTTCACCCTAATCCTATCAGATGCCAGTAACGGTGCAGTGATCTCCGATCCTGGAACGGCTATTATCCGCATAATAGAGGATGATGCACTACCCTTTGTCTCTATTCAGTCCCCTACTCCCCGTTCATCATCAAACCAGGGAAGTTCAGAGTTGGGTGGTCAACAAAGCAGTGATCAAGCGGCTGGAAAAAGTGAAGCCAAGGGTAGCTCTTCACTACAGATTTTCGATCTCAACTTAAGAGGCTATGGAGAATCGAATGGACGTGGGATGAAAACCAGCCAGGAGCAGGATGGCGATTCAAACAAGGGTTCCGATGAAGAAAACAGTGAAGATTCGTCATGTGGTTCAGACAGTGGTCACTCTAACTGTGATACTGAAACAGATGAGACAGATCAAAAGTCAGATGTGACCTCTGAAGAGAGTTTATCAAAGAGCAGTACTACCGAGGATCTATCTGAATCAAATACAGGGGGTACTAAGAGTTCAGAAGAAAACAAAACCCCTGATGCCGCAACTGATTCTAATCCCACATCACCTATTGCAGAATAACTACGACATTTGTGCCCTAGGTAGGGTGGGGCCATGCCCCACCAAAACAGGTTAAATAACTCGCTACCAATAGATTATCACTCTATATCTTGAATAAGATAATTGGCTACATTGTACTATTTTTCAACTAAATATGTTGGGGCATGGCCCCACCCTACAGCTCTATTTTTTTCCAGCATACAGATCATAATGAAGTGAAAAATATCACTGTAAGTCATGTCTCTATATACACTGCAACTGATTCTGATCCCTCATTGCTATTGCAGAATAACTTCGATATTTGCGCCTTAGGTAGGGTGGGGCCATGCCCCACCAAAACAGGTTAAATAACTCGCTACCAATAGATTATCACTCTATATCTTGAATAAGATAATTGGCTACATTGTACTATTTTTTAACTCAATATGGTGGGGCATGGCCCCACCCTACAGCTCTATTATTTTTCCAGCATACAGATCATAATGAAGTGAAAAATATCACTGTAAGTCATGTCTCTATATACACTGCAACTGATTCTGATCCCTCATTACCTAATGCAGGATAACTTCGATATTAGTGACCTAGGTAGGGTGGGGCCATGCCCCACCAAAATGGGTTAAATAACTCGCCATCAATAGATTATTACTCGATATTTAGAATAAGAAAATTGGTTATATTGTAATATTTTTCAGCTTAATAGGTGGGGCATGGCCCCACCCTACAGCACCATACAGGTCATAAAGAAGTGAAAAATATCAGTGTAAGTCTTTTCTACCAAACGCTAAAAACAGAGTCTATAACCTAAACTGATGTTGTCAGTTAGCAGTCATTACTATGACACTATTGACGTACTCTCATTTTCCTCAGGAGTCTTTTTTCTTCGATAACTCACAAAGCCCATCAGGCCAGAAGCGAAAAGCCAGGTAGCTGCAGGTAATGGCACTGGATTAGGTGGGTTGGTAGATAAGGTAAGTTCCGCGTCCATCGATAAATTATATGAGGAAAGTATTGATGGATCAGTAGCCATAAGACCAGCGCCAGCAATAGCGAATCTCTGCCCATATCTCAGATTATCAAGTGTCACCGAGAAATCCTCACCCAAATTGTATGTTTGTCTTGTGTTCAAATTGATGAGCAGAAGTTCACTATTGTACATGCCGCTATGGGTTCCACTGAAAGTTACACTGGCACTATCCCTCCAATTATATGTGCGCGTATTGAAATCGAACTCATCCCAAAATGCCCCAGAAGTATCAATTGAATAGTTACCATCCGGATTGTCAGGAGTGACATAGAAAGTTCCTACATTATAGGTAGCGGCATTAACACTAAAGATTGGAATAAGAAGAGAAGCAGCTACTAAAGTTTTTAGATATTGTCTTTTCATAATTTAGTCCCTTATTAAGTTTCTTCCGATCGACCCACGACAGAGCTTAGCATTGTAAATCCCGAAAAACGTGATCCCTGTCAAGTAAGATATTCTTTTTCATATTGAACATTAATATTTTACAATTCTATAGCGCACAACATTCAAAACCGACATAGCCAAAGATTGTTAATACTGAAATGGGAAACGCTTACCAACTAAATATACGTTGTTTCTACGTTACAGTTCATCGTAAGACTATGATCACTTAAGAGCGTTAAAAAAGAGAATCCACCAGAGTACTCTTTTTTCAAGAATATTTTTCCTCCGCCCCCTCTAACATAACTGAACAGACTATCTATACTCATGTAACAAGAGTAAAAACACTACAATCTGGAATCCCTTATGACTGATATAACAAAACTACTGGGTTCTGAGGCCGAACACCTGTTAGGCCATCAATGCAGGACTATTGATCAAACCGCACTCCATCTTCCTGGCTCCGACTATGTGGACAGGGTTGTTGCAGACAAGGACCTCAAGCCAGGCGTATTGCGCAGTTTACAGACCCTCTTCAATACTGGTCGCCTGGCAGGTAGTGGATACCTTTCAATACTACCGGTGGATCAGGGTGTCGAGCACTCAGGAGGTGCCTCCTTTGCGCCCAATCCGATCTATTTCGACCCGGCTAAAATTGTCGAGCTGGCCATTGAGGGGGGATGCAATGCGGTTGCCTCTACCTTGGGAGTGCTGGGTGCAGTGTCACGTCGCTACGCTCACAAGATCCCATTTTTGGTTAAGCTTAACCATAATGAAATGCTCACCTATCCCACGATTTACGATCAAACCCTGTTTGCATCAGTTGAACAGGCATTCGATATGGGGGCGGTAGCCGTTGGCGCCACAATCTATTTTGGCTCCTCTGATTCCCGTCGCCAGATCATGGAGATCTCTGAAGCGTTTCAACAGGCTCATGAACTGGGTATGGCAACAGTCCTTTGGGCCTATTTAAGAAACAGCGCTTTCAAGGTTGATGGCGTGGACTATCACTCTGCCGCTGATCTTACCGGACAAGCCAATCATTTGGCTGCCACCATCGCAGCAGATATTGTGAAACAGAAGCAAGCAGAGGGTAATGGCGGTTATCGAGCAGTTAATTTCGGTAAGACTCATGACAAGGTCTATAGCGACCTCACCTCTGAGCACCCAATCGACCTGGTACGTTACCAGGTAGCAAACTGTTATATGGGTAGAGCTGGACTGATCAACTCGGGGGGCGCCTCCTCCGGTCAGGGTGACCTGTCCCAGGCTGTGCGTACGGCAGTCATTAATAAGCGCGCTGGTGGCATGGGTATGATATCCGGGCGTAAGGCCTTCCAGCGTCCAATGGAGGAAGGGGTCGAGCTGCTTAATGCCATCCAGGATGTCTATCTTGACTCTAATGTGACTATCGCCTGATTGTTGGAATCTTATTCTCCCAGCAATCAAATCTGTCATATTAATGGTTATTCAATCTGGATCGAAAAATCAGGCATGCTTACTGATCCCGTCGTTGCGGCACATAACACCTACTGTCCTGATTAAATTCAACGGTAGGGTGCGGCCCTGCCGCACCATGTCCAACTGAAAAGAAAACCACCTATCGAGCCGCTATACAGACGACGCTGATGGAGATGAACAAACTACCTGGGGTTTCTGGGGAATCGACACTCTTATGGTGAGGCAGGGCCTCACCCTTGTGATGTGAGCTTGGACTCTGATTTTAGTAACTCTTATTCATGATATTTTGAAATTCACGAATGAATAGGGGGTTTTTGAGAATGGTCGCATGTCCCGCGTTAAAGCCATATAGCCGAGTAGCCTCTGTTTGCAGTGCCAATGGAATCTGACTCTCCAGGTCAACCACCCCATCGTCTCCCTCACCACTCTGATAAGAAAATACCAAGTGATAAGGCAATTTACCTGGCCAGGGCCAATTCCTGATATTGTCTAAAAATTCACTGTTTTTCGCGATATCTCTCCAGGAGGGAACGACAATTGGAGATGACTTCGCTCCAAATTCAGCACTGGCCATACCATCCATGGGGCTGTTGATTGTCATTGCCAGACCGATAACAGGCTGGTGTTCACTTTCGTAATATTTTTTAACGGTTGATCGCATCACCAACCCGCCCATACTATGAGCGATCAGATAGAATGAGTCGAATCGATATTGACTCTCTAACTGGTTGATGCTTTTCACAAGATAGTCGCTGACAATATCGAGTCTCAAGCCACTGGGATAGTGAAGCACCCAGGGTTGAAATCGACTCTCATCCAAACTTTCTGTCAACTCAGCGAACTCAAGCGGCGTACCACCAGCACCATGAATAAAAATCACCGGAATACGATCTGCTTCAGGAGCAGAGAGCATATAGAGCCCTATACCCACCTGATCTATGAAGGAGATGGGTCTCCATAATCCAAGGGTACCAATCTCACGGGAGAACCTTGGATCATCCAGAGAAACCCTCTCTCCAGTATGGTCCTGTTCAATATTAAACGAGATATTGTCTCGATTTGTTTGTTTCGATATCAGATTTTTCAGCGCCAGATTGTTCAGTTCAATATGATCACTGGCCCCAAGTACCAATGGGGTTGCAGAAAATATATCATCACCACCATATATTACTGCTGGTTCTGTTTGCTGGTAGAGATTGTCACGATTTGTGTCCTGAAATGCTGCAACATAATAGCTACCTTCCGTAGCATAGAAGCGAAATTTACCTGCGCCCTGTAGAACATATTTTCGCTCAAGTTCCGGTGCAAAATCCTCTTTTGTAAAAAGCAGAATAACTACTGGCGCATCACTCTCACTTTCGATAGTGACACTACCGGAAATAGTACCAGCCTGATTAACACCCTCGGTCTGTTGGAAAATTTCCATCAAAGAACATCCACCACTCATCACTGCAATAATGAGCATCATCAAAAGCCTGTTTGTTACTATTTGCAAGATCGGCAGTCGGGATAATAAGCCTAGATTATCGGGGGAATTTAATAGCTTCATTTTTACTTCACTACCTGTCTATTTTTTTTAATCGGCGCTAAAGTAGAGTATTAACAAAGATTATAAAAAGTCCAGCCACTGGACTGTCTGCTGGGGAGTTCAATAAAAATGAGTGGGTCAAGAAATGGCATCATCGGACTAACCATGGTCTGTCTATCTCTCTGTGGATGTAGTGAACCTCCTACGGCTGAACCGGTAGATGTGGTGCGTCCAATCAAGAGTTTTCTGATTGAAACAACGTCCAGTGGCGCTATCCGCACTTTTCCAGCACGGATTGATGCTGGTCGCAGGGCCGAACTCTCTTTTCGGGTATCCGGGGTACTCAATCAGTTGCCAGTCAAGGAGGGTGATCAGATAAAGGCGGGGCAACTGGTTGCGGCACTCGATCCAACCGATCTTGAAATCGTCTATAACGACCGAAAAGCCAACTATGACAAGGCTAATCGTAACTTTAGTCGCGCTAAGGAACTGATCAAGAAAGGCAATATCTCCAAAATGGATTTCGACAAGCTTGAAGCGGAATTCAAAAGTGCCAGCGCAACCCTGAAGGCGGCGCAGCAGGATCTCAACTACACCAAACTCACGGCCCCCTTCAATGGCAGCATTGCGCTACTCAACATTGACAACTTTGAAGAGATACAGGCCAAACAACCGGTACTCGTCCTACAGGATATTTCTGAACTCGAGGTAAAATTCGATGTACCTGAGAGCCTGCTTCGGGGATTGACATCCGCAGACAGAGAGAGAGCCAAAGAGAATGTTCTGGTTACTGTCTCCTTCGCCGACATTCCCGGCAGCCGTTTCCCGCTGACCTTTCGCGAGATAACAACCCAGGCAGATGCCAAGACCCAAACCTTTCAAATTACCTACACTATGCAAAGAGTGGATAGTGCCAATATCCTACCGGGCATGACCGCAAAGGTGACTGTTGATTTCAGTAAATTAAGTAGTGACAGCACAGTCTACACAGTACCAGCCAGCGCCATTGTTGGTGACTACAAACTTGACCCCCAGGCCTGGGTTGTAGAAGCAGAGAGCATGACCGTCGAACCCCGAGTGGTAAAGGTTGGACGTCTCCTCGGTGAAAATATTGAAGTCTTTGAGGGGTTAGAGCCTGGAGACCGTATCGTCACAGCCGGCACCCCCTTTCTGGTCAAGGGCATGAAAGTACGACTGATGCCGGACAAAGAGCAGGCCATGCAAAGAGCGGAAGATCTGAAGTACCAGTAACGGGCGACAAAAAGAAGAATCATTAAGGGGCGCACATGAATATCGGGGAATACTCCGTACGCACACCGGTCATCTCCTGGCTGCTGGTCATCATACTGGTCGGTGGTGGTCTACTCAGCTTCGACAAGATGGGCAAGTTGGAAGACCCGGCATTCACCATTAAAAATGCCAAGGTAATCACTCTCTACCCCGGTGCCTCCGCACAGGAGGTGGAAGATGAAGTAACCTACCATATCGAGGATGCTATCCAGCGCCTTGAGCAGGTCAAGCGGATCAAGATGTCGATCTCCAGACCCGGCATGTCCGACATCTCCATAGAATTCAAGGATAAATACCGGGCGGGTGACTTCCCCGACATATACGATGAGCTGCGACGCAAGATTGCAGACATGAAGAACAAGTTACCACCGGGCGCCCAGGCTCCGATGGTAATCGACGACTTTGGTGATGTGTATGGTGCCTATCTGGCTGTCACCGGTCAGGGATACACCTGGCGAGATCTATGGGATTTCGCCGACTACCTCAAACAGGAACTGGTTTTAGTGCCAGGAGTGCGTAAAGTCTCCATCGGTGGCACACAAAAAGAAGTTGTCTATGTGGATATCTCACGTGAGCGGCTCGGCGAACTGGGTATCTCTCCTTCAGCCATAGCCCAACTGCTGCAGTCCCAGAATACGGTGGTCACCGCAGGCCACGGCAGTGTCAATCGCGAACGTCTGCGTATCGTACCCAATGGCGAGTTACAGTCAGTCACCGACATAGGCGATGTAATGGTTGCCTCTGAAGATAAACGCCTTATCTATCTGCGGGACATTGCCCAAATCACCCGTGCATATGATGAAGTGCCCAGCCAGATGTACTACCTGGACGGCAGGCCGGCACTGACCATAGGTATCTCCATGCAGGCTGGTGAAAATGTGGTGGCGGTGGGTGAACTACTCAATGCCAGAGTTCATGAGCTGATCGGAAGTATCCCTGCCGGCATGCAGATTAAAGAGATCTACAATCAACCCTTGGAAGTAGAAAAGTCAGTCAGTGGATTCCTGGTCAGTGTAGGTCAGGCAGTGGCCATCGTGATCATAGTCCTGCTGCTTTTTATGGGGTTGAGGGTTGGTCTGATTATTGGCGCCGTACTTCTGATCACCGTCTCAGGCACTCTGTTGCTGATGTACATAGACGGTATCGAACTACAACGGATCTCCCTTGGCGCTCTGGTTATTGCTCTGGGTATGCTGGTGGATAATGCCATCGTAGTCGCCGAGGGAATGCTGGTACGTATGCAGAGCGGCATGAGTGCGGCCAACGCATCCAGGGAGACTGTGGCGAAGACCATCTGGGCGCTGCTCGGAGGTACTGTTATCGGCATTCTGGCCTTCTCTGCAATTGGACTCTCTCAGGACAGTACCGGTGAATTTGCCAACTCTCTATTCTGGGTCATCCTCTACTCACTGCTGCTCTCCTGGGTCACCGCAATCAGTACAACCCCCCTACTCTGTTCAATACTGCTGAAACCGGGTTCGGCTGAGGCGGGCCAGGGTGAAGACCCCTATGGTAAAGGCGTCTTTAAACTGTTTCGCGGTGTAGTAGACAGCGCCGTGCGATTGCGCTGGATTACAGTTGCCATGGTGATTGGGCTGTTTGTGCTGGCAGTGGTCGGCTTCGGCAGTGTCAAGCAGGCCTTCTTTCCTGAATCCAACACACCGATGTTCTTCGTCGATGTCTGGGAGATTGAGGGAACCGATATTCGCGCCACCCGTGAGGACACCCTGCGCATCAACCAGTTTCTGATGGAACAGGAGGGGGTGGAGCAGACCAGCATCAGCATAGGCAGCGGCCATCAACGATTCACTCTTGTCTACGACCCCAAAGAGACCTCAGCAGTCTATAGCCAGATCATCGTTCATACCGATAGCAGAGCGCGTATCGCTGAGATCTGGGCAAAGGTGGATCGCCACATCAAAGAACACTACCCCTGGACAGATCCGATTATAAAATCCATGCGCATCGGCCCAGGTAGAGACAGCAAGATTGAGGCGCGCTTTCAAGGTCCAGATCCGGTTGTATTGCGCCAACTTTCTCAGCAGGCCCAATCGATCATGCGAGCTGATTCCGAAGCAAAGGATATCCGTGACGATTGGCGGCAGCCTGTAAAACTGATTCGCCCGATTTTCAATGAGCAGGTTGGTCGTCAACTGGGTATTACTCGTGAAAACCTGGCTTCGGCACTGCAATATGCTATGGATGGAACCCCGGTAGGGCAGTTCCGGGATGGCATACGGGTACTTCCCATCTACATGCGTGCCTCTGAGGATGAACGAAGTGATGTAGGCAACCTGCGGGATATCGTGCTTTGGAGTCCGGTATTGAACCAGTCAGTGCCTGCAGCTCAGGTAATCAATGGCTTCGAAACGGTATTCGAAAATCCACTGATCCGATCCCGTGATCGTATTCAGACCATTATCGCTTCATGCAATCCAACTACAGAATTGGCCACTCCCCTGTTCAGCCGTTTAAAACCTCAAGTAGAAGCAATCGAACTACCGCCTGGTTACAATTTCAGTTGGGGTGGAGAGTATGAGGATTCGAAGAACGCACAGGCAGGATTAGCCAGCTCCCTGCCCTTCGGTTTTCTGCTCATGATTTTGGTCAGCATTCTACTATTCGGCAGACTCCGCCAGCCATTGATCATCTGGCTGACTGTACCTTTAGCCATAGTTGGTATCACCGCCGGATTGCTTGGCTTTAATGGCGCCTTTGATTTCATGTCACTGCTTGGCGCCCTATCCCTGATCGGGCTATTAATCAAGAATGCCATCGTACTCATAGATGAGATAGACCAACAGATTGCCAGCGGTAAGCAGGCCTACGACGCAATCCTTGACTCGACTGTAAGCCGTCTGCGACCAGTAGTGTTGGCGGCAGCCACCACCATTCTCGGATTGATACCACTGCTACAGGATGTCTTCTTCGTCAACATGTCACTCACCATCATGGCAGGACTGGGTTTTGCTACACTCTTGACGCTGCTATTCGTGCCAACACTCTATGCAATCATGTTTAAGATTAAACCAACCTCATAAACAGATAAGCTGAGCGCCCTTAACTATTAAGTGAGGCACCAGCAATTACACCCTGGGGCAAAGTGTCGGGAGCCGGCGAGAACTGCAGACGCTTAATTGAAGTCAGCGGTATGACATGCAGATGGCCATCGGCTTCAATAACAAATCGATCTGTCTTCATAGCGTCATTCAATTTACTCATAAGATCAAAATGATCCTTCGCTTGCTTGGGAAAGGTGAAAGTCTCATTTGAGCCATCCAGATAGTGAATTGTCAAAAAGCGACTTGCTGACATCTTTAACCTCTTTATTATGTTGGGGCCTGTTAACACTAATAGTCAATCAGAGAGTTACATCAAGCTTAGTAGTATCAGGTTATTGATTCAACACGCCTCGCCATTGGGATATTAGCATTGATATCTTGATAATATATATTTCTGCGTTACTTGAAATCAGCGACCATTGGTTTTTACTCTTCTCTGATCCATAGTAGTAGAATCGGGTTAATAACCAAACTTTCAGTAGGATTTTCAGACATTGAACCAATCAATTTTTTTGTTTCTTTTATCTCTACTACTATTTCCAGTCATAGGTCATGCAACTAATTTCAGTTCGTTGTTTGCGAAAGTAGATCCCGCTGTTGTTACACTCCATACCTATTCAAAATCCCCTCTTTCCGAAAAAGTGGATCGAGGTATTGGCACAGGTATTGTTATCAGCAACAAGGGGGATATTTTAACTGCCGCACATGTTGTTCATACAAGTGATGCTGTTCATGTCGAATTCAAGGCTTTGCTGTTACTTCAAATACCGCACGCAGATTGATGTTAGAAAGGAGCAACTTTTGGAGCGGTCTTAACGCCATTTCCATTACCCCAGATATTGCCAAGGCTATCAACTTTCCTCTTGAGCAAGGGGTGTTAGTGCAAAAAATCGCCGATGGCTCAGCTGCAGACAGATTGGGATTGCGTGAAGGCAGTGTTCCAGCAACTATTGATGGTCAAGAACTCTTGCTGGGTGGTGACATCATCGTCTCTGTTGCCGGCATTCCTCTCGATAGCCAAAATAGCCTGCAAGCAATACGAGGCAAAATTGATCAATATAAAAAAGGACAATCAATAAACATTCAGATCTATCGAAAAGGGATGTTGGCTGTTTTAAATCTTAAGAAACCCTAAACCCACTGTGACCCTCCATATTAGATCACCCTATCGATCCAGGCATTGCAAAACGCAACGATAGTTACGGATTGCAACAAACCTTACATCTCACACAATTCAGTAGTTCTACGACATTCCTGTGAATGAACGATTGCAAAATGCAACGCCATCAAATCAGCGCCTCTAATTATCTACTTACAATCAATAACTTAACGGCACCGACTCATGGCACGAACAGTGCAATAAGATCATTAAATGGTGAACATGACACTGGATGTTTATAGCTAGACAAGGCTGTCATAGGGGTGAACAGAACCAGATCATTCATGTTGCACTGCAATTCAAGCATCAGTCTCACAACATGAGACTCATGAATTTCATAGAAGTAAAAATTTCATGCAAACAACGACTCATCCTGCCTGGTGGAGCTGGTTTCTACCCTTTCTGAATTGGCTGCCAAATACGTCAAATCGTGATCTGCGTGCCGATCTATCTGCCGGAATAACCGGTGCCATTGTCGTGCTTCCCCAGGGGGTTGCCTTTGCTGCCATTGCTGGTATGCCACCGCAATATGGACTCTACGCAGGTATGATACCGGCTGTCATTGCAGCCCTCTTTGGCTCCTCGAAGCACCTTGTATCCGGCCCTACCACAGCGGCATCAATCGTACTTTTTTCAGCCCTGTCGGTTTATGCTGAACCTGGGACTATCGATTACGTCTCTCTGGCGTTGACCATGACTTTTCTTGTTGGTCTGTTTGAATTGGCCCTGGGTCTCGCACGTATGGGTGCTCTGGTCAATTTCATCTCCCACTCGGTTATTGTAGGTTTCACTGCCGGTGCAGCGATATTGATTGCTGCAAAACAGTTAAAGTACTTTTTTGGCATAAGCATGGAAGGCGGTGGTCATCTACACGATATTCTCATCCAGTTTGCTTCCCAATTCAGTCAAATCAATGTTTATGTCACCAGTGTTGCCCTATTCACCTTATTCAGTGGTGTACTGGTAAAACGCTGGCTACCGCAGATTCCATACATGATTTTTGCGATGGTATCCGGCAGTCTATTAGCATTTGGTCTGAACCAGTTTCTCGGTGAATCCATTACAGGCATTGTTACAGTCGGTGCTTTACCAGATACCTTGCCGCCTCTGTCAGCCCCCAATCTCACCCTGGAGAACATCAAGAATCTAGCCCCATCCGCATTAGCAGTCACCCTCTTTGCACTTACCGAGGCTGTATCTATAGGTCGCTCCCTGGCAGCACGTGGCGGATATCGGATCAATGGTAATCAGGAATTTGTCGGTCAGGGTCTGTCAAATATTGCCGGTGCGTTTTTCTCTGGATATGTTGCAACAGGCTCTTTCAACAGAAGCGGCCTCAACTACCAAGCAGGGGCTAAAACCCCAATAGCGGCGGTCTCAGCAGGCCTCTTCCTGATGGTGATCGTGCTCCTGGTGGCTCCATTGGCAGCCTATCTACCAAAAGCTGGCATGGCAGGCATTCTGTTTCTGGTTGCCTGGGGATTGATCGACTTTAAAGAGATCAAGCATATCCTCCACACCTCCAAACGGGAGAGTGGTGTGCTACTGGTCACCTTTTTCAGTGCGCTTTTTCTGGAACTGGAATTTGCTATCTTTGCCGGAGTGCTTCTCTCTCTTGTCCTCTACCTGGAGCGGGTTTCAAAACCTTTAATCACCTCCCGCATTCCAGATCCACGTCTTCATAAAAGAGCCTTCTCATGTAACAGCGAACTCCCCGAATGCCCACAATTGAAGTTCGTTCGCATCGATGGTTCGCTATTTTTTGGCTCGGTCAACTACGTTCAGGAGAGATTCGACAAAATAAGGTCGGAAGCACCGCAACAAAAACACCTCGCGATCATCGCCCAGGGTATCAATTTCGTCGATCTTCAGGGTGGTGAGGCGATAGCGGAAGAGGCTCGTCTTAGAAAAGAGAATCAGGGTAACCTCTATATAACCAATGTCACCAAAGGATTGTGGACCTCTTTGGAAAAATATGGCTGTCTGGATGCGACGGGAGCCAGAAACGTTTTCCAATCAAAAACCGCAGCAATCAGGGGTATATACCAAAAACTGGACAAATCGATATGCGCCAGTTGCACACAGCGTATTTTTCATGAGTGTCAGAAAAAACCTTAACAACAATAACTCACTGTCTTAGTTAGGCAAAACATATAACCTTGCTCACTAAAACCAGGGATGGGATGGCAAATTTTGGAATCCTTCTAATTGACACTTGATCGAGTGTATGTGCTACAACCGGTTTATTAACTGATCTAAGGCACTCCTGATATTTAAAGCTATTATTGTTGTTCAGGGAGGTGCCTGCAGCCTTCTCCTGAGACCAGCGGGCCATGTCAGGTCTCTTCTAATCCTGCATGGAGATGGACTGAGTAACAGTTTCTCGGCTTTGCTCTGGTGTTTGCCATGTCCCCTAGTGAATAGACTGCTTCTGGGCCAAATCGGAGGTGTTAATCTTTTTACCCCCCCTGCCGCTAGGGTTCTAATGACAGAGTACAATTTTTGGACCGCTTTTTAGATATGTGGAAGTTATCAATAATTGCAAAACCACTCCTTTGGATCCCCTTGTTGCTATTGCTAAGTGGCTGCGAAAAGGCAATAGAACCCAGCTATAAACCCACATTTTCAACCACACCGCCAATAACTGATACTGTCTATCACTTTGGTGTCCACCCCCTGCACAATCCTCAAAAGCTATATGCGGTCTTTAGCCCTCTAACGGATTATCTCAGTGAGCAAATCCCAGGGGTAAGATTCAAGCTTGAAGCATCGCGCAACTACGCCGCTTACGATAAGAAACTCTATGCCGGTGAGTTTCATTTCAGTTTACCCAACCCCTTTCAGACTATTAACGCTATCGACAAAGGCTACCGCGTATTTGCGAAGATGGGAGACGACACAAATTTCAGAGGTATCATTCTGGTCAGAAAGGATAGCGGAATCAGTCGGGTCTCAGATCTAAAAGGCAGAAAAGTCAGCTATCCTGCGCCCACTGCCCTGGCCGCCACAATGATGCCCCAATACTATCTGCAAACTAATGGGGTTGATGTCATGAAGGATCTTGATAACCGCTATGTTGGTTCTCAGGAGTCCTCGATCATGAACGTATACCTCAAACAGACAGCTGCGGGTGCTACCTGGCCACCGCCCTGGATAGCATTAGCCAAGCAAAGACCTGAGCTGGAAGAGGAATTATCGGTTATCTGGGAGACTGACTCTCTCATCAATAACAGCCTGGTGGTTCTACCCGAAGTACCGAAATCAATTGTGCAACAGGTTCATGATCTGCTCGTCAATCTGCATAAACACGAGCCTGGAAGAGAGATTTTAAGACCGATGGAACTGTCTCGATTTGAAACTGCTGAAAATCAATCTTATGATGTGGTTAGGCAGTTCATCGATAACTTTACACAGAAAGTTCGCCCTGTAGGCGGTGCTGGCTAGTCATATTATGCTGAAGCTGTTTCACCACTTCTGGACTGCATCCATCGGGCGTCAACTGATGCTCGGTATCTCCTTGGTCCATGCTTTTCTGATGACCGTCTTTGTCTATGACCTGGTCACTCGCCAACAGGATTTTCTGCTGGCTCAATCCCAACAGCAGGCTATCTCCTTAGCCGAAACACTGGCAGCTAATGGCACCTCCTGGATTCTGGCCAGAGATTACATCGGCATCGAAGAAGTTATTCTCTCTCAGCAGAAGTTTCCTGGCCTGCAATATGCCCTTTTTATCGATCTGCAAGGCCAGGTACTGGGCTATACAGACCGCAGCAAAGTGGGTAGTTATGTCAATGATGCTGTCAGCCTGCAACTATTGCAGGCACCTAAAACCACCCAAATCCTTCTCGACAACCCCCTGCAAATCGATGTTTCCCACCCAATCATGGTTGAAGAGAATCATATTGGCTGGGCCCGGGTAAGTATCAGCCGTGCAGCGATTACTGAAAATCTTCAAGTAGTTACCCAGGAGGGGCTGATCTATACCGTAATTGCCATCTTCGTCGGCGTCATTTTTGCCTGGTTGATGAGCCGTGGTCTAACCCAGGACATCCGTAAACTGGCTGGATTCGCCAAAGGCATTGAAGCGGGAGATCGCGATCAACACTGCCATCTGAAACGACCAGACGAACTGGGTCAATTATCTGATGACATGAATCATATGCTCGACACCTTGGTTGAAAGGGAGAACGAGGTCGAATTGATGAATGAGCGCATCAGTGCCAGCGAAGAACGACTGCGCTATGCGTTGGAAGGGAGCAATGACGGCATATGGGACTGGGATTTAACAACCAACAAAGTCTACTTTTCACCCCGATGGAAAGAGATGCTGGGTTTCAAGGAACATGAGATAGCAGATCACTATCAAGCCTGGGAAGATCTGATCCATCCCGAAGACAGGCCCGCTGTACTCAGCCACCTCAAGGCTCACCTGCAAGATCCAGCTTCAACTTATGAAATCCTACATCGTATGCACCATAAAGATGGCAGCTTGCGCTGGATATTGACCCGTGGCCGTGCCTGGGGAAATAGCGATGGGGAAATGGTGCGAATGGCCGGCACACATGTTGACATTACTGAGCAGAAAGAACTTGAATCAACCCTTTATGAAGAGCGGGAACGCGCATTAGTCACCCTAAGCTCTATTGGCGATGGCGTCATTACTACAGATGCAAATGGTCTCATTACATTCCTAAACCCAATTGCAGAGAAGCTGACCGGCTGGCAAAACGAGGATGCAGATGGCAGGACGCTGGAAGAGGTCTACCCAATAATTGATGAGAATGAGCGTACCCCAATAGAAAACCTGGTAGAACACTGCTTGCGTGAGGAGCGGGTTATCAACCTCGGCTACCAAACCCTGCTGATCAATCGAGAAGGTAAAGAGATAGCCATTTCAGACTCCGCCGCACCTATACGCAATGAATCAGGCCAGATCATTGGGGTGGTTCTGGTATTTCATGATGTATCCGTTTCACGGCAACTGCAACGGAAAATTGAATATCAGGCAATGCATGACAACCTCACTGGATTGTGGAGCCGTACTGCATTTGATCAAGAATTAGAAAAGCATGTCGGACTTGCATTGAATGGTATGGGAGAGCATGTACTGATCTATATCGATCTGGATCAATTTAAAGTTGTCAACGACACAGTCGGTCATGTGGCAGGTGACGAATTACTCAAGCAAGTTGCTACTCTGCTGCTGAGTCATACCCGGGAGTCTGACATGCTCGCACGTCTGGGGGGTGATGAATTTGGATTACTATTGAAAGGCTGTGATGTTGATCACGGCCTTAATACTGCAGAGCAACTACGTAGCAGTCTCGCCGACTTCCCCTTTGCCTGGGAGGAACGTCATTTTCAGATCGGCGCCAGTTTCGGGATAGTCGAAATAAATAGTGATTTGCCCGATCCAAACGCGTTGAGTCTGGCTGATCTGGCCTGCTACAGCGCAAAGGAACAGGGACGTAACCGAACGCACGTCTACCAGGCAGATGATCAACTGATGGTTGAGCGACGCAGTGAGATGAACTGGGTTACACACATTAAAGCGGCACTTAACGAAGAGCGGTTGGTTCTCTATACCCAACGCATACAACCCCTCTCACGGGAGGCATCCTCCAGAATCTATCACGAAGTTCTAGTCAGAATGGTCGACGAAAACCAACAACTTGTAATGCCCGGACAGTTTATTCCTGCCGCAGAGCGGTATGACATTATGCATCGAGTGGATGAATGGGTGATTCACAAAGCATGTAACTGGTTAATGATCCCTGAAAACAGTGATATCAGTCTTTTCATCAATCTCTCCGGTGGCTCTCTAGCCAATCGCCATATCCTGGAAGGTGTTGAGGCACGTTTGCATCAAAACCCTGAATTGGGCGAAAGAATCTGTTTTGAGATCACTGAAACAGCCGCAATAGGAAATCTGCAGAAGGCCCTAAACTACATAGGGAGACTGAAAAGGCTCAAGGTAAAATTTGCCTTGGATGATTTCGGCAGTGGTTTGTCTTCTTTCAATTACCTTAAAACACTCCCCGTAGATTATGTAAAAATCGATGGGTGTTTTATCCGTGACCTACCTGATGACCCCCTGGATGCAGCAATCGTGGAGTCTATCTGCCAGATCTCCAGACAGCTGAATATTGAGACCATTGCTGAGTTTGTTGAGGATCGAGCAATCATTGACTGGCTGACTGCAATAGGCGTTGATTTTGCCCAAGGTTATGGTATCGAAAGACCTCAGCCTATCCAGCTGGCTGACTGACACTGAGAAGTAAAATTTAGTGAATCTCTGAATAGGTTCAAGATGACCAGACTGACTGTACTACCAAATGATCTTTCTCCATCGCAAGGATATAGAATTCACCACCTGAAAGAATTGTTTTCTCCTGCAAAGATATAAAGAAACCAGGCAACTTATTCTGATACTTTGGTTCAATCATATTACTGTCAATCTCAGCACGTAGAACCAGGTGATTTTCCACCTTTTCCATAGTGAAGTTTACTTCACCATCCAGGTGTTCATCTAAACATATCATTTTCAGTGTATCTTTAAACATTCGATAGAGAATTGATTTCTGATCCCGATAGATCTGATCCTCATCAACCGCGATATCTATGCTGATTTGCAAACCTGTCGTGATCGTATGGCACTCAGAGACAAGTGAGTTCAAAGCCGCCTTAAGCCCAAAATCATCCAGACTCGGAGGCCGAAGATCTATCGCCACCGACCTTATTCTATGAGCCGCTTCTTGCAACACAGGTATGATATTTTTTGAAAGCTCGGTTGCGTTATCGTCTTCATCCAGCTCACCAATCGACAAAATATAGCGCTCTAGCTGCATTTTTACACCAGACAAGGTCTGCACCACATCCTCATGCAGTTCAAATGCAATACGCTTTTTCTCATCCTCTTGAGCTGTAATCATTTTCGAGGTCAGAAACTCGAGAAGCTTTTTCTTCTCTCTGGTCTCTCTGTTTTGGCGCTCTATAATACGTTCTGATCTTTTAATATGCAGCAGTAGGAAAAAGTAGAGGAATGCCATCAGAAGCAGGATGACGATCAGTAACAGAAAAGTGGTTTTATTCGCCTCAACAATATAACCACTAATGTCTGAGTAGATCTCCATCACCCCAAGAACGGGAGATTTCTCAGTAGCTCTAATTGGCACGTAAGTTTGTACCAAGCTATTCTCTTTAGTCGGTCTGAAGAGCTTAATAGTGCTCTCATAGACCGTACTTGTTGCTGGAATACCACTGATTGCAGAGGAGAAGGCCTCGTTGTGCTCTTCATCATCCTCTATGTAGGATGGGTCTGTCGTATAGACCACCTTGCCAGAAAGGTTGTAGAGCTTGATTCTGACCACATGGGTGTCAGAGAGCATTTTTCTGATGACACGCTCCAATACCGGCTCAAACGGCATATGTGATATTTCGCGGTCCTTATTATTCTTAACCACATTGAGAAACATCACAAAATGGTCATTCAGGGCATACTCTGTGGCTATGGTAAGAGTTTCGTTACTTCGCTTGCTGGCATCTTCAATAATTGAAAGTGCTTCGAATCGTATGAAAAAAAAGATAACCACTAAGGTTGCAGCCATTGCGGCTAGACTGGTTATACCATAGCGCTTGGCAAGACGATAACCGGTAGTATTTAGTTTTGTCCCTGAGGGTTCCATATTTTCAAGCAC
Source organism: Candidatus Thiodiazotropha sp. AKIB8 (assembly GCF_058244675.1). Taxonomy (NCBI): domain Bacteria; kingdom Pseudomonadati; phylum Pseudomonadota; class Gammaproteobacteria; order Chromatiales; family Sedimenticolaceae; genus Candidatus Thiodiazotropha; species Candidatus Thiodiazotropha sp. AKIB8. The sequence goes on along the minus strand of NZ_JBSYOO010000029.1, from coordinate 143,035 downwards.
ACTATCCAGTCTAGCTGTTAGCGTTGTAACCAGCTGGGGTCAGGGTGCTTGCCAATTGGTAAGCTGAACCAACCCACCACCTTGATTGTCGACTGTTGCAATGTAGAACCCTCTGGAGACGAATCTTTGCCCTGGGGCCAAACTAACCCTTGGATATATGGAAGTATAGGGCAAATCGTCAACCATATGTTCTATTTTTTCGATCATATAGTCGCGATAAAAGTAGCCTCGTATCTGCTTTACCGCATCTCCGGCTGCTTTCATGGCAAAGTAAGCATTGGCCTGAATCTCCTTGGCCTGGGGGTTATAGATACGTTTTGACTTGAACCACCCGGTGGATCTGAGCAGCAGGCGGTTCAGTTTCGATGGCATCTCAGAAGAGTGAACAAACCTCAGATTACCCCGAATCTGTTTGGGAATCGATTCGGTTGAGGAACCATAGAAACGGGTTGAGAGATAGAGAGCAGGTCTCTGCTCCTGGCTTTTTGCCAAAAATTTAGCCAGCAGTTGGTCGGATTTAGCCTTATTAGCCCAGATTACTAAAGCCTGTTCGGCATCAAGCGGGTCAATATGTGTCAAGCCCTCAGAAAGCTTATCGAATTGAACCGTTTTGACTGCCATACCACGCTGTTCCATAGCAGATATAAATCTGTTTGCGGCAATCTGGCTCAATGGATCAGAGCGATCTGCTATTTGCACAATCTCACCCACTCCTTTCCATGATGAAAGATGAGAGGCCAGTGCCTCCGCTTCCTGTGCAACCCCTCTATCAAGATAGAGATTATAAAAACTTACATCTGATTCAACCGGAGTCAGTGTTGTGGGAAAGAGACAGGGCAAGGCGTTCGATTGGCAAAATTCATGCACCTTCTCCCAACCCTGGGGGACTAAACCGTTGAGAACTGAAAATACTGGTGTTTCCCTGTAATAGGCTTCCAGCTGTTCCGGCCAGCTCTCAGGTGAGCCCTTCAGCTCCCAGACATGAAGCCGCCATTTTCTATAGGGCTTGAGTAACCACTCCTTATGCCAGGGTGCGTTCTTAGCCCTTTTAGACTCATAACGGGTCTCAATATTCTTCTGCTCAAAGTAACCCTGCATAACATCCAATAGCGCTTTATTCTCATCGGCAGAATTTGTCTCGAGTATTATTGTCGCGAAATGTATATCCACTTCATCTACACCAGGGGAGATCTCCTGGGAGAGTGTATTCATATAGGCGATCAAACCCTCTACATCTGCCTCATCCAGCTCATAGCGAGGCATAAAGGGATCAAGTGGATCACCATTGGCATCAACACCATCACGAACAGCCCTGAGTAGACTCTCTTTGGTATAAGCTGGCCGGTAGACTGGTGGCTCCGGGGGTTTGGTGATGGGCAGTTTCAGTGGTTTGAACAGCATATGCCCCGCAATGGCTGGCACTACCTGCTGCCCTTCTGTCGAGCCCATGCCACTTCTTCTATGGCAGGTTTCGCAGATCAGTTGATCCCCTTCCACCTGAATATCATTCTGAACAACAGCCCTGACCAGCTTGCCTGAAGCACGCTTGCCCTCTGTATATATCTTTTTGCCTACCAGGTAACCCTCGGAATCGATCTCTGCGTTAAGCAACGAGGGTGATGAATAACCAACACAGCTAGCTAGTAGTACAGCGTTGAGCAAGCCATGGGGCTTTTTAATCATTGTTTTGTCTTGTTCAAAATATTTTTATACTCTTTGACGATATCCTCAGCGCTGGCCAATCCATCTATACGGGTCCAGGCACCTTCTTCACCACCTCGAATCAAGGTAATGGGTTCGTGGTTCATTTTTGATCCACGGAAGATATCAAATGCTTTTTCAACAGCAACCACGTCATTATAACTACCTGTATAGAATTTCCAATTCTCTTTAGCTTTAAAGCGCTTTGAATATTTCATCAACTGCTCAGGCGTATCATATTCCGGATCGATGGTAATCGAGATCATTGATACGCTCTGATCTTCACCCAATATTTCCTGAACCTGGTGAAAACTGGCAGACAACACAGGGCAGATAGTCGTGCAGGTGGTGAAAATGAAGTTGAGCATGACTGGCTTATCGGTATTCAGAAGCTGAGGCAGGTTGGTATCTTCACCCTCATGAGAAGTCAGTACAACATCTGGAATCGAATAGTTGGCGGTATCCACCTTGTAATCTTTCTGATCCATCATCATCTGGTGATGAGCATGATGATCATGTTGAGCTTGTTCACTCATATTCATCGACACCCTGAACCTGTCAGAGCTTTTACTATTCTCAGATGGTTTGGTAACACAATCCATCTTGAAGGGGGGAAGCAGAGTCTCTTCGTTCTGTTTGGTTGCTATTTCAGGTAAATCAGCTGAATGTGCAATAGAGGCACATAGCATTCCACAGAATAACCATAAACCTTTACTCTGCTGCCTAATCAGTAATGCCATTTTATAACTACTCCAAACAGTTTAATAACTAATGCTTTACTCGCCCTTACAGACGAGACCTGCTCGCTCGTGGATTTCGGTAAAGCAGAACCAGACTACACAGCAACATAGCTAGCAGCATCAGATCGAGACTTCCGCCTCCGCCACCACCGCCGCTATCACTACCACCTCCGTCACCGGGATCTGTTGTTGTCGTCTCATCGTCAATAATCGTAATCAGCAAACTATTGTTAGCGCTATCAATCGTCGCACTGCCTGATGCATTGCCTAAAGTAAAGGTGATTGTCTTATCTCCATCCTCTACCGTGTTGTCAATGATCTCCACATCTATGCTCTTTGACGACTCACCATCCGCAAACTGAAGCGTTCCTGTAGTGACATTGAAATCAGTACCAGCTGTAGCATTCGAAGAATCCACTGTCAGATCCACCGTGATAATTCCGCTGGTGGATGTAGCCCGAGTGATGGTGAATGTTGCGCTCGCAGTTGATTCATCGACACTCAGACTGGTTGTCTGGAAGGCAAGAACGGCAGTATTTGAAGGTACCTCATCATCGGCAATGGTGATAACTGAATCACTTTGAGCCCCCAGCACAGCACCACCCTGTACATTACCAAGCTGCAATGCGATCTGTTCGCTACCTTCCAGCTCGCTGTCATCATTGATGGTAACCACAAAACTCTTAGCGGTGGTTTCACCATCAGCAAAATTGATTCTGCCAGCAGTAAACTCGTAGTCCGATGAAGCAACAGCCGATATATCAAAAGTGGCATAGTCAACACTGATGGCACCAGTCGAGCCATCGCTTCGGGTTACATTAACCGTGACGCTGGCGCCATCTTCTGTAACATCGTAATTGACCAGCGAGAAGCCTACAGCACCAGCTGCAGGTGCGGTATCATCATCACCCAGGCTAACTGTAGAGGTCACCTGACTACCGAATATGGCACCGAAAACCGTGCTTAACTCGATATTGATAGTCTCACTACCCTCATAATTACCATCATCGATAAGGCTGATATCAAAACTCTTGGAAACCTCGCCATCGGCGAACACCAGGATTCCGCTGGCAACGTCATAATCACTACCAGCCGTCGCAGTACCATCACTGGTGGCATAGTTGACTTGTGCTGTTCCGGAACTGCCACCTACACGCTCGACAGTAATGGTCACGCTGCCATCGAACTCTTCGGCAGAGTATTCAGCTGTTGTGAAGCCGATGGCGCCAGAAACTGGAGCCAGCTCATTATCATCAATGGTTAACGTGGCACTATTGTTGGCGCCTAGTACAGCACCACCTGTTGGACTGCTCAGGGTGATATCTATCGTTTCATCACCTTCGTAAGCGCTATCATCTATCAGGCTGATCTGGAATGTTGCAGACGAAGCACCATTGGCAAGACTCAAGGTACCCGATGCGGCATTGTAGTCCTCACCAGCGGCGGCACTACCATCTGAGGTTGCGTAGTTGACAGTGATTGCACCTGATGTGCCACCGGTTCGGGTCACAGATATGGTTGCAGTGGCTGAATCCTCAGTCTGACTGAACTCGCTGAGACTGAACTGTAAACTGCCAGCGCTTGGTACCGGATCATTATCGTGAATGGTAACGCTGGCCATAACGGGCGTGCCCAAAACCGCATTTCCAGATAGTGAACCCAGGCTGACAGCAAAGGTTTCATCATTTTCATAACCGCTATCGTCAGTGATTGGAACATTACAGTGCTGAACGATCTCTCCACTGGCGAAGTTAAGCGTGCTCTGTGTGGCGGTATAGTCGCTGCCGGAAACCGCACTCGAATTGGTACTGCTGCAGACCACACTCACAGCACCGCTGCTACCATTGATACGGGTAACCGGAATGCTGATCTGAGTTGCCCCTTCAGTGACCTCGTAGGAGGCACCACTAAACTGAAAACTGCCACCAGCAGCCGCAGGCTCATTATCAAGAATAGTCACCTCAGTGAAATCCTGATCTCCCAGACTTACGCTAACCGGGTTACTCAGACTCACCATGAAGGACTCCGAACCCTCCTGTGAGCTATCGTCAGTGATAGCAACAGTAAAACTCGCACTGATCTGGCCATCGGTAAAACTCAAGGTACCAGAGGTACTGGTATAATCGCTGCCAGCAATGGCTGAGGTATCAGCCGTCGCATAGTCGACTGAGCCACTACCCAGTGAACCTTCATTTCGCTGTACAGTAATCGTTACACTGCCTGCACCTTCCGTAACCCTGTACTCACTGCCACTGAACAGAACTTGGCCAACAGGCTGGGAATCATTTTCCTGAATTGTCAGTATGGCCGAGTTCAATACCCCAAGGTCGCTCCCACTCAAAAGCAGATTGACGGTTTCATCACCTTCATAGACACCATCATCGATGAGATCCAAGGTAAAGGTTTTGCTGCTCTCACCGTCAGCGAAATCGAGCGTCCCTGAAGTGTCTGTATAGTCCTGGCCACTGGTAGCCGTACCACCAGTTGCGATCTCATAGTCGACAGAAAGTGCACCAGAGGTTCCACCACTACGCTCTACTGTAATCTGTACACTGGAAGCGCTTTCACTGACGCTGTAAGTTGCACTGCTGAACTGCAGCTTCTGTCCAGGAAAAGCCCCAGCTTGAGCAGCCAGGGTGAAGTCATCTGAGAAAAAGGTATTTGCTTCCGGACCAGTCTCATCAACTGTTTCAATGAGTAGTGTAGAGAAGCCACCATCATCGATGAAACCGAGGAAACTCCAATCGAATACAGTCGCCTGCTCGCCTGTGAAATCCACTGTATCGCCATTGGTGGTAAAACCCAGTTGCGCGCCACCAGAGCTGCGAAACCATCCACCAACACCGTACAGGGTAATCCCATTGGCAGTGAGGGTTATCTTATCTGGCACCAGATGACCATTATCTTTATCAGCGGCAAACAGCAGATAGCTGCCTTCATGGACATCCCCGCCTCCGGTGCTGGTTCGTACTCCAGAGACGCCAGTGGAACTGGCAGCCCAGGTTACACTCTGGGAGGTTACGCTCACCTGAGGTGTGGTACGGGTTCCCGCCCAGTCGCTACCCTCGAAGCTTTCAGTGGTCATATCCACCGAAACTGAGGTCAAAGCTGCAAGATCCTGTATGTATTGAGCTTCGGCATTGGCATCACAGCAGTAAACTGTCACTGCTGCATGACTTTGAAAGGAAAAAAGGAGGGCAATCAGCGAGAGAATCTTTAAGGCAGGATTCCTGGTGAGCATATATCCATCTCTTATGATAAGTGGTTCAGTTAACAGTCAAATTAGCGGCTTTAAAATCCCCTATGACCATGGTCACCTTCTCACCTGATTTGACATGTGCATCAGGATTTGCAAAGACCATGTAGTAGGTCCTATCCGGCTTAATGTTCTTGCCACGATTGGTGGTGCGGAAAGCACCGACTTTCGCTGCCATAGGTATAGGTAGTTTAGCATTTGAGCGTTTAACCACCAGTAGAGGTTTAAAGCGGTTGTCAAAAAAGACTTTCGCTTTTTCCACATCCAGAACGCGAAACCGAAAATCGATCATATAGCCTGCGGCAGTAAGCCTGAGACTGACCAGTTCCACACCCCATTTCTCTGCGATATGCTTGGCCATCTCCTTGTCAACCACGGGTTTCAGGGTTACAGCTTTAGCGACTGGGGGACGCCAGGTATCAACCGCCTTTTTACCCTCCTTCTGAGGCACTTGAGTTTCACCGGCTTTTGCAGCCAATGCGAACCCCATCAGAACCGATGCACAAACGATTAAAACCAGGATAATTAAGAGCGGATTCTTTTGCAGTTCAACGTCCCTGCAATCCAGTTCAGTAGTTTCTTGAGTTTTCATAGCCAACCAACTTTTACAACTTTAGATTATGCCAACTCAGTGATCGACCCCGCTCCAAGCAGGATCGATCACCTAGTTCACTATGGCATGATAAACACAGGATAGTTCGTGTAGACAGCATCTACAAAGCCTTCAACTTCAACCCTTAGAGTATCGCCAGGTTGTGGCTCAGGACCAATGTTGTTTGCATTGATACTCCAGGTGTTATTGGCGTTGTTGAGTACTACACCACTGTTATTCACATTGACGTTGGCATGGGGAACAATCTCTGCAACATCAACGCCATTACGCACCAGGAAGACATGTACCTGTGTGCCAGGTGGAATACTCACATCCGCCCGACCCCGAATACGCCAATCATCGTTCGCCGGATTGGTATCTTCACGCAGGTTGTACTCAGAACGGTTGATCGACACCAGCCTCATAAAGTCGGCCTGGGCCTCAAGACTGACTGCACCGTTTGAGTCGGTTGCCTGATAGGTCAGACTGCCAACTACACCAGTTGCAACACTGTCGACTGTTATGGTGGCAGCGCCATCCACACCAACCAGTTCAGGTGTAATTCCATCAGGATCGTTAACCTCAGCTGCAGTCATGGTGTCGCCTTCGAGATCGACATCATTCGCCAATACACCCAGTGCAGGGATATTGAAGATTGTCTCCAGAGGTTGGCCATCAGGATCCAGGGTGGTCAAAGTAGCATCCGTCAACAACAGGGTGTCAGCGTTCGCCTGTGGTGCATCATTCTGAGGAGTAACTTCAATGGTTACCGTCACCAGATCTGAGTTAAGCGTTCCATCGTTCGCCATGTAAACGAAGCTTGTAGTGCCGCTGAAATCTGCAGCTGGCTCATAGTGGAACGAACCATCAGGATTAAGCACAAATGATTCTGGAAGGTTATCGCGAATTTCCAGTGGTGCACTGACCAACACCGCAGTGATCGGGTCACCATTAGCGTCGGAATCATTCTCCAGCACACCAGGAGCAGCCACATCAAAAACAGTGTCTTCAAGCATCACATAGTTTTCAGCTACACCGACAGGAGCAACAGGGACATTTTCCATAATGTTAATGGTAACTTCTGTTGCAGGATCTGATTCAACATTTACATTGTCAGTAATGGTGTAGGTGAAGGTCAGTGCCAGTGGCAACGTGCTGGGCGGCGTAACTGGTGCCTCATAGGTACAAGCACCTGTTAAGTTGACACAGGTCAGCGTACCTACTGTGATGCCTGTAGCATCCAGCGTGACGATTTCGAGAGCATCACCTTCATTGTCCAGATCATTCAGTAGAACGTTGAAGTCCACCGTCGTACCAGGCTCGACATTAACTTCATCATTAACCGGACTTGGTGCCTCATTGCCGATCATTTCCACAGCGACCTGAGCAGTCACCTCGTTGACTCCATCGGAAACGGCGTAGTTGAAAGTTCCGGTACCCTGGACATAGAAGCCCGTGTTGACATCGATCTCTGGGGTGAAGGTACAACCGCCAGCGGCCAGACAATCAACGGTACCACCTAAACCAGTGACAAAGGTATCGGTGTTGGCAATGTTCAGACTCAGTAGCATACCTTCTGGATCTGAATCGTTGGCGAGCACATTAAGCACGCCCTCTACACCTGTAGTTGCTTCAAGTGGATACTGAATGGTAAGTGTGTCTGGCTGAGGAACTGGAGGCAGGTTTGCAACACTGGTTCCGAAACTCAGAAAACGAAGCATACCGCCTACCGTGTCGCCCTGAGTGATAACTTCAGGATCACTGGGATTGGTCATATTGCCATTACCATCGTAGAGCGCATAGCGCCCTGCCAGTGCTGGTGTAATGATGACATCCTTGGTCTTCAATGGTGGCAGTCCGACTGAATATTGCTCGCGAGGCGCATATTCAAAATCTCCCGCAGCACTGTTCTGCCAGTTATAACGAATACCGTCCTCTGCGTGGATAACACCGTGCATACCTTGCAAAACCGGTACATGCTTCTCACTGGAAGCGCTCAAAAAGCGCAGCAGTGTAGGTTCACCCGCACTACCCAGCGCAAGATCCGTCATTGTCTCCACATAGGGTTCGCCATTGATCAGGAACCACTTGGGATGGTAATGGATGGGGGTGTAGTTGGGGTCACCAGCTGCAACCGCCGCATTGTGATCCGGATCGATCTCACTATAGAAGAGGATCTGTTCGTTAACGAATGGTACCCCTTCATAGACCTGGCCAGCAGCAAAACTCTTTGTTGCAGCGCCATACAATCCCATATAGACCTGCAACTGAGGCTCTGTACCAGAGTAGTAGGTAAAGGTACCACCAGGATTGGCGATTTGTGTACCGCGATTATTATTCCAAATATATCGCTGTTTACCACCCCCTGCATCGGCTTCACGTCCATATGAGCGTACTCTCTGGGTCGAATTGATACGCGAACCAACATGATTGTCATTCCAAGTTGGGCCATTGTTATTCGCTGACCAAGGACGCTCCTGACCCGTCATAAAGAGGGAGGTTGGAACAGGAAGAAGGTTGGTTAGAAAAATCCTGACATTATCCATGCCTGGGGGAATAACCAACTCAGGTCCTGGCGCAGTAGCCTCAGGAGTTGTACAAGCAGTATCTGTCGCAGGCGTTGCAGCCGCATAACAAGTGCCCGCCGCATCATCCTCTGCGTAACCCCACATGGTCACAGTGCTGCCATCTGGTAAGGTTTTGGTGAACTCTTTAGCAATCAGATAGAAATCTATTGCCATAGCCGGTCCACTCGCTAGAGCCAAAGCACAGGCAATAGCGATAGGTTTGATCTTAGCATTCATGATTTTTGACCTTTTCATTGTCTCTTTCTCCCCTTATTGAATGCCAACGTAGGGCGGAAGGACGACAACTGCACCCAGGCTTCCACCTGGAAAGATATCGAACGTGGTGAGCTCTTTTTCAGCATGTGAGTGCCATACAAGAAAGTAACCACCGAATGGATTCAGACCACCTTCACCCGGAGGCAGATCGCCTGTGTCACCCAGGAAGGGGCTACCACTCCACCAACCACCCAGTGTCATATCGCCAATACCAGGAATGTTGACCAGGTTGGAGAGCGCCTTGCCATGGTCATCGCAGAACTCATGCTCATAGGTACTGCCTGCTGAAACGTCACCAAAACCGTCACCATTACCATCAATACAGACGTGGTTGGTATCGTGTCCGTAGATATCCCAGTTCAAGTTCTTACCTGACCAGGTCCAGAGGGCATCAACGGTCTGCTTGGGAGCTGAATTAATAGTGTTGTCAGAACGCCCTAAATTGGAAACCGCACCATCAGAGGTAAGCATTTTGCCATCACGACCTATGAATCGCAGGTTCTCACCATGGTAATGCATTGGATGTGAGTCCTGACCTGCATTGACATTGCGTACCAGGACGTAATCACCAGGATGGGCCATTACCAGTGACTCATAAGGCTGATGAGGAAAGAGATTATTGAAGTCCCCTTGGAAGAGATCGGGGAAAACCCGGCCGTTGATAAACCAGACCTTGGCATAACGGTCAGAGTTGGTGAAATGCTCGAAGTGACCCTTCTCCATCTGAATATGGATATCGGGATCAATCTCAGTCATCAGATAGAGATTTTCCTGATCATAGTCAGTCAGGGTGCCCGCACCGTAGGCAGTACGACTACCGTCTGCAGGACGCACAATCATCACACCCTGCAACCCCATTTCAGCATGCAGACCCGGATTCGAGCCATCAAGACTGTGGTAGATATAGGTACCTGGACTGCCAGCAGTGAAACTGTAGGTCACTGACTCGCCAACATCGGCTGATTGGGTTACCAGACCTGGAGAACCACCGGTTGCTTCCAGATTATGACCTGTCATGACGATGGATACCGGATTAGGCACACCGTAATTGGTCAGGTTGATGGTAATCGCCTGACCTTCCTGAACAATCAAAGTCGGCGCAGGATATTGAGGCAGTGCATAGCCATCCCCTTCCTGATGGGTTGCTCCGGTTCCCCCATCGCGATCACCAAACCCCCACATATAGAGGCTGGTGCCTTCTGGCAGGTTCATATTGAAAGGGAAGCTGTATAGGTTAAACACCCCATTTGTATCCGGCATAATGCCGCGGATGTCGTGTGCCGCCTGAGCCTGCGCCCAGGGAAGCAGACTCGCAACACCCAACATCAGGACGCCCATCAGCCGTCCAGGTTGTTTGAGTAATTTTCTCATCATCATTATCTCCTAGCTCGGCTTGGCTTTAGTTCACGACGATCTCAGTGATCATGCCGCCATCGAACTGTGTCATGTTGCTCATCTGGTGGAGTTCAGTTGTATGCAGGAAGTAGGTCCCTGGTGCGATGTCTGCTGTCTCGACAATCACGTCAAGCGTCTCACCACCACCGAAGTTCAGTGAAGATGCGGTGTGATAGAGGTTCTTACCATCTGCACCTCGCATGTGGCGAGCACCGGTTCCGACTACTGTCATCTTCAAACCAGGCGCTGAAATGGTCCAGAAGCGATCCAGTCCCACATTGGAAAGTCTCAGCAAAAGTCTCTCACCCTGGTTAACTTCAATAACTGAATCCAAAGTTTGGGAGGGCGTACCATTGTTAAGGATTTCACCAGGAGTGCCGGTGACCTTACCCGTTGCGTCATCGACAGGAGGAGGAAGAGCACCTGCTCTGACTGTGTCAGGATAGCCTCGACCATTGAACTGCGGATATTCACCCTCCAGTAGCGCGAATGGCAGAGGTTGAACAAACAAACTCGCATCATGGAAATCGGCATCAAAACTGGACAGTTGCAGGGCCACCTCATGATCAAACGCTGTGCTGCCATCGTCGTCGTTGTAGACATACCCTAAAGGTGCGCCCAGATCAGTACCGCCTTTTCTTGTGGCAATCGGGCAGCCTGGATTTGGACTCACACAACCTGTCTCATCCTGACGAGGATGTACATAGAGGTTGGCCAACATGCCCATCTCCATATGCTCTGTGGCTTCCACATGGCAGTGATAGAGATAGGTGCCAGGCTCGACCACATTGTAGTAGTAGGAGAGGGTCGCACCCATGTTGATACTGATCGAAACCTCAGGCACACCATCAAATACTGCAGAGGCATTAGGAAAGCCATGCCAGTGAATGGTGTGTGGATCGAACAGATCAGGACGTATCACCGTACCCACGTTGGTCAGGTTGAGCCAGAACTCATCTCCCTCATCAAGTTCGATGGTAGGGCCCGACCACTCTGCATCGAGGATACCGTTGGCGATGACATTCGACTCAGCGGTTCCAGTCTGATTACCAAAACCGAAGATATACATCGGATTGTCATCAGACATGACGGCAAAACCATCACCGGCAACCAGGCTCATACATTTGTGGTTATCCGGAGCCAATGGATCATCAATCACCGCATCACCGTTGCTGTCACCGGGACACTGGATATTGACCACCGCAGCGGCGCTGCCCATGAAACCCAGCAGCGTCAATGCAATGGCTCCCGCGAGTGTATTTTTGCTAAACTTTTTCATTGGGCGTTACTCCTCGTGATCTTGTAACCGCCTGGCATAATGACAAAATAACTTTCTTGCTCTGTTTGTCCTTTGACCTGCGCCTGGCCAGGCGCAGTCAGGGACAATTCAATTGTTGGTTTTGACTTATTCATTTAAGGCACCATCTCATCAGCACCGATGTCGGACTGACCAGCTGCTGGTGTCCTCGCATCATTGTCAAAGTCAACACTCAACCGACCGTTGGCAGGGGTACTGCCACCGTTGTTGATTGCATCTGAACCAACAGCCAGATGGTAATCAAACAGGGTTGCTCCAGCTGTTCCCGGCTCTACTAGAGAGAGCGGACCAAAAGCTACCTGAATGAAGTTGCCACCCTCGTCGAAAGCCGCTGCTGTCTGCAGCCCAATCGCTTCGTTGAACAGCAAGGTGTTGTTACGTCCTACGTTGAAGTACTCGTTGGCAAAGCCAGGATCACCAGTGATATAGGTGTTATTTGTACTGTAAGGCGTACCTGCCAGGAGCAGTGATCTAATCGGATTGAGACTAAAATCAGGGCTTACTCCAAGACCGTTCAACACCGCAAGATCACGGGAAACATCATCCATCGAGGCCACTGTCGCGATATCGCAGTTAGCGTTACCGACAGGTGCCGCAGGCGTGTCACAGGTCACTGGTACCAGACTGTTTTCAATCACCAATGTGTTTGGATCATCAAAGTTGGTCCAGAAGAATGAACGGTTGTGATAGACAATCGAGTCACGCAGGATCGGATCAGAGAAATCAGAACCCTGTGGGCGATTACCAAACACATCCGGATCGACAAATACATCACCAAAGTTCTCATCCAGGTTCAGCAGCTGATCCATCACATCACTGTGATAACGGGAGACGATACCCGCTGGCATAGCTGTGGAGAGATTTGGTGAGCCAGGTGCGAAGGCCTGAGATCCGGTAGCTGTAGAGTCGTTGTTGGCGACTGTATTGTTACGGATAAAGACCTTAGGTGAATCCAACAGGGCCAAGGCGCCTGCTACACCAGCAACGTTGTTGTCGATCATGTTGTTGTAGACCAAGACACGATACCAGGGACCACGTGCACCCAGATTCTGGCCAATATCCTGACCATTGATGCTGGAGAGCATGATACCGCTACCGTCACCGGCACCTGCCAGGTTACCCCGGATCAGGTTGGCGTCGATGGTGACATGACCTGTTCCAGGTGAGAGCAGCAGACCTGTCTCATCCTCTGGAATAAGTGCTGGCAGACCTGTAACCAGGATACCACCACCTGCCGGCGCACTGCCGGGAGTCTGACGGAAGGTCTCATTGAAAAGGATGGTGTTATCCTCGATCAGACCGTTACGAGAGAGACCCTGGTGAGCGATACCGCCACCGCCGCCCTGGCTGAAGTTGCCGCATACCCAGTTCTTCTGTACACGATAACTGTCGCTGCCGGTATTCAGAGAGATACCGCCACCTGCACCGTTAAGGGTACCGTTCTGGCTGATGTGGTTATGGTGAATACGAACTCGGTCGTTGACCGCGTCATCATAGACCAATGAGCCAACAGCCTGGTTTGGATTGCCATCCACAAAGCTAGGATCGTTTTCATTGGCAATGGCGTGTGTCAGGTCAGGATGACCGATACGAATACCACCACCGTTGAAGCCTGAGTTGGCAGTCAAACGATTGTTAGCGATATGCAGGAACTGGTTAAAACCATTGGCGATGATACCGCCACCGGTGCTGGCACCGATTATGGTGAAACCATCGATTCTGGCACCACGGTTACGGGGATGACCAAAGCGGTTGATGCCGTTACGTACACCGGCAACAAACACGCCTGCACCCTCTTCCGTTGGGAAGGCGCCGTTGTTCAGACCAGGAAAACCGAAAGGTGCATTTACCTGACCTGGTGTCTGGGTAATGGAACCATCATCCACCAGATATTGGGCAAGTGCACGCCAGGCGATAATCTTCTCAGTCGGTGACTTTCTGGCATTGATGGTTACTGCACCAGCGCCCCAGCCTTGGAGCTTAACCGGCTTGTACATAATGACCATCTCATCGTACACACCAGGTGCAACCAGAATCAGATCACCAGCTTCAACACCAGGCTGACCTTCCAGTGGATTACCAATAGCTGACTGAATAGTAGGATATTGGGCGCTTGGAATATTGACTACGTTGTAGTAGGTACCATTACCGCGCAGACCCATCTCAGTGCCGTTAACATCAACACCAACTGTCAGTGTTACACCGATAGGTGTTTCAGCACCATCACTATTAATAACGGTCAGTTGATATTCACCTGCTGCTGTACCGGCGGGTATGGCTGCGAAGATCCGGTTACCGTTTCCACCTGTTACTGTCAGCTGGGAGCGAGTGCCAGTGGCGTCCTCAATCCAGGCTTCAGCAGCTGCTGAGAAGCGATAGTCACGGGTCGTTGTCTTCAGCGCCAGATCAGCACCATCCCACTCTGGATTAGGTACAACAACGTTGTTACCCATAGAGTTGATGCGAATCTCCTGGCCTGGCAGAGCGAAAGGACCGCCACCGCCACTGCTGTTGCGACGCTTCACCGATGAGATCATCGGAGTTGAGTCTGGGCGTTCGCAGTCGACCGGGAACTGTCCAGGACCAGCAAAAGCCGCAACCTGAACCACTGGAGTATCCAGATAGGTAATGGTTCCCGGCATATACTGGAAGGTGTAACAGAACTGGCTGTACTGAGTATCAAAGTAAGGATCGATAATCAGCGCCGACTGTCCGTTCTCATCAATACCATCACCATCAGTATCTGCAGTTGGATCATACTGTGGATTCTTGATCGGACCGGCGTCGTTCATGCAGGAGACAAGCATGTTAGGTGACATACCGGAAGGCATCGGCAGATTGGCAGTAGAGGTCGAAGGCACCAGAGCGTCAAAACGACCATACTGATCGGCATAGACCCGGTTCACCAGATCACCATTCCAGTCATAGAAGGCGACTGGTACATGTGGTGGTGCATACTTCTCACCAAAGCTTGGTGCGCTTGGATCGAACTCATTGGCCAGATCGTTCAGGATGACACCTGATATATTGCCTGCCTTTGGTACATGAGTCATGACGAAGAACTCAGCTGCAGCATTCTGTGCAGATGAGAGCGGTACCTGTTTCATGTCACACAATGGGCGAGTATCACCTGCGAAAGGTGCATAGACGCCTTCATCTCCAGCCAGAGCCGGATCGATCAGATTGGCATCACCTACTCCTGCATCACCGCTGCCATCTTTAGTGACCATGGTGAGATATTGGGGCACAACATGAGGTTCACCTACGCATGATGGTGGAAGAGCCTGTAGATCAGCCCGCCAATCCTGGCCTTCACCTGGGATGTACTCATCACCGAAGTCGACGTTCTTATGTTCCTCTCTAAGGTTTTCGTACCCTGGAGGTGTCGACATCTGCACGATGTAGTCGCTCGGCAGCATACCTAGTTGCAGGTTATCCGCCTTAGCAGGATCGATCGCACGAACCGCGGCATCAGCACTTACCAGATAGTTCTGGATGTCTGCTACAGCGGCTGCGGTGTTACCACCAATAGCGGTCAGATGACCAAGATCATAGTCCGCAAAGGCAAAGCCACCATCAAATACAGCATCACGTAGCTGATTGTAGTTTCGCAGTCCGTCAAAACAGCGGTCATCAGCAATTGGAGGATCGACAATAGCGACACCCACATTGTTTCGCCCCTGACACCCTTCTGGAATGCTGTCGTCCCAGCTGTCAGTGTAAGTGACCTGCAGTGCATCGTTGAGATCAAATACGCCGTTACCTGCACCAGGATTCTGGATACAAACGCCATTTGCATCAGGCGTATTGGACCAGTTGTAATCTATATCCTCGTCTCCAGGGAAGTTATCGAATGGATAGTTATTAACGTCGGCATAACTGACACAGCCGTTAAGATCGATATCATCGATTACACCGTCATCAGGTTGAGCGATACCATCGCCATTCCAATCCACATCACCATAGGTTGCTTCACCAAAGGCATCAGTTCCATTCGGGAAGCTGGCACCTATTGGAAAGGAGTCGATGTCACCATCTGCATATAGAGCCAGCTGCACTCTTGGCATGCCAGGCTCCCACACTTCTGCAGCGGCAGTCTTAGGATCGTCTTCGGCACGGGTGGTGGCATAGAAAACCATACCTGAAATGCCGCCATTTTCACCAACGAATTTCGGTAGGACAGGTGGGAAAGCAGTAAAATCAGCCTCGGTGAAACCGATATAGTCGGTCTTACCAAATTGCATCACATTGGTTTGTCCAAGAAAACCCTGGATACCCATCGTCAAAACCTGGCCGGTCTCTGTGCGAGAGAGATTATCACCAGTATTTGGGTTGATGGCTTCAAATCCTGGACAGCTGTTGGTCGCAGGATCGTATTGGGATGAGTCCGTACATTGGGCTTGAGGAACCAGCTCACCATAGCTTGGAAACTCTGTAGCGGTGGTGTCCACTGGACCGCCAGCGTCAACTACAAAAGTACCGCCGGTAGCTTTCTTGTTGGCAAAGCTGACTTCCGCAACCAACCAATGAAAGAAGGGGAACTTCTCATCGAAAGGCGCCAGGCCTTCACCATCAGTTGGAAAGTTCTGATAGATGGTGCCATCACGCCAGCGCAGTGAGACATCCTGACTCTCAGGCCCGATTCCGGCCTCAGTTGGATC
The DNA here is from genome assembly GCF_058244675.1 of Candidatus Thiodiazotropha sp. AKIB8. Lineage (NCBI taxonomy): Bacteria > Pseudomonadati > Pseudomonadota > Gammaproteobacteria > Chromatiales > Sedimenticolaceae > Candidatus Thiodiazotropha > Candidatus Thiodiazotropha sp. AKIB8. Next base: position 126,529 of record NZ_JBSYOO010000029.1, on the reverse strand, counting down.
CCAGAAGCCATCCTGATCTTCATCAGAGAAAATGCCAGCATTGACTCTGGAGAACCAGTTGAAGACGCCTACATCGCCAAAGTTACAGGTGCCACCAAGATTACAGGTACCACCAGTCGGATCGACGGTAAAGGGCTGCAAACTAATGACTGCATCCAGGTTGGCATCAAAAATAACCAGTTGATATGAACCAGGACTCAGACCAGGAATTGAAAAATTACTGTTGATACATGGTGTAGCGAAGACACCTTGACCACCACCGGCAGCCATGTCATTCACACCAACCCAGCAACCAGGAAAATCACGTCCACTGTAAAACTGAGAAAAAGGAGGACGGGAGATATGAATATCGGTAACCGTACCTGTGACGGTGGCAACCTGTTCCCCTGGCGTTGATGTCAACGCAGGAAAACCACCATCAGCAGTCGACTTAATGAAGCCGACGAAGACATGTGGACCAGGAGGTCCGAACTCAACAAAAGCTGCAGGCTCATTTGCCTTGACCCAGGCATCGATAACCTTACTGCCCTCGATGGTACTGGTCTGCTGCCAACCAGTTGCTTCATTGGTATCTTTGATCGGGGGCTTGATTATTATGCCATATTTACCAGGCGCCAGGTTTTTAACAAGCAGCAGGCCGTCTTCATTGGGCTGCAGTGTTCCGTTACCCAGTTGATCAATAATCGGCGCGCCATCTACGTAGCAGATGAAATTGGTGAATACATCGGTATCGGGTTGACCGTTGATATCGCAATCTTCACGATAGGAGGTACCGAGATAGTTACCGAAAGCGTCTTGAATGACCTGTCCACCAGCCTGTCCATAACGACCGGCAGGCTCTTCGAGAAAGAGGTTAAACTGAGTCCAATCCACATGACCAGGCTCACCTGGCGCTGGATTGGTCTCTTCTGGAAGATCAGGCGCACCATTGATTGGATAGTTATCATGGAAGAGAAAGATCGAGATCTGTGCAGTAGGAATCGGATAGGCCTGAGATGTCACCGTCAGATCATCAAGCATGTTATCCGGATCGTTGGCGTTTGGTAATACAGTTACCGAACCACCAGTAATGCCATGACCACTGTAGGGCAACACGGATACATAGTATCTACCCGGAGTAACATTCAAAATCTCTACACTTGAGAGATCTGTATTGCCACTCATGCCTCTGGCATCATTCTGTGCCTTTCCGACAGGTGCATAACTCCTGTGAAAGCTCAGTGAGAGCAGCTCATCAGCAGTCGTCGCCGGGGCAGCAGGATCCACCGGAAATGTGGTGTCGTCCTGAATCATCCAGCGGAAACCTTCCACTGGGTTACCTGCGCCATCCACTACATTCAGGTTAAAACGCGCAGCATTTACTGCGGTACTTAAAAAAAGCAGAGTCAGCATAATGAATATCATCGCTACTCTGTTTTTGTAACCCTGATTCTCGTTTATCATGGTTTCTTTCTCCAGACCCTAATTGGTCAACAAACTTTCCGGGGCTTGCATACAAGCCAGCCAGATATACTGGCCCCTTTACCAGCACTTGCAGCTAATCATACGTTTCCTTATATATATGGTCTTTGAGTGGTACTACGCCTTTGGCCGGGGTTCGCCCCTACCCTGCGGGTCTGAAAATATGTAGTTGAGCGGGGTAGAAACCCTACCTACCTGGTAGGGTGTTCAATTGATGGGATATGGTATACAGCGCAGTTAAATGTAATAGTTATGTTGGAGGGAATTTGACCAGGCAATCCTGGCCTCTCATTTGGAATAAGAGGGTCTGCATTCTAGTGGCCAACCAGGTAATGGTTGAGTGCAATAATTGGATACGCTGTTGAACTGTTATCTGAATTTGAATAGACGATCTAAATTCCCTGACTGACAATTATTGATGACATTCAAGCTTGCTTCGAGGTCATCCCCAACTAAACTTTCAGGGAAGCGTGTAAAACAATGGATCCTGAACTTTTAACGCCCGGCTGCTCGAGAACAAACGAAGAACATGAGCTCAGATAAAAAGAATATCCTTATCGCAGAAGATCACACAATTCTGCGCGCCGGATTAAAGGCATTACTCACATCGAATCCAAATTTCGAGATTATTGGGGAAGCTGATAACGGGCGGGATGCCATCCGAAGAACCATAGAACTCAAACCCGACCTTGTGATTATGGATTTAAATATGCCTGGTCTCAATGGAATGGATGCGGTCAGGGAAATCAAAGAGAGAATGCCGGAAGTTAAAGCCCTGGTTCTTACAGTTCACAATGAAGAAGAGTATGTACTGGCAAGCCTTAAAGCTGGCGCCAATGGTTATGTACTGAAAGATGCAACCCAGAACGAATTGATGGTTGCGGCTGAAAGGGTGCTGGAAGGAAAAACCTACCTGAGTGCGGAAATTACAGAGAAAGTAGTCAACAGCTATTTACATACCAACAATGTCAATCAGGAACCACTTACCCGCTGGGACACAATTACCCAAAGAGAGCGCCAAATTCTGAAATTGATCGCAGAAGGCCACACCAATAAAAGCATGGCTGACTATCTCTGTATCAGTGTAAAAACAGTGGAAAAACACCGCGCGAATTTAATGAAGAAACTCGATCTGCACAGCGTCTCTGCATTGACCACTTATGCCTTGGAGAAAGGTATAATCAACCGCTAAGAAGATCGGTTTAGAGTGGAAAAGATGCGCGAATCTGAACGCCTTGATTGATTCCGGTATCGATTCGGATTCTACCTTCGACTGACTCTGCCCGCTCACGCATACCAACCAGACCCATGCCAATTTTACCCTGAATTTCAGAAGGGTCGAAACCAACACCATCATCAATAACCAGCAGATGAATCGCATCGTGGGCCTGTAAAAGTGAGACACTGATTGTCTTCGCTTTAGAATATTTGACTGCGTTATTCAGTGACTCCTGGACAATACGATAGATGACACTTTTGTAGTCATCAGGGATTGCGCTCTCATCAACATCAAAATCGGTTACGACTTGAGTATCGCTGCAAATTTTAGAGATTTGACGACACTGCCATGAGATAGCAGGAAGCACCCCAAGATCATCAAGTATGGCAGGTCGAATAGCACTGCAGATTGACCTGACTTCAGACATCGCCTGTTTGACCATTGAGGATATAGCCTCAAGTGAATCGCGATGTTCAGCCGGCATTGCCTGATCCTGATTTTCATCACAATCATTCAGGCAACGCTGCACATGGAGACCCATACCGGTAAGTAGCTGTCCTAGACCATCATGAAGTTCCCGGGATATGCGCTTTCTCTCCTCCTCCTCTGAAGTTACAAAGGGGTGAGAGGTGTGACTGGTTTTTTTGAGACAGGCTAAGCCGTCTGATAGATGAGGATCGGTTGGCTTGACCTTGTCGTTGATAGATATGCCTGAAGTGAGCTCCCTTTCGGTGACAGGAAAGGCTGAAGAAGAGAGTCTGATTGCGGAAATTTCATTCAGACTGATACTGCCCAACTTGTCTTTCATTAAGGTCATATATTCCCTTTTATTATTTTGTTTTATTTAAACAGTGTTTCGGCTGGTAATAAAAAAAATGAACTGGTTTTGCATCACATTTTATATCTCAGCCTAATTGGGATTCATTATTTGCACGGTTCATGCCAAATAGTATATTATCCTTTAATTACAGTAAGTTATTTTTGTTACTTGATAAATCACTCTCAGTTATTAATTTGATCAGTGTAAAGTATCTCGACAGATATGCCTTTGATTCCTAAATCGCAATGGGTTAAATGCCCTATTTCATGGGTAGCGTCGAATAATTTTACACTGTTTGATAATTGTCAATGACTTGGAATCTCATCAACAGGGAAGTGTAATATCCGGGAAATTGTTCAAAAACGGGCCTACCTGCCCGTTCTTGAGAAGATTTTTAAATCCAGGGAAGGGAGAATAGAACTGTTGCCCTGTGTGGAAATCTCAAGGATTTGTCTGAGATCCCTGGAGAAGCGCTTCTACTTTTGAAATATCATCACGTGTATCCACGCCATGACCAGGATCGACCTTAGCATTACTGACATGAATCCTGCCTCCATGCCAGAGTACCCTGAGCTGCTCCAGGGATTCCGCCCTTTCGATGGGGGCGTGCTCCCAGGAAACAAAACGTGCCAGATAGCCAGCACGATAGGCATACAGACCGATATGCCGGGAAAAGCCGGTCTCCTTGGGTAAGGGGCTCTCAGCCTGCAAAAACTCATCACGATGCCAGGGAATGGGCGCACGACTGAAGTAGAGCGCATAACCCTGCTGATCCGTCACAACTTTGACCACATGGGGGTCAAACAACATATTTCGATCAGTGATCGCAGCAGACAAGGTAGTGACACCTGCGACTTCGTGTCGACTCATATCATCTGCAACCTGAGTCAGCAGCTCAGGCGGCATACAGGGTTCGTCTCCCTGCAGATTGACCACAATCTCATCCTCCCCCCAATTTTTCAGTGCCACCACCTCAGCAATACGATCAGAGCCACTGCGATGATCTGCTGATGTCATACAGATATCTGCTGAGAATGTCCCACAGACATCTGCAATCTGCTGACTGTCTGTGGCAACAACCACCTCTTCGGCTCCACTCTCGACAGCTCTCTCAAAAACATGCTGAATCATCGGTTTACCGGCAATCGGCAGCAACGGTTTTCCAGGCAGGCGAACTGAAGCGTATCGGGCAGGAATGACAACTTTGAAACCCATCGTTTTATCCTTCTGGAATCTCTTCATCTGCTGCTAATTTCCTCGCCTCTTCTTCCAACATGACAGGTATTTCGTCACGTATGGGATAGGCCAATCGATCAGCGCGGCATATCAGCTCTTGCTCTTTTTTCATATACAGGAGTTTTCCCTTACATACAGGGCAAACCAAAATATCAAGCAGTTTTCTGTCCATCTAAGAGCCTTTTTACCTTCGTCAAAAATAGTTGTTCGAATTCAGGATCTACCTTCGCAGTCGCAGGTACATACCAGTGATTAGATTGAGCGTACTTTTCGCACTTTACAGCATCTTTCTCGGTCATGAGAACTGTGTTGTCACGATAAGCGGCCAAATCATCAGCGGAAAAGGGATGATGATCTGGAAAAACATGGCGATCAACCCTGAGCCCTGATAGTTCAAGCATAGAAAAAAATCGCTCAGGATTCCCAATACCCGCTACTGCATCGACACGGCTCCCTGAAAACTCGACCAGGGCCTTAGCAGCCAACTCTCCGTTAAGAGGGATTGCCATCTTGCCTGTAACACTCATCTGGTATTCATCTGTATTGGCTTGGCCGTTTACAATCACCAAATCAACACTATTCACTCTTTTTGGGGTCTCTCGCAAGGGGCCGGCGGGAAGGCAGTAGCCGTTACCAAAACGACGCTGACCATCAATCACAACAATTTCCAGATCCCGTTGCAACGCGTAATGCTGCAATCCGTCATCAGAGAGAATGAGATCACATTGGTAGTTGGAAATTAACTGTTCTGCAGTTTCTGGGCGGTCTGGCCCTGCATAGACTGGACATCCACTATGTCGTTTGAGCAATATCGCTTCATCACCCACCTGCCCTGCACCACTATCGGATGTGACTTCACAAGGCCAGCTCTTCGACTGACCACCATAGCCTCTTGTGATAATGCCTGGCCTATAGCCCAACTCAGTCAGTTGCTGAGCCATCCAAACGATGAGTGGCGTTTTTCCAGTGCCTCCCACTGTGATATTGCCAACAATGATCACCGGCTTTCCCACACTCCGACTACTGAAGAGACCCAACCGATAGAACCATCTTCTTAGTAGAGCAACCAGGCAAAACAAGCCACTCAAAGGCAACAGTAACAGCGTTGAAAGTCGCCGCTCCTGCCAGGAAGATTCAATCCAATTCAATGTAGAGAAAGCCTCACTCTTCTGCCGGCTTATGGGCTGAAAATGTCATCTTGGTCAAACCAAGCTGACTCGCTGCATCCATTGCGGTCATCACCGACTGGTGGGGGGTACGAGCATCTGCATTGATAATCACCGGGATATTCCCCTCTTCACCAATGGCTTTACTGATTGCCATTTTCAAGGTTTCGATTTCTGTATTGACAACTTCTCTCTGATTGACAAAAAAGGTTCCGGCAATATTGATGGTTATATCCAGCTCATTCTTTTCACGCTGAAGTTCCTCACCGGTCGCTTCGGGTAGTTCGATAAGGATCTGGCTCTCATGTTCGAAGGTTGTCGATACCATGAAAAATATCAACAATAAAAACACAACATCGATAAGTGGCGTGATATCCACCTCAGGTGTTTTTCGAGGCTTCAGTCTGAAATTCATTTCAGCGCTCTCTCTCACCGTGTATCACTTCGACCATCTTCAATGCCCGCTCTTCCATACCGATCACCAGTCTGTCGATCAGGCCAGTAAAATAACGATGAAACATCAGGCTGGGTATTGCTACAGAAAGCCCCGCAGCTGTAGTTATCAGGGCTTCAGAGATACCTCCCGCCAAAACACCGGGATCACCTACTCCTGAAGTCACAATGACGCTGAAGACTTTGATCATGCCGATGACCGTACCAAGCAGGCCGAGCAGTGGAGAGATCGATGCAATCGTGCCTAATGTATTGAGGTAACGTTCAAGCTCGTGCACAACCTGACGCCCAACCTCTTCGATCGCCTCTTTCATCACATCTTTGTCATGATTTCGATTGACCAGCCCAGCGGCAAGTATTCTTCCCAGAGGTGAACTGCTTTTTAACTTGTTCAAGTCCGCCAGGCTCAGTTTATTCTCCTGGTGAAGCTGTAGAATCTGCTTCATCAGATAATCCGGCATAACCTTTTTGTGCTGCAGGGACCAGAAACGCTCAATGACGATACCCAATGCAACGATGGAACAGATGATGATAGGCAGCATCAGCCATCCGCCCGATTTTACAAGTTCAAACACTTATCCTTTTCCTTTTATTGCATTTCACTAACAGATCGCTCGATCAGGCCATGTTCCTAATGTGCCGTGCAGTAAATTCGGCAACTCTCGTCCGCACCACAAGTCTCATTGGCAAGCAATACGAGCGGCGACTAGCAGTCTCTAGATCACGCAAGCCTAACACAGCCAATGGCGCTTGTGGACAGGCCCATAGGAAGCGATTCGTTGCGCCTCTGGGAGAGCCCGATATTCACTCCCTATTGTGCCAGTATCGACCATTTAACACCCGGTAGAGCCGAGGCAGTGGATTTTTTTCTCCAGCTGCAATTCGAAATTCAATCGCACCGCTCAGCGCCGTATTCAGATTATCAGCACCTTGAAGCCGCCAGCGTTCAATTACCTCAGGTCTGGGGAAACCATAGCTGTTTTTGTACCCAGTTGAAAATAGAACCCACTCAGGATCGACAGCGGTCACAAACTCAGGGGATGAGGAGCTGTTTGAGCCATGGTGTGGTGCCACGATCAGTTTCGATTTCAAATACTCAGGGCTCTGATCTATCAATTGCTCTTCAGCCGCTTTTTCAATATCTCCCGGAAGCAGAATGCCCCAATCGCCGCTGACTATCTTCAACACGCAGGAACGATCATTACGTCTCTTATAGCTTGCCTCTGCGGTTGGATGGAGTATCTGAAAACTGACACCATCCAATGACCACGCTTCTCCAGCGCGACAGGGTTGAGCCTGATCAATCAACTCCGGCTCTCCAGCCAATATTCTCTCAGTAGGAATCGCTTTGACGAGCGTCTCCAAACCCCCGGCATGATCCCTATCTCCATTACTCACCAGTAAAAGATCGATCTGGTCGTGACCACGCGATCTGAGGAACGGAATGATAACTGATTCAGCCGCATCCTGAGCTGTACCACGCTTTGGTCCTGTGTCGTAGATTATCAAATGATTACTGGTCTCTATAACACAAGCCAGCCCCTGACCCACATCCAGTAGTGTGAACCATAATTCACCCTCTTCTGGCCGCTCCGGTGTCGATAGCAGAACAGGCAGACAAAGCCAGATCCCCATCCCCCGGCCGGGAATGCCACTGGGCATAATCAGAAGCAGGCACCCAACCAAAGCAGAGAACCAGAAGAGCGTCTCTTGTGCCGGCAATTCAGAGACCGCGAACGACAGAGTTGAGAACCATTGCAGGGTATCGAAGGTCATCCCGGAGAGGGTGCCGAGCCAGTTAAACCAGATCTGGGCCAACTCAGGAATAAGCAAAGCAGGTAAACCAATCAGCATCATCGGCACTAAAACCATACTGAACCAAGGCACCATTATCAGATTGACCAAGGGCGAGATCATAGAGACCTGACCAAAGAAGAGAAACAGCACCGGCAGTAACCCCAGGGTAACGGCCAGCTGTATTCGCACTCCCTGGCGCCAACCACGCATTGGAACAACTCGCCCTCCCATATGCCACAATATCACTGCCACAGCGATGAAAGAGAGCCAAAAACCGATACTCAGCGTTGCCAATGGATCGATCAGGACAACCAGAAACAGGGCAAGCAGCAGGCTTCGTCCAAACTGCACACGATACCCAAGAATCACTGCACCAAGGGTGGTCACCAACATCAGCAGTGCACGTTGTGTGGGGAGCGTAAATCCTGCTAAGGCGGCGTAGCCTATTGCTCCCAGCAGAGCGATCAGGGCACCCGCCTTGAGTGCTGGCCAGATCAAACATAGCCTGCTGCTACGACGCCAGAGCCAGGATCCTGTAATCAGTAACCAGTCGGCAACCAAACCGACATGCAAACCGGATATCGCCATCAGATGGTTGGTTCCCGTGCTGCTAAAGACCTGCCAGGCTTGTTGATCGATGCCCCGCTTGTCACCGACAGCCAGCGCCTTCAATAGTGCCGCAGCTTGAGGTGCATCTGTATAGTGGTCTATGGCACCGGCAATGCTTTGACGTAAGCGCCCTATCCATGATGGAATCAATACAGCATCAATTTGCTCATTTCCCTGCCACTTCCGAACATATCCTTTGGCATCAATCTGCTGTAGAAACAGCCAACGTTCATGATCGAATCCTGCAGGATTCTGAGTGCCTCTTGGCCGGATTAATCTCACCTTCAAACGCCAGCTATCTCCGACTTTCAGTGGTTGGTGGGCGCCGTACCAACTGAGTTGGACATGAGAAATTTTGTACGCCACATCGTCAGCATCATGAAGCGAGATTACACGCATCCGAAAATGAGAAATAAGACCACGCTTTACGGGCAGGGAATCCACCACCCCTTGCAGAACCATATCACTACGTTCTAATGAGACAGGCAACTGCTGTTGCAGGGAGAAGCTGGCATGAAGTAGACTCCATGCAAGGCCTATTAAAAGCCCCAGCCATGGACGTAACTGAGTGAATCGCCAAAGGAATGGTACAAATAGAAGTAGTGACAGCCACTTTAACCCAGGCAGGGCATCCAGTTGATGAAACAGTGTTGCCCCTATAACAAAACAGATAAGAATCCAATTCATGACTTCTCCTTGTCACCATCCATTCCCTTTCCATCAGGTATACTCTATCTTTTAGTATCTCAAGAGTTTTTCATGGAAGAATCAGTTTTTAGATCAACCAGCAGAGGACATTTCCCATGCTTTGCTGATGCTTGCAATCCGGTTGCACCCACTAATAGCCATTGAGACCGTTTTTTAACAACAGACATGCCAAAACGACTCATCAAACGTCTGCTGCCCCATCACGACCAGGTGCGTAATCACAAACACCTGCAGATATTTGGCAATCTACTCCATGACCCCAACCTCTGGCACCTGAATAGACACTCTGTCTCAGGCGCATTCGCAGTAGGCCTTTTCATGGCCTTTTTGCCCTTCCCTTTTCAGATGGTTTTTGCAGCTGCCGCAGCCATCTTTTTCCGGGTCAACCTACCTCTCTCTGTTGTCTTGGTATGGATTACCAATCCAATCACCATCCCCCCTATGTTTTATTTCGCATACCGGGTAGGAACTTCAATCACTGGTGATGAAGCGACACTGGAGCCTTTCCAATTCAGCGTGGAATGGCTGCAGAGCGCCGGTTTTGATATTTTGATCCCTCTGATCGTCGGCTCACTGGTCTGCGCCACAATCTCATCAATCATTGGTTACAGTCTGATTCTATGGATCTGGCGCTGGCGAGTAATAGAAAAATGGAAAAGTCGACGACGTAGATGTCCATCCCCAAAAGTCTCTAAATGAGCCTTTCTGCAGGGCCACTGATTTACTCAATATGTTTAGAGCTACTGATTAGCTAATCTGCCATCTACTAAATGCAACGTCCGATCCATGCGCGCGGCTAGATCCACATCATGAGTGACCACGATAAAACTGACCTTACGCTCTGTATTAAGCTGTAACATCAATTCATAGACCTGCTCTGCTGTTTTTCTATCCAGATTGCCTGTTGGCTCATCGGCTAAAACACAAGCTGGGTGGTGAACCAGGGCTCTTGCCAATGCGGCCCGTTGGCGCTCACCACCAGAGAGTTCGTTGGGTTTATGGTGTGTCCGCTTGGCCAAACCAACCTGTTGCAGCATTTCAGCCGCCTGATCCCGGGCACTAGTGACCGATTGACCACCTATCAACAGTGGCATCGCCACATTTTCCAAAGCGGTAAATTCCGGTAGCAGGTGGTGAAATTGATAGACAAAGCCCATGCTTTGATTTCTTAACTTTCCTTTATCCCGTTCATTGAGACTCAGCAGATCCTGACCATTGAGGATGATCGAGCCTGAATCCGGTCTATCCAGTCCACCAAGGCAGTGCAGTAAAGTGCTCTTTCCTGAACCGGATGCCCCAACGATGGCTACCCGCTCCCCCTCTTTTAACTGCAAGCAGACATCCTGCAGAACCTCCACATAGAGATCACCTTGTGCGAAAGTCCTGACCAGATTACTGGCTTCCAGTACTAAACCAGCTTCACTCATATCGCAATGCCTCAGCAGGCTGGGTGCGGGATGCTTTCCACGCTGGATAGAGTGTTGCAATCAGCGTAATCAGAAAGGCCATGCCACCAATAAACAACATATCGCTGGTATGGGGATCTGATGGCAGCTTGGTGATGTAGTAGATACTGGGATCGAGAAAGTCGACGCTCAATGTGCGCTCTATCCAACTCACAATCTCTTCCACATTGTGGGCCAGCAGCATGCCCCCGGCCATTCCTAGAATGTTACCTACAATACCGATTGTCGCCCCCTGAACCATAAAAATCCCCATAATCGACTGGGGTGATGCGCCTAAGGTACGCAGGATTGCAATATCCGACTGCTTATCAGTAACAACCATAACCATTGTCGAAACTATATTGAAAGCTGCCACAGCAACGATCAGGGAGAGGATAATGGTCATCATCCGTTTCTCGGTTCTTAGTGCAGAAAAGAAGTTTCGATGCTGCATAGTCCAGTCGCTGATACGGTAATAGCCCCCCATCTTCATCGCCAACTCACGGGAAACCTGAGGTGCCAGATAGAGATCATCCAATTTCAATCGAATACCGGTAATCCCATCCTGCAAACGCATCAGTTTCGCTGCATCTATGATATGCAGAATAGCAACACCACGGTCATACTCTCCCATACCCACCTGAAAAATGGCGCTGACCCTGAGACGTTTCAATCGTGGCATTATCCCGGCAGGTGTTACGTTGACCTGTGGCGTTACCAGGGTGACCCTATCGCCAACTCCAACATCCAGAACTGAAGCAAGTTCACGCCCCAGAACAATACCGTAATCTCCTGGCTGCAATGTCTCTATCGATCCATGGATAATGGATGATATAACTTCAGAGACCTCACCTTCCTCTTCTGGCAAGATCCCCCTCAACAGCACACCACTGACTTTCTGACCACTGATCAACATGCCCTGCCCCTCAACATAGGGGGCTTCTCCGATCACATGGGGATATTTGGCAGCTTCAGATTGAACTTCCCGCCAATCTGTCAGCTCCCCATTGACGCCGGAAATTGTTGCATGGGAGGCCATTCCGAGAATCCGTTCACGGATCTCTTTGTGAAAGCCGTTCATAACTGATAACACAACAATCAAAGCCACAACCCCAAGCATGATCCCGACCATGGAGATCATTGAGATAAAGGAGATGAAGTGATTTCGACGTTTTGCTCGTGTATAGCGCAGGCCGATAAATAATTCGATCGGTTTAAACATAGCTCGGCATTAAAACACAAAGTTGCCACTAAACCGCATACCCTGGCAAAAAAAATTACCTGAATTGATTAGATTATGAAATCTGTCAACTGCATCTGGGTTTTATGCAGTTCACGCTTTTCATTCCGATTAATTGCTCATGGTTTCCTATAGTTAGACAAGAGTGCTATATTCCTTCTTGAAGAGACAAATTCGGAGTTGCTCAGATGAGTTTTCGCATTACCGCCCTATCCATCACCCTGTTTGCCTGCCTGATATCTCAATCCGTCACTGCGGAAGTGCTGTTGATTGATTCAATCGACACTGCACCGATCAACAGTGAAGAGGGGATACCCCGTCCTAGCCGCAGTATGACAATGGACCAGGTAAGTCAGCGATTCGGTCAACCCAGCGCAGCCCATCCCAGTGTGGGCGATCCCCCTATCACCCGTTGGGACTATCCGAGTTACTCTGTATTCTTTGAATATAACCATGTATTGACTTCGGTACTGCACCGCTAGGCTTTTCCTGCTCAGGTTCGCTAGCCTCGGACTTTGCTTGCTTGACTGGCGATTCCTGGGGATCTCCACAGCTCCCATTGGCTAACAGCTACCGCGTTTGCCAAAAAAACACCCCACGGAGTGTCCGGCAGTAATTCTTGACAATTTTACTAAGTTTTTTATACTCCCCCGCAAACCTATCTCTAATAGATCATTCGGCAGGCCCCCAAGCCGTCAGGTAGTAGAAATGACAAACAATACTTCAGCAACTTTGATGCACTCCATTATTCAACGCATCGCCACTGGCCCGGAACTGAGCAAAGATATCTCACTGGATGAGGCCAGGGAGGGTATGTCAGCTATTCTTCGAGGTGAGATCGACGATGTTCAGACCGCTATTTTTCTGATAGCTCTGCGTATGAAGCGGGAAACCGATGATGAAAACAAGGGTGCTTTAGAGGCGATTCTGAATATTTCTGATAGTCGTACAGCCAACGTAGAGGAGCTGATCTCTTTGGCTGACCCCTATGACGGCATGAATCGAAATCTGCCTGTTGCCCCGATGATTCCGGCTCTCCTCGCTGCTTGCGGACTGCCCTGTGTCAGCCACGGCCTCGATGCAGTAGGTCCCAAGTTTGGTGTCACCCACCGCCATATTCTTCAGGCAGCAGGTATCAATGTCGATATGAGTCTGGATGAAGCGGTATCCCGCATTGAGAATCCCGAGTCAGGATGGGCCTATGTGGATCAAAAAACCTTCTGTCCGGGCCTTCACGACCTGACCGACATTCGCAAAAGAATTATCAAACGTCAGGTACTGACAACGGTTGAAGTTCTTGCAAAACCGATTACAGCACAAAAAAAGACTCACCTGGTCACCGGCTATGTTCATAAGCCATATCCAGCAAAATATGCTTCACTTGCTCGCTTTGCAGAATTTGAGGGATGCCTATTGGTGCGCGGCACAGAGGGTGGTGTAATCCCCTCATTGAGACAGCAGGGTATGCTCTTTCGCTATGACGATATGGGAGAGGAGCAAGCGGTGGAAATCTCTCCGGAAAGCCTGTCGATCAAGCAGTCTGTTCGCGCTGTTCCCTTACCTGATCATCCCGCCATCAATAACAGCGGTGATGACGTCGCACGTATATCTGATGTCTCACAAGCAGCACAACTGGCCGCTGATACCGGCTTGCGTGCGCTTCAAGGTGAACCAGGCCCTGCCTATGACTCACTGGTCTACAGCTGTTCATTGTCTCTATGGCATGCTGGCCGACATGATTCCCTTGAAAAAGCTGCCGCCCAGGTTCGACAGGTTCTGGATTCAGGTAGAGCTGCTGAACGGCTCGTATAGTGGATGTAAAAATGCAGGAACAATGGATCAAGGTCGCAGCCGCTGATGAATTGCCTCCAGGCAAAATGAAGCGATTCGATTTCGAACAACATCGCTATCTGATCGTCAACGCAGAAGGTCAAATATACGCTGTGAATGATCAATGCAGCCATGAGGATGTTTCGCTCTATCTTGGCTGCATTCAAGGACAAAACATTAAATGTTCTCTACATGGTAGCCGCTTTTGTCTTAAAACAGGTCTACCTCTGGAAGACCCGGCTACAGAGGCAATTGCTACATTTCCTGTCAAAATAGAGAATAATCAAATACTAATACAGCTAAAAAAATAGCCGAAAGACTCCCTTTTGGTGACCTGGATCAAAATCAATTGCTTCCTACACTAGCGGAGTCAGGGTAATTACTATATATTCCACCTCATAAAAATTCTGCCTGATAAGGCATTACCATTTCACCACCATACAATGTTCCGGGGGTACAATCGGTGAAATTTCTTTTAATGTTGGCAGTCGCTTTCTGCATGACTCTCTTTTGGCAAACGTCCAACATTGCTGACAGAACCCCTAATCTCCAGAGTTTTGAACAAGAGCAAGTCATTATCAAGGCGCCACAAGCCTCCTAAGATCTACTCTATGCACACCTGATTTCAGGAGTGCGTATCCAAACACCACACTTGCAACATCCTGTATCGCTTTATCAAATGGTAGGTCCCATCGATTTTCGTGACCTAATACCGATTTATGAGTAAAAAACAGTTCGATGTTGAATAAATTCTGGCATTCCGCTGTCCTAGTTTGGGAATATTAACCCACACATATAGATTGAACGGATAATTCACTCGGCTAATTGGCCCAAAGCTTTTTTTTGTTGAGACTCCTGTGTGAGTTCAGGTATTGTTGTCAGGCTAGGTTCTGCTAACAAAACATTAAAAATAGAGGCTGTTAAGCGTACAGAGAGTCCGGAACTGGCTTATTCTGTATTTGCGAGATGAAAGCAGTCCTGGCTGTGCCGGCTGAATTTATATTATCTGGCCTTATAAATACGATAAAGATAAACGACTAAACTTGTGACAACCTCATCTTCCCCCCATTCCACTGCGACATTTGAAGCGAGAGCCCTCTCCTGCATAAGGGACGATCGAATGCTGTTCGAGGATCTTGATTTTACGATCAATCCTGGACAAGCCCTGGTTCTTGAGGGTAGAAATGGCAGTGGCAAAACCTCACTATTGAGGATCTTATGCGGCATTCGCCTCCCCGAATCCGGTAAATTACTCTGGGAAGGTAAAGATATTTTCATGCAGGGCCCAGAGTTCCATGAACACATAGCCTATCTTGGACACAAAGATGGCTCAAAACTCGACCTGACACCCCTGGAGAATCTACGTATTGCCCAAGGTCTGGGCAAGGCCAAAGAGGGTATAGACCTGGAGCATGCACTGGAACAGGTTGGTCTTTACGGCTTCGAAGATGTACCTACCCGTAATCTTTCAGCAGGACAGCAGCGTAGACTCGCTATCGCACGCCTGCTGGTCACCGACGCAAAGCTTTGGATACTCGATGAACCATTCACCTCACTTGATCGTAAAGGCATAGAACATATGGAGCGACTGTTTGAGGGGCACCTCAACCAAGGCGGCATGGCTGCCATGACCACTCACCATCGAGTTGGCTTTAGGGATGAGGTCGAACTGGTGCGCGTAAATCTGTCTGAAAGATGAGTACACTCTCCCTAACCAGCGCTTTTAGCCTGCTCCTGAAAAGGGATCTGTTGCTCGCCTATCGCCGACGTTCAGAGCTGGTCAATCCAATGCTGTTTTTTGTTCTGGTGACCGCGATGTTCCCTCTTGGCATCGGCAACGACGCCAAACTTATCGAAGCTGTAGGTCCTGGGGTTATCTGGGTCGCCGCACTGCTGGCCTCCCTACTCTCTCTGGACAGCATGTTCCGTTCTGATTTTGATGACGGCTCTCTTGAACAGTTTATGTTGAGTGCCCACCCCGTCTCCATTCTGGTGTTGGCGAAGATTTTGGCCCATTGGCTCGTGACAGGCTTACCCCTGTTTATCGTTGCCCCCCTACTGGCGGTGTTATTGAACATCCCCGGATCTGCCATTCCCACCCTGATGCTAACCTTAATACTGGGAACACCTGTGCTCAGCCTCATTGGGTCTGTTGGGGTTGCACTGACTGTCGGGTTGAGACGTGGCGGCGTGATTCTTTCGCTGCTGGTCTTACCCTTATATGTTCCAGTGCTGATATTTGCTACAGATGCTGTTAAAACAGCCATAATCGGCATACCAATCACCGCGCAATTGTCTATTCTGGCAGCGATATTGGTAGGCTCCCTGGTACTGGCGCCCTTGGCCACTGCCGCTTCACTGAGAATTAGTCTAAGTTGATATGATCATACGCTTCTTTCATCAAATGGGTTCTCCCCGCTATTTCTATAACGTTGCGGGTAAACTGGTTCCCTGGTTCATGGTCAGTTTTCTGATCACTTTGGTGGTCGGCCTCTACTATGGTTTGTTCGTGGCCCCTCCTGACTATCAGCAGGGCGAAAGTTATCGCATCATGTACATCCATGTTCCAGCCGCCTGGATGTCAATGTTCATCTATGTCGTGATGGCGGTTTCTGGATTGATCAGCCTGGTGTGGCGGATAAAAATCACTGAAATAGTGGTTATCAGCAGCGCCACTGTCGGCGCCTCCTTTACATTCCTTGCCCTGGCAACAGGTTCTCTATGGGGCAAGCCCATGTGGGGCACCTGGTGGGTCTGGGATGCTCGACTGACCTCTGAGCTGTTATTGCTGTTTCTCTATCTCGGCATCATCGCTTTGCACAGCGCAATCGAAGACAAAAGGGTTGCTGCCAGAGCGGTTTCAATCCTTGCCCTGGTGGGCGTGGTTAATATTCCAGTGATTCACTATTCGGTCGAATGGTGGAACACCTTGCACCAGACAGCCTCGGTCACAAAATTCAGTAAACCCTCCATGGATATCAGGATGCTAATCCCTCTGCTGACCATGGCTATCTCATTTAAACTTTACTATGGCGCTGTGGTCTTAATGCGCGCGCGCGCAGAAATTGTTGAACGTGAAAGAAACAGCCGCTGGGTATTGGAAATGGTTGAGCAGGAGGCGAAATGAGTGAATTTTTCGCAATGGGTGGCTACGCAGTCTACGTTTGGCCCTCCTTCCTTCTGGCGCTCATCGTTCTGGTTGCCAATATTGTTGCTCCTTTGCTGCAAAGAAAACGCGCATTAACTGATATCGCCCGAAAAATTCGTCGGGCCAGGAAAGTAGAGAAATGAATCCCATACGTAAAAAACGACTTACACTGATCGGTTTAATGGTAGCTGGTATAGGTGTTGCCACCTGGCTGGCATTGAACGCATTTGACGAAAATCTGATGTTCTTCTTTTCACCCTCCGAAGTAGTTGAAGGCAAAGCTCCGGTTGCACACCCATTCCGCATTGGCGGCCTGGTTCAGAATGAAAGTGTCAAACGCAAACCCGATGGCCTTACCACGGCCTTCTCGGTCACTGATAATGCGGAAGCCGTTACCGTGGAATATACCGGCATTCTGCCCGACCTGTTCCGTGAAGGTCAGGGCATAGTTGCTATGGGACAGCTCAATCAGGATGGTATTTTCATCGCCAGCGAAGTGCTGGCTAAACATGATGAAAACTATATGCCCCCAGAAGTCGCAGATTCTTTGAAGACTGCACATGATGAGGGCGTTGGTAACACTCAACCTCAGGCCAGCATTCAATGATCCCGGAATTAGGACATTTCACCCTAATACTCTCCCTCTGCCTGGCAGTTACCATGGCAGTGGTACCTTTAATCGGCTCTTACACCCATAACGCCTCATGGATGGCCGCTTCTCGCAGCCTGGCATGGGGCCAGTTTGTGTTTCTGGCTATCTCCCTTTTGATTCTGACAAATGCCTTTCTGAGCAACGATTTTTCAGTAATCTACGTGGCTCAGCATGGCAATACCAAATTGCCAGACATCTACAAGATATCTGCAGTTTGGGGTGCTCATGAGGGATCATTACTACTATGGGCCTTCCTGCTTGCCAGCTGGAGTGTTGCCATTGCCAGTTTCAGTCGCAATCTGCCACTGGAGATGGTATCCAGAGTACTTTCTGTGATGGGTATGATCAGTATCGGCTTTCTGCTGTTCATGCTACTGACCTCAAATCCCTTCGATAGAACCTTTCCGGTGCCTTCCGAAGGTGGCGAGCTTAACCCGATGCTTCAGGATCCCGGCCTGGCGATCCATCCCCCCATGCTCTATATGGGTTATGTGGGCTTTTCGGTTGCCTTTGCTTTCGCCATAGCGGCACTTCTTGGTGGACGACTGGATGCCTCATGGGCTCGCTGGTCACGCCCCTGGACTACGGTTGCCTGGGTCTTTTTAACCCTCGGCATCGTCCTTGGAAGCTGGTGGGCCTACTATGAGCTGGGCTGGGGCGGCTGGTGGTTTTGGGATCCGGTGGAAAATGCCTCATTCATGCCCTGGCTGATTGGTACGGCATTGATCCACTCCCTGGCCGTCACTGAAAAGCGTGGTGCATTTAAAAGCTGGACAGTATTGTTAGCCATATCAGCATTTTCACTAAGTTTGCTGGGTACCTTCCTGGTTCGCTCAGGTGTACTCACCTCTGTACACTCTTTTGCCTCTGATCCGGCACGGGGTGTCTTTATCCTGATATTCCTGCTGATAGTTATTGGTGGTTCGCTGCTGCTCTACACGTGGCGTGCCCCATATATAACCAGTGGTGGACGATTTGATCTGGTCTCAAGGGAGACCTTTCTACTCGGCAACAACCTGCTGCTCTCCGTGTTTGCGGCTCTGGTACTGCTCGGTACTCTGGCACCCCTAATTTACGACGCCTTGGAGCTGGGTAAAATTTCAGTGGGATTTCCCTGGTTCAACAAGATGTTCCTACTCACAACGCCCTTCCTGGCACTGTTAATGGGGATAGGTTCTCTCTCCAGATGGAAACACGCTGAACCCTCCTTATTGATCAAAGAGCTCAAGGTAGCCTTCGCTGTCAGTCTGGCTTTTGGTCTGATTAGCCTGCTGCCTATGTTCTCCGGCGGTAACTGGTTGGTAGGACTCGGTATGGGACTGGCCCTCTGGGTAGCTACTGCTCATCTTGTCAACATCAGGGATCGCCTTAAAAACAAGCATGGCTTCAGTGGATTCTGGCAAGATTTCAAAACCGGCGGCCGCAGTTATTACGGGATGATCACTGCCCATATGGGGGTAGCGGTATTCATAGTGGGTGTCACCATGGTCTCTAATTTCGGGCAGGAGAATGATGTCCGCATGAGTCCAGGTGATGTAAGTGAGATTGCCGGTTATGAGTTCGCTTTCGAAGGGGTAAAACGAATCCCCGGACCGAACTATAACGCCCATCGTGGCAGTTTCAAGGTTTCCAAAAACGGTGAGCAATTCACCACTCTGGAGCCTGAAAAACGCACCTACTTCGTGCAGACAAGACCAATGACAGAAGCCTCTATCGATTGGGGTTTCACTCGCGACCTCTATGTCTCTCTCGGTGAACCACTGGGGGGTGGCGACTGGAGCTTACGTCTCTACTACAAACCCTACGTTCGGTGGATATGGCTTGGGGGTGTATTGATGGGATTGGGTGGCTTACTGGCGATTACCGACCGACGTTATCGCACCGCTCGCGTACGTTCTGCTGAAATGGTAAACAGCGCTACCGCAGCAGCTGCTGCCACTGGGAGATGAACCTGAAATGAATCGATACTTGCGTTATTCCGTTCCGCTGCTCGTTTTCGGAGTAATTGCGGTCTTCCTGTTCAAGGGGTTGGGGATGAATCCAAGGGAGATCCCATCCCCTTTGATCGGTAAATCCGTGCCAGAATTTTCCCTGCCAACAGTTGAGAGTGCTGAGACCTTGATCAGCGACAAAAACCTGAAGGGAAAGGTCTACCTGTTGAATGTCTGGGCAACCTGGTGTGTATCCTGTCGTGCTGAACATCAGACCCTTGTCCGTCTGGCCCGTTCCGGCAAGGTGGATATCGTTGGACTCAACTGGAAAGATGAAAGAGACAAGGCCCAATCCTGGCTGCAACAGCTTGGAGATCCCTATGTCATCAATATCTTTGATAAAAAGGGCCGGACTGCGATCGATCTTGGTGTCTACGGCGCCCCGGAAACCTTCTTGGTAGACAGTAAAGGCATCATCCACTACAAACATGCAGGGCCGGTGACCATGTCACTGTTCAATGAAAAGCTCCTACCGATAATTAATGAATTGAAAGGCCAAGGGTCATAATCGTGCGTCTAGTCTATCTCAGTTTTTTAAGCCTCTTTTGCCTGGCATCCCTGCAAGCCGCAACATTGGCGGAATATACCTTTGAGGACCCAGGTCAGGACGAGGACTTTCGCGCCATCATTGAAGAGATGCGCTGTCTGGTCTGCCAAAATGAATCCTTGGCAGGGTCGAATGCCGAACTGGCAGTAGACCTCAGAAACGAAATCTACGAGATGATGAAAAATGGCCAGAGTAAGGATGACATCATCGAATTTATGGTCGCACGTTATGGTGACTTTGTACTCTACAGTCCACCAGTCAAACCAAGCACCTACCCGATTTGGTTCGGTCCAATGATCGTATTTTTAATCGGTGGCGTGGTTCTGTTTCGCATTATCAGGCGCAAAAACAGAAGCAGCGAAACTGAATTGACTGAAGAAGAACAACAGCGACTCGACAACCTGCTAACAGAGTCGACCGAGAAAAGAGACACGAATCAATGACCCTATTTTGGATTATTTCTGCCGGACTTACTGTTCTGGCAATGGCTTTTGTTGCGCTGCCGTTACTGAGAAAAGAGGTAACCAGCGACATCACCTCAGATGAACTGAATCTAGCCGTCTTCAAGCAGCAGCTGGCTGAGCTGGACAGTGATCTTGAAGAGGGAAAACTCGACCAGGCCCAACATGAGGCTGCCCGCAAGGATCTGCAAAAGGCACTTCTGACTGATGTCTCGCCTAATGCGGAAATCACGCAAAACAAAACCTCTGGCCGGGCGATGGCTGCCACTGCAGTCCTGGTTCCTATAGCTGCTGTGCTGATATACAACATATTAGGCTCACCTGAGATCATTCAGCATTTGGCTCAACAGCCTGCAGGCCAACCCAATCAACAGCCAGTCCAATCTCAAAAAGAGGGTATGGAAAACCTGCCGCCAATGGAGGAGCTGGTTCGAAGACTGGCAGAAAAGCTCGAGCAAAATCCCGACAATCATGAAGGCTGGATTATGCTGGGCCGTAGTTATATGTCACTCAATGATCACTCCGCAGCAATCAATGCCTATCAACGGGCAATGGAGATGAATGATCAGGATGTGAGCCTGCTGCTGGCCTACTCTGAAGCCATCGCAGCCACCAGTGGAAACGACTTCACTGGACGAGCTGCACCGATGATACAGAAGGCCTTTGAGCTGGAGCCTGAGAATCCCAATGTGCTTTGGCTGACCGGTATCCTTGCCTATCAGTCCTCAGACTTCAAATCGGCGATAGTCCGCTGGAACGCACTTCGTGATCAACTGACTCCCCAAAGTAACGAGCTCGAATCTGTCAATAAAGCCATCGATGATGCACGCTCCCAGCTTGGTCTACCGGCTGAAGTAGAGGAGTTACCATCTATTGTCAAAGCGAAAAAGCCGGCAGCGAAACCACAATCTTCGACTGCAGCCAAAGCCATCAAGGTAGAAATATCCCTTTCACCTGATCTGCAAAGTAAGGCAAAACCAAACGATCTGGTATTCATCTACGCCAAAGCGGTCAGTGGCCCCCCTATGCCGCTGGCTGCAGTTCGGAAAAAAGTGAGTGACCTGCCTATCTCTCTCAGTCTCGATGACAGCATGGCCATGATGCCGCAAATGAAACTTTCAGGATTCAGTGAAGTGACCGTTGGCGCCAGAATATCCCTCTCTGGCAATCCAAAAGCTCAGAGTGGTGACCTGGAAGGTGAAATAGAGCCAATCAAACCAGGACAAGCTGAGACGGTACAGGTCGTCATTAACTCTGTACATCCCTGATATTACTACTCCGATAGCCCATTGATTGCGCCCTGGCGCAGCAGCGTGTCTGCTTGCGCCACTTCCTTTGTTGATAACATCAAAAATTCTGTATCTGAAATCAGTGTCACACCACTCTTTTGTCTGCATGGCATGCCATAGGGAGTGATATCTACCGCAACAATACAGATGGCCACTTACCGAACTACCCAATGAAGGTTAGCTCAGGCCAGGCCAACACCCTGTGGTTTACTTTTTTTTGATATACCCTAGGGTTTTATGCCAATCTACTGCTTAAACTCAACAACTGTTCTTTTTTGATTGATATACTGGCAATAAATAAAACCATAAGTCATTTTGCCGACGCCTTCCCTGGCTATTCGAAGCAAGTCGGCAAGTTCCGTTGATAGGAGTCAATATGGCCAACTACTCTACCCACGATATTCGCAATGTCGCTCTGACCGGCCATGCCGGCTCTGGTAAGACCAGCCTGATTGAAGATCTGTTGTACCGATCTGGCGCCATCAAAACCAAAGGCACTATCGAACGTGGAGATACCGTCTGCGATAACGATGATCTTGAGAAAGAGCTTCAACACTCTCTTGACATCGCCATCACACATCTAAGTCATGAAAATAAACAGGTCAATATTATCGACACCCCCGGCTATGCTGATTTTTTAGGGCGGGGCATCAGTATATTGCCAGCGGTTGAGTCGGCTGTAATCGTAGTCAATGCGGCTACAGGTATCGAACCCGTAACAATACGAATGATGGAAGCCGCGAAACGCCGCGATCTCTGCCGCTTTATCATTATCAATAAAATTGACTTACCGGAGGTAGATCTTGCAGCCCTGCTGGAGAATCTTCAGGAGACCTTTGGTAATGAGTGTCTGCCCATCAATCTACCTGCAGAAAATGGCCAAAAAGTCATCGACTGCTATTTTCAACCCGGTGGTGAATCTACCGATTTCTCATCCGTCAGTCAGGCTCATGACAACCTGGTCGACCAGGTTGTTGAGGTAGATGAGGCTTTAATGGAGGTCTACCTCGAGCAAGGAGAGGCAATTGAGCCGGAGCAACTGCATGACCCCTTTGAAAAGGCACTCCGGGAAGGACACCTCATTCCAGTCTGTTTCACTTCCGTAGAGAACGGCGCTGGCATAGATGAGTTATTAAACCTGTTTTCTAAACTCATGCCTGATCCCACTGAAGGTAACCCTCCCCCATTCATGAAAGGCGAAGGGGCCAACATGAAGCCAGTCGAGGTCTCCCCCGATGAGAACAAACATGTCATAGGTCATGCTTTCAAGGTCATCAACGACCCTTACCGTGGAAAACTGGGCATCTTCAGGGTTCATCAGGGGAAACTCGAGGTCAACTCTCAGCTCTTTATCGGTGACGCTCGCAAACCTTTTAAGGTCAGTCATCTCTTCCGTCTACATGGAAAAGATCAAGAGGAGATGAAACAGGCAGTACCCGGTGATATCTGTGCCGTTGCCCGGGTGGAAGATATTCACTTCGATGCCGTGTTACACGACTCTCATGATGAAGATCATCACCACCTGCGATCAATCGAGTGCCCAGTACCCCTGTTTGGGTTGGCTATCAACACGGCCAAGCGTGGCGATGAACAGAAATTAAGTGATGCACTGCATAAACTGGAAGATGAAGATCCCTGTTTCCATGTAGAGCATAATGTCAGTCTAAATGAAACAGTCATGCGCGGACTTGGAGAGTTGCATCTTGATGTACTGCTGCAACAGATCAAAAAGAAATACAGTGTAGAAGTTGAGACTCACCCACCCAGTATCTCCTACCGGGAGACCATTACACGCAAAGCTGAGGGCCACTACCGGCATAAAAAACAGACCGGGGGTGCTGGCCAGTTCGGTGAAGTCTTTTTACGTATCGAGCCTCTTGAGCGCGGGTCTGGTTTTGAATATGTCAATAAAGTGGTTGGTGGCGCTATTCCCGGTCAATTTATACCGGCGATTGAAAAAGGTGTTAGAAGCGCATTGGATGAAGGTGCTATTGGTGGCTTCACCATGCAGGATGTACGGGTCACCGTTTATGATGGAAAGTTTCACTCTGTTGATTCCAAAGAGATCGCATTTGTCACTGCAGGTAAAAAAGCATTTCTTGAAGCTGTCGAAAATGCAGGTCCCGTGATCCTTGAGCCGATTGTTAACATCTCAATTACCACTTCTGACCAGTTCATGGGAGATCTGACAGGAGACCTTGCAGGGCGACGCGGACAGATCAGTGGTACCGAGACAGGACGAAACAATACATTGATCATCAAAGGCCAAGCGCCTTTGGCGGAACTGGAAGGGTATGCCACCCACCTGAAAGCACTCACCGGTGGCGAAGGAATTTACACCATAGAGTTCAGCCACTATGAACCGGTTCCTGGAAACATCCAAAAGCAACTGTCCAATAACAAGCCATCATAGCCATACTGAATCAGTGCAAGGTCAGAATCGATGGGCAAGTTACTTTTTTTCTTGCCCATCGAAACAGCAATCACGAAATAGTATCTGATCAACTGTTATCAACCCGGTTTGACAAACAGATAGGCTAAGGCACAGCTTCGAGTGGCAGCCGAGATATTAAAACCTCATCCTGGGTTGCAGTGAATAGATGGTTGTTCAGGACTGTAACTGCTCTTACCTGTGAGGATGTATGAAAATTTCCCACAAACTCTGGCACTTCAGGGTTATCTACGTTGAGCACTTGAATATTCCCTGCTGAAACTGTACCGGCTGAAGCAAACTCCATAACAGATTGGTCATAGTTTGAATGTAAAGATAGCGCCATGGGATCAGAAATATCGAACAGAGTAACACCTGAAAAGATGCTTGTTGCATAGAGGTGTTGATCTAAAACCAGTGGATTCTGGTACAGGTCAGAGTAGACTTCTGTAGATGTGCTAATGATTTCTTGCATATCTGACAGGTCCAGACTCACAATGCGGCGGTGTTGATCCTCTCCGGACAGCAGAAAAACATGGTTTCCAGCTGATGTGGCGATCTCCTGTACATCCTGTACATCCATACGCCCAACTATTGCTGGACTTTCCACACTCACCCATCCTCTTAAATCAAATATCTGTAAGCCAAATTGATCAATTACAGCAAAAACGACAGATCCAGATCTACTTTGAACATAAAGCCATTCATCAGTGATCGACATTTCAGTTATATGACCAGAGATATAATTCACTTACTGATGGTTCGATGGCATCAAATAATACAATTGTGTGTTGAGCTGTAGATCGATTCTGATGTATATCCTGGATAACTAACTGAAGCTGTTCCAGACTGGGTCTTGTTGTTTCACGATCAAGTCGCGGGTGCCATTCAGCAAGGTCCAGATGATCAATAGTGCCATCACCGTTAAGATCCTGTTTCAGTAGAAACTGCGCACTACTATCCAATGCTAGCAATATGTCAGCCTGGCTTGACCTGCTGGCTAATAGATAGCGAACATTTTGGTATGCAGCTTCGGTTAAAACTGTTGCCTTTGCCTCACCTGAGATCAACTGTTCACCTGTCAACAGGGTATGAAATTTTCCATTGACTTGAGCGGGTGCCTCATCCAGCAGACCATCATCATTTGCATCAATATCGACACCTTGACTGATTAACAACAGATTAGGTTAATAGTTTGCATATAGAGATGTACCACTTTGTGGGTATGCCGTATAATTAATCCAGGGTAGATAATTTATCGGATAGATTTTTACCCCTGAATCGTCAGATATTATTTCACCAGAAATAGAAATAATAATGAACTTTTTATTTTAAAAGATAACATCAAAAAGCCTATATTTAATTGCCTTTTGCTACATTTAAAGACACTTTTAATATTCGCTAAATTTCTACTTTAAATAACTCCATTGGCACTTGATTTAGATCAAGGCATACCCACATCCGAACCGTTCTCATAGACCTGAGTAAGCACTAATAAGAACAGGGTTTTACTGACCATAAGAGTGAAACCATGCTGTCCCCATATCTATAATAAATTAAGTGGGGTTGGGTAATTTAGTCAAAACTATCCCTTTCTTCGAACTTGGCTTGCCAATACTTCAAGGGTGATTTTCAACAGTGATTCAATGTGCTCGATAAAGCAGTAGTTTTTCGACACAAATCCCTATTGGAGGAGATCCCTCATTATATCAACCCACTATAGGAGGGAGCTATGAAACGCTTCGGTAACCGTACGTTCACAGCGATACTGGGTAGTATGGCAGCGGCACTGACTCTATTGCTGCAAGTCTCAACTGCTGATGCCGCAAGACCATCAGGTTCAATAGGTAAGGATTGGGGAAACCCAAAAGGCCAGGAGTGTATAGAGTGTCACTGGCAGGAAGACCCCGGATTGACCATGGAGTGGAACCGCAGTCAACATGGTCAGAGTGGCGTCAACTGCCTCGACTGTCATGAAGCAAAAGCTGATGATATTGATGGCTTTGAACATGAAGGACAACGTATCACCATCATCGTTACCCCTAAAGACTGTTCAAAATGCCACTCTGTGGAATTTGAGGAGATGGATGGCTCCCACCACTCAAAAGGCGGTCAAATCCTAGCTTCACTTGACAACCTGCTCGGTGAAGTTGTTGGTGGCCCGGCTGCTGTTAATGCAGGCTGTCGACAATGCCATGGTGCAAAGATAGAGATTGGTGAAGATGGCAAACCAAGCCCGACAACCTGGCCAAACACAGGTATAGGCCGGATTAACCCTGATGGCTCAACTGGTTCATGTACAGCCTGTCATGGCCGCCATCGCTTCTCTAAGGCACAAGCCCGAACACCGGATACTTGCGGTAAATGCCACGTCGGCCCTGACCATCCGCAGATTGAAGTCTACAACGAATCCAAACACGGCATTATCTATCGTGCAAAAGTCGATGAAATGAATATGGAATCGGACAAATGGGTGGCTGGTATCGATTACTCTGCCGCACCTACTTGTGCCACTTGTCATATGAGTGCTGGTGGTAAAGAGAGCAAGACTCACAACGTTGGTGATCGTATATCCTGGACACTGCGCCCACCCATCTCCCAGAAAATCAATCTGGTGCGCCTGGAAGATGGTAATGAGTTTGATGTCAAAGAGGGTAATGCTCTACCAAAGGTAGGCGACAAGGCCAAGGGCTCTACCGTGGTCGAAGTACTGACCTGGAAAGAGCGTCGTAAAAAGATGCAAGAGGTCTGTAAAGCCTGTCATAGCGACAGTGTCATCAATGGCCACTACAACCAGTTCGACAATGTGGTTGAACTCTACAATGAGAAATTCGCCAAACCTATCGCAGCTGTGATGGGTGAACTGAAAAAGAACGGCTATATCACAAAGAGCCCCTTCGACGACAAAATCGAGTGGACCTGGTGGGAGATCTGGCATCATGAAGGACGTCGCGCCCGCCATGGTGCTTCCATGAATGGCCCCGACTACACCTGGTGGCACGGTATCTATGACGTTGCCAAGCATACCTACTTCAAGTGGATTCCTGAATTGAAAGAGGCAGTTCATAAGAAGGATGGTAATGAAAAGTTTGCCGACGCAATGCTCGATAAGTACTTCAGGCCGATCGATGGTCATACCTGGTACTTTGAAGGTATGAGCAAAGAAGCAATCGACAAGGTACGTAAAGGCTTTGAAGACCGCTACGGTAAGGGTGCACTGAAATAAGCAAGCCCTGCCCCTTCAGGTTTCAGCCTGAAGGGGCTTTTATTAACCCGGCGACTAAGTATGTCGTCTTCGGGGTTTCAAGCCTGCCCTTGATCAAGGCGCGGCTCGTAGGCAATGGTTGTTCCCTTGTCAAGAGCCGCAACACCGAGCAAGGGCAGGCTTGAAACCCCTAACAATATGATTTTTAAAAGAGAGGCCGAAGTGTACCTGCCTGCAGACTGCGTTATCAAAACTTGCTGTAGGAGTACTACAGCGGCGTTTTGATGCCTTGCCGCAGGCAGGCACACTTCGGCTGAAGACAACATACTCAGTCGCCGGGTTAATAGCTTTTACAATCTACGGAAACTGATCAATCTCACGAGGTATTAAATGCTGCAATACTCTAAATACCTGTTTCTTGCTTTTCTCGGGTGTACTCTTTGCATATCCGCTACAGCAAACAGCGAAACTGATTCTTTAGTCAACCAGGCATTGGTGCAATCTGAAGCTGGTGATATGAAAAAGGCACAGTCTCTGTTGGAAGAAGCAGTTAAAACAGAACCCTCCTCTTTGGCTTATACGCGACTTGGTGGCGTACATCTGCTTCAACAGGCCTACTCATCAGGTATTGACCATTTTCAACAGGCCATTATGCTCGATCAATCCAATTCAGAAGCTTTTATCGGATTGGCGATAGCCTATTTGCACCTGGGTAGATATCAACTAGCCAGAGAAGCTCTGAAACAAGCGCAACAGCTAGATCCCACCAAAAAACAAGAAATAGATAAAGTTGTCATATGGTTGAATCAGCGTTCCTCCCAACAATCAGTACACTGATTCAGAAAATATCAGAGGAGATTTTCATGACTATAAGAAAAATACGACTTTTGGCAATCTGTGCCGCGCTGATACTCTCAGGCACTCTTTATGCTGAAGGTGTGCGCACTCCGAGCATGCTTGCCAACACCTGTGCCGGCTGTCATGGCACCCTGGGTGCAAGTGCCGGTGACCTGATGCCAATCATCGGTGGAATGGAAAAAGAGTTTTTACAAACCATTCTCCTGGAATATAAAACTGGAGAACGTGACTCCACCATTATGGGTAGGATTGCTAAAGGCTACAGTGATTCAGAATTGAAAGCGATAGCTTCATTCATGGCAGATCAGGAGTGGGTCTCCAGTCCAGTGAAAACAAATTCAAAAATGGTTTCAATGGGTAAAAAGATTCATGACAAGCAGTGTAAAACCTGCCATGAAGAGAACGGCCGTGTACAAGAGGATGATGCGCCACGCCTGGCCGGCCAGTGGCCTGAATATACCCTGCACTATCTGCAATGGTGCCATAGTAAGGGAAAACGTTGTCAGCCCCGAAAAATGGGTACTCGTGTCATGAAACTCTCCGAAAAAGAGTTAAAAGCCATGGCTGAGTTTTATGCCAGTGAAAAATAACTTTTGGGGAGAAACAGATATGGCTAAATTCACTCGAAGAAGATTTATTAAAGCGGCTGGTGTCTGTAGTGCATTAGGTGCGATGGTATCAATGGGCGCCTGTACTGCCAGTAATCCCAAGCAATCTTCCAGTAGCAAGAAAGGCCGGGTGATTGTTATTGGCGGTGGCTATGGCGGCGCAATTGCTGCGAAGTATGTCAAACTGACCGATGCAGAGATCAGTGTTACTTTGATCGAAATGAACAAAAAATATGTCTCCTGCCCACTGAGTAATGAAATACTGGGTGGAGACAGAACGATCGACAGCATTACATTTGGTTATGACAAGCTCAGTGATAATCGAAATATCAATGTCGTATACGATGAAGTCGTTGCAATTGATGCTGATAAACATAGCGTTAAATGCAAGAGTGGTAAACAGTACAGCTATGATAAATTGATAGTCTCACCTGGTGTAGACTTCCGCTACGAAAAGATTGATGGATACAGCGCTGAGGTTGCTGAACAGATTCCCCATGCCTGGAAGGCTGGACCGCAAACTGTCACCCTAAGAAAACAACTTAAGGCCATGAAAGATGGTGGCGTTTGCTATATTGCAGCACCACCAAACCCGTTTCGTTGTCCTCCAGGGCCCTATGAGAGGGCCGCTCAAATCGCTCACTACTTTAAACAGCATAAGCCCAAATCCAAGGTTATCATCCTTGATGCCAAGGATAAGTTTTCAAAACAGGGGCTGTTTATGCAAGGCTATAAAAAGTTCTACGTCGATATGGTGGAATGGGTATCCGGTGCCGGTGGTGGCATAATCGAAGCGATCGACCCTAAAAACCGTACCCTGGTTGGCCAGGTTGATGAGTATCAAGGTGATGTTGTTAATATCATACCGGCACAGAAAGCGGGTAAGATTGCGCAAATTGCAGGCTTGGCAGATGACTCAGGTTGGTGCCCGGTGGATCAAAAGACCTTTGAATCCAAACTGCACAAGGACATACATGTCATTGGTGATGCCTGTATTGCCGGCAAAATGCCTAAATCCGGCTATGCCGCCAATTCTCAAGGTAAGGTATGTGCTGCTGCAATTGTGGCGGCATTGAATGGCCAGGATCCGGGCGAGCCATCGTACGTCAATACCTGCTACAGCATTATCGCACCTGAATGGGGTATCTCGGTCGCAGCGGTATATCAGCTGGTAGACGGAAAGATCGTTGGTGTGAAGGGTGCTGGGGGGCTGTCGCCCATGAATGCCAGTGCCGCAACCCGCGCCATCGAAGCCAAGTTTGCCCGAAGCTGGTTTAAAAACATCACTGGAGATATGTTTACCTGAGCTAAACCTAACATGAAGTAGGATGAGTAGAGGAATAGTGTGACCATTCCTATGAGTGTATAACGATACCTTCAGTTATTCACAGAATCTGATGTAGTCACATCACCACTAACTCATCCTACTTCGTTGCAAATGGGGCATGTTGTAAATCGCAGCGATCACCCCATTATGGCTTCCAGTGTAGTGTTACATGTAATTTGGACCTTACAGGTTCATTTTTTGTTAAACCACACCAGATTACACCTTAAATTGCGCAATAAGGCCTTTTAGCTGTTCAGAAAGTTCTGCGAGATCCAAACTGGCCTGGGCAGTTTGTTCAGCACCAACTGAAGTCTGTTCAGCAACGTGAGAGATATTGACTATATTACGATTTATCTCTTCTGTAACCGAACCCTGCTCTTCAGCAGCGCTGGCAATTTGGGCGTTCATATTGTTGATCAGATCCACTGATTCAGTAATCAGATCCAGCGATTCTCCTGCAAGGCTGGCTTGTTCCACACCATCTGCCGACTTTGCTTTACTGGCCTCCATAACCTGAACTGCTTGAACAGCACCAGTTTGAAGTTTACTGATCATCTCTTCAATCTCTTGAGTGGACTTCTGAGTGCGACCAGCGAGTGTTCTGACTTCATCCGCAACCACGGCAAATCCACGACCTTGCTCACCTGCCCGTGCAGCTTCAATTGCAGCATTGAGAGCAAGAAGATTGGTTTGCTCTGCAATACTCTTAATCACATCAAGAACTGACCCTATACTCTCTGTCTCAGTCTCAAGTCTATGTATTACGTTTGCAGCCTGTTCCACTTCAGTTGCCAACTGGCCGATAGCTTCAATCGTTTGGCTTACCACCTCCTTACCTTTTGCAGATGAGTGATCAGCTTTCTGAGTTGCTTCAGCAGCATTTACAGCGTTTTGAGCGACATCATGTACTGTAGCATTCATCTGATTAATGGCAGTCGCAATCTGTTCAGTCTCAGATTTTTGTTGATTGATTGCATTTGTGGTTTGTGCAGTAACAGTCGATGTCTCTTCGGCAGCAGATGCGAGCCGTATAATAGAGTCTTTTATCTGACTGATGGTACTACTGAACTTCTCTGCCATACTATTAAATTCAGCTGCGATATGGCCAAGCTCATCCTTTGCCACATAATCTACCCGGGCTGTAAGATCGCCCTCTGACATTCGTTTAGCAGATTTTTCAATCGATTCAACGCCCTTTGTAATACTGGAGATGGAAAGATATGCCAGAAATGCACTGAATATCGATCCTACAACAAGAATAAAGATAACCAGCTTTAGCATCGATTGATAGTTATCATACGATTGATTGAAAGAGTCTTCCGCCTCTTCCATCTGCATCTCAAATAGCTTCTCTGCAGCTTCGTTAGTCTTCTGGAATGTAGGATTAATTACCTCCACTATAATTTTGTTCGCTGCAGTATAATTGCCAGACTTGATTTGCTCGACAGCGGGCACGATTCCCTGTGATTCCAATTTCTCTTTATACATTTCAAACTCGTTTGCAGCAGCTCTCTCTTCACTATCCAATTCAGAGTCAGTGATCTCCTTCCAATGCTCATCAATTTGTTCCAAGTTATGAGCAATAGTATCGAGATGCTTCGATATGTTGTGGTTATGCATATTGGCATATTCGCTACTAGGATCATGCTGCACGCTGAGTAGCAACTGGGTTCTATTGTCAGAGCTATGCTCTAATACAACGCCTAAAGCATGGGTATGGTGCATCCCTCCGTGATATAGGTCATCTATCGACAGGTTTGCATTACGCATTCCACTGATTGCAAAGAGACCGACAATCACGGTCATCGAAATTGCAATTATGACAAGTATGGTTAGCCGCCATTTGATAGGTAGACTGTTTAGCAGTGACATATCTATTCTCCTTCATAACATGTTGATATAGCACACAAAACAGTCCGAATTTAAATCCAGGGATAGCGCTAAGATCAGCAAGAGTCCATAAGGGGATTAAATTAATCCATTCGACAGAAAGAGTCGGCTCTGATCAGGTTTTCTTCAACTATATTTAATTAACTTTTTTGACCTAAATCAATTAACCATCACTAGTATTCTTCACTATTTAATAGTTTATGCCGATATAAAAACCATCGACATTAAGGATGGATATACCGGTGACTTTATCTAAAAATACTCTCCTTCCTATACTATTGTGTTTATATCCAGGATCCCAGGTTTTTGGTGATGAACCACAAGATAGATTTGGTCTTCTCACTCCAGCCATTCCAGGAGTTGAGGTTGGAATGACAATGATTTGGCAAGCGGCTGATGATGAAAATGTAGACCGTGAGTTATTGGCATCATTGGATGTAGTAGGCCATTGGTCTGTCGCAGGAGGAGCAATCACCCTCTATGTAGAAGGCAGCACGACACCGGGCTCATCGGCTGTCTCATCTTCGTTTCCAGAAGCTAATGGTGATGCAGGAAGTGCATTGAATAAGAATGGCGAGGGACGCGTACAAGTGTCTGAACTGTTTTATGAAAAGGAATTCGGCCCAGCAACTGTTTTTGGTGGCTTGCTGAACCCCACCTCTTCGCTTGATAATAGTGATCTTATGAATGATGAGACCTCACAATTTTTGGCGACGCCACTGGTCAACAACCCTACGATTGGATTCCCTGACTATTCATTGGGGGGACTACTTCATCACGAACCCTCATCGAATTTACCAGGTTTTAATCTATTCATCTCCAGTTCACATGGGCTCGGCGATAATCCGAATGCAAGTTATGATGAACTTTTTCATATTGGCGATGAAGAGAAAGGCTTTTTTACAGCGATAGAGGCCTATAACTATAGCCAAAGCATAACCTGGCGATTTGGTGCTTGGCATAATAGTGCAGATCATGAACAGCTAGATAATCCCAGTAAGAGTGACACAAACTACGGTATGTATATGGTTTTGGATGGAGAAACAGATCTGTTCAACTGGTCTCATCGTTTAGGTATTGCTAACCCAAAGAGTTCTGCTGCCGACCGATTTATTGCCCTGGCCATATCACGAGAATTGACTGAGGATTTAGAATTAGGAGCGGGCTTTGCACATACTATGGTAAGCCGAGAGTTACCTAATGATCTCGAAGATCAATCAATTTCAGAGATCTATCTCAAAAAAGCCATAAAAAAACACGCTGAACTCTCACTTTCAATTCAATATCTCAACCAAGCAAATTTCGCTGATCCGGAAAGTGTCAGTGGTTGGATCGGTAGTGTAAGAGTGTCTGTGGTACTTTGAGAAAATGGACTACAATCTGATAACCGAGTTGCGCTCTAGTGGGCCGCTCGGTAAATTTCACCTTTCAAATATCTCTTACGAACTACCTCAGGAAATTTCTCAATCGCATACCTCAACATAGTCCGGGGCATTGCTTTATAGTGTTTTTCAAGGAATGCTTCTTCAATCTTCCTCTCCCTGTTACCCACTTCACGCAACATCCATCCTACTGCTTTATGTATTAAATCATGCTCGTCATTCAGCAACAATTCTGAAAGTATCAGGGTATCCTGAAACTGATCTCTTTTTATAAAATGATAAGTGGCAATAATAGCTATCCGTCTCTCCCAAAGGGAGGGAGATTCAACCAACTGATAGAGCGGAGCCTTATCTTTTTCAAATAGATAACCACCAATTATGTGATAGGCGGAGCTGTCAACCAGATCCCAGTTGTTTATATAACGTGTCTGTTTCAAGTAGAGCTGATAGACTCGACCACGCAATGCTTCATCACCACGCTCGAATTTTCTTACCAGTAACAGCAGTGCGCATAAACGCTCCTCGTGATAGGCAGATTTGAGTAAGCGTTCAACTTCCTTGAGTGACATCTCTTGAAATGTTTTTGCCTGCTGCCTGAGGAGAGGCACTCTTATACCCAAGAATTTATCACCTTCTCCGTACTCTCCCTTGCCGGTTTTAAAGAACCTCTGGGAATGAGTAGCTATCTCAGGATTGGCTAACTCTCTAAGCCGCTTTCTAAGGTGATCAGCTTTTAATGTTGCTTGAGAAATCGCCATGACATTTATTCTGGATCGCGTTTATTGCCAATTGCCCCATCTAAAATATTGCCTCTCAAATCGACACCTGCAAATAGTGCTTCCCGTAAATTGGCCTTACGTAAGTTGCATCGATGTAGTTTGGCCCCTGTAAAGTCTGCTCCATAGAGATTTGTCGATGTGAAATCAGTGAATTCCAAATGTGCCCGGCGAAAACTTGCCCCTTTAAGATTTGATCCACTCATGTTGACCCGCATGATGCTGGCGTCAGAGAAGTCTGTATCGATAAGGTTACCACTGACAACAACCCCTTCCAATTGAGCCTCCTGAAGTTGCGCCCCTTTGAGATTAACTCCCAACATCTGTGCCCTGTTCAACTTAGCTCGACGCAGGTCAGCGCCGATCAGCTTGGTTTTTTTCAACTCGGTTTCTGATAACAGGGACGATAGCAGACGACTGTTCGACAAATCTGCCTTGAGTAGTCTGGCTTGAGTGAAATCGACATGGCTCAGATCCAGTCCTGATAGATTGCTGTTGCGCAGATTGGTTTGTCTGAAACTGACCTGACTGATCGAACTGACCTGACTTAGATCGACACCTCGTAAATCGGCACCATCAAGGGTCGCATTAGAAAAATCTGTAGCCACGAGTCTACTTTTGGAGAAGAGTGCCGATTTCAAATTTGCACCACTTAGATTAGCATCCGAGAGGTTCGCGCCACTAAAATTTGCCTCTTGCAGATGGCTCTGCTGAAGATTGGCACCGCTTAAATCTGCCCGACTGAAGCGACCTCGCTTAATCACTATTCCTTGCAGGTTGGCTCCGGAGAGGTCAGATTTGGCGAAGCTCGCGCCATTTAAGCTTGCCCCTCGGAAATCAACGTTGCTGAGATCACTGCCATAGAAGATGGCATTATCCAGTTTGGCGCCTCTCAGATCACTGCCTGATAAAGATTTCATCCTCAGGTCAGCGCCGGATAGATCGCACTCCCGGCATTCACCTTGCGTAAGCAGTTGTTCCACAGCCAACTCAGAGGCAGATAGAGAGCCGAGCGATCCGATGATGAGAGAGATCGATATCGAGTAAAGTATTTGCACTGACACTCGCATTGAAGACCTTTAAGTTTATTTAGGAATAGTCAGGGAACCTCTGAACAGGTCATGGATCGACATCTTGCCGCCAGAACGGGCTGCTTCTGCATCAATAATCTTCGCTATAGCTGGGTTATTATCTGCAATTCGCGCTTGAATCACCCCATTTTGTTCGGCCCAGACTTATTAAGAGGTTCCATAGCTGTTATCAGCCTATTGTAGGCCTGTTTATAGTGCTCGCACCAATTAGATGCACTGTTTTTTTTGCCGCCTGACCTGTGGCAGTAGTTGTGAGACAATTAGCCGCTTTTTATTTTCAGCTAGTCGTAGATGAACACACAAATATCAAACCACTCCCCTCTCACCCCTGAACTGCCCCGAGCTGCCGGAGAGCGCTTTCAGTGGGGCGGCCTGCGTGGTTGCAGTGCCTCTCTGGCGATTGCCAATACAGCACAGCACTATCAAGGTGTTATTTTAGTTATAACCCCGGATATGCAGTCGGCAAACCAGCTCGAAACTGAGTTACGCTTCTTTCTTGGTGAAGAGGATATTCCGGTCATCAACTTTCCAGACTGGGAGACCCTGCCTTATGATCTCTTCTCACCACTACCCGAGCTGATATCACAACGACTGCTTACCCTGCAGCAACTGCCCTCTATGAACCGGGGTTTGCTGGTCACACCAGTCTCAACTTTGATGCAGCGGCTGGCGCCACAGCATTTTCTCGATGCCAATTGTCTGCTGATAAAAGCTGGACAGCAGCTAAATATCGAAGAGACCCGGAAACGACTGGAGCATAGCGGTTATCAGTGTGTCTCCCAGGTCTTTTCCCATGGTGAGTTTGCCGTTAGAGGCTCTCTGCTCGACATCTATCCTATGGGTAGCCAGACACCCTACCGAATAGATCTCTTCGATGATGAAATTGACACAATCCGCACTTTTGACCCGGAAACCCAACGTTCACTGGAGAAAGTCAATGCCATCGAGATGCTGCCTGCACGGGAGTTTCCGCTTGATGAATCCGGCATCCAACAATTCCGGCGTAGCTATCGGGTCCAGTTTGAGGGTGACTTACAACAAAGTCTGATCTACCAGGATGTATCAGAAGGCAGAATCCCCAGTGGACTGGAGTACTATCTGCCACTCTTTTTCGAACAGACTGCTACCCTGTTCGACTACCTGCCACAACAACACCTGGTTATCCAATGGGATGATATCAGGCAACAAGCTGACAATTTCTTCGCAGAAGTTGCCAGTCGTTTCGAGGAGCGTCGACATGATATTGAGCGCCCTATCCTGCCACCACAACATATCTACTTGCGGGAAGATGAACTGGTAGCAGAACTGAAACGGGGACAACTGATTACAGTCAGCCGTACTGAGCTAGCACAACGTAGCAAAGGCTACGCTGACCTGATCAACTACCAGACTCAACTGCCACCACCTGTTGCCTTTCAGGCCCGCAGCAAAACTCCAGCTATCGCTCTCAAACGATTCCTTAAGGATCAGGGAAGACGAACCCTGTTTGTTGCCGAAGGTGCCGGCAGGCGTGAAATGCTTCTTGGAACGCTTCGAGACATCGGCATTCATGCCAAACCTGTCGAGACATGGCATGACTTTCTTGATTGCGATCTCGAAATCGGGCTCTGTGTCGCTCCCCTCGAACAGGGCCTGTGGCTTGAGTCTGCTGGCATTGCGATCATTACCGAAACCCAGCTGTATGGTGAACGGGTACGTCAGCAACGCAGACGACGCAAGGTCAGTCAGGATCCAGATCAAATCGTTCGCAACCTTACCGAGCTTCACGTTGGAGCGCCGGTTGTTCATGAAGATCACGGTGTCGGTCGTTACCTGGGGTTACAAACCCTGGATGTAGGCGGTCAAACCACAGAGTTCCTTACCCTGGAATATGCTCGGGGTGACAAACTTTATGTCCCGGTTGCCTCCCTGCATCTAATCAGTCGTTACGCCGGTGCGTCGCCCGAGCATGCTCCTCTACATAGACTGGGTGGAGACCAATGGGAGAAAACCAAGAAAAAAGCGGCCAAACAGATCCGCGACGTTGCCGCTGAGCTGCTGGAGATTTATGCCCGCCGTGCGGCCCGTCAGGGGGTAGCCTTTCCTGCCCCAGATGCAGAGTATCAGGAGTTTGCCGCATCATTCGAGTTCGAGGAGACTCCAGATCAGCACCAGACTATTTCTGCAGTAATAGAGGATATGACCTCCCCTCAGCCTATGGATCGTGTTGTCTGCGGTGATGTGGGTTTTGGTAAAACCGAGGTGGCGATGCGAGCTGCTTTTACTGCTACCCAAGGCAACAAACAGGTCGCAGTATTGGTGCCCACCACCTTATTGGCGCAACAGCACTATCAAAATTTCGCAGATCGTTTTGCCGACTGGCCGGTCAAGGTGGAGAGCCTTTCCCGGTTTCGTACCGGCAAACAACAGCAGGTCGTGTTGGATGGGCTGAAAAGTGGCGTTGTTGATATTGTCATTGGTACCCATAAACTCCTCTCCGAAGGCATACAGTTCAAAAACCTGGGGCTTGTCATCGTTGACGAAGAGCACCGTTTTGGCGTGCGTCATAAAGAGAAACTTAAGGCACTTCGCAGTGAGGTTGACCTGTTGACCCTCACAGCGACTCCGATTCCACGAACCCTGAATATGGCCATGTCGGGTATGCGGGATCTGTCCATCATTGCCACCCCTCCTGCCTTGCGACATCCGGTGAAGACCTTTGTCAGCCAGTGGAGTGACAGTCTGATCAGTGAGGCCTGTCAACGTGAGTTAAAACGTGGCGGTCAGATCTACTTTCTGCACAATGAAGTCAGCACCATCGAAAACATGGCAGAACGGTTGGAAGCACTGTTGCCAGGTGTGCGCCTGCAGGTAGCCCATGGGCAGATGCGGGAACGCCAGCTGGAAGGGATCATGCGTGATTTCTATCATCAGCGCTTCAATCTTTTGGTCTGCACCACTATCGTTGAGAGTGGCATTGACGTGCCCACAGCCAATACCATCATCATCAACCGAGCGGATAAACTTGGCCTGGCACAACTCCATCAGATACGTGGACGCGTTGGACGCTCACACCACCGTGCCTATGCTTATCTGCTGACGCCAGCAACTGAAAGCCTAACATCTGACGCAAAGAAACGCCTGGAAGCCATTGAATCTCTTGAGGATCTTGGAGCTGGATTTACGCTAGCAACCCATGACTTAGAAATCCGTGGCGCCGGTGAGCTGCTGGGAGATGTACAGAGCGGGCAGATACAGGAGATCGGTTTTGCCCTCTACACAGAACTGCTGGAACGGGCTGTGGAAGCACTGAAGTCCGGTCACCAGCCGGAATTGGATCGACCTCTCGATCATGGCACCGAAATTGAGCTCAGCATACCGGCACTGCTACCCGAAGACTATCTGCCGGATGTTCACAGCCGTCTGGTGCTCTATAAAAGGATCGCCAGCGCTAAAGACAAAGCAGAGCTACGGGAACTGCAGGTGGAGATGATTGACCGCTTCGGATTGCTTCCAGATGCAGCTAAAAACCTCTTCTCAATCACAGAGCTGAAACTCCGCGCCCATCCTCTTGGAATCAGAAAGATAGAAGCCGGTCCAAAGGGGGCAAGATTGCTGTTCGATGAGAGTCCTAAATTTGATCCAGCTTCGCTGATACGACTGATACAACAGAAACCTCAAGTCTATCGATTTGAGGGTAGTGATAAATTGAGATACCACACACCACTTGAGAATCCTGCCAGTCGCGTTGAAAAGATACACGAGCTGCTCGACAGACTGATAGACTAGGGTCTGTTAACCCCAAGTAGATTACTGATTTCAGAGGCATGTCCCACAAACACAAGGTGTTTTTTGTACTATGATCCGCGAGATGTTCGATAAAAAGGAAAAAAATCTCCTCCTTATTCTTGGCTTTCTGCTGATTCTTCCCATGAGTCTGCAGGCTGAATCCAATAGCGGAGAAACGTCCGAACCCTGGTATCAGTTCGAGATCCTGGTATTTCGTCGTATAGCTCCAGGTGCCGGGGGTACTGAAGCCTGGGAATTTGACCCAGGCATACCAGATCAAGAAGGCAGCGTACGGCTTACTCGAGGTCCTCTCACACAGGGGAACAAACCGATTGCCTATCGCGCACTACCTGCAGTGGAGAAGAGCCTGACTGAGGCCTGGAGCATTATGCGTAGATCGAGGGACTATCGG
Source organism: Candidatus Thiodiazotropha sp. AKIB8 (assembly GCF_058244675.1). Lineage (NCBI taxonomy): Bacteria > Pseudomonadati > Pseudomonadota > Gammaproteobacteria > Chromatiales > Sedimenticolaceae > Candidatus Thiodiazotropha > Candidatus Thiodiazotropha sp. AKIB8. The sequence continues at coordinate 86,709 of NZ_JBSYOO010000029.1, read as the reverse complement.
CCGCTATACCATATCGCCTGGCGTCAGCCTGTTACTCATCCTGATCGAGCCACACCACTCTATTTCAGTTTAAAACCGAAAAGTAACTCCGCATTCGATGAGCCCCTACCAAGACTGGAAGGTCGCATTAAATTTGGTGTGAAACGCTATCTACACCTGGAGACCGATATCCTATTGAGAGCTGAGAACAGCAACTCACTTTCTGAGGAGGGCTATGGCCCCAGTTTTCGTAGCTATCGGATGCAGGACAAACGTCGTATGCGCAGTGGTAAATTGCACTATCTGGACCATCCCATACTCGGTGTTCTGGCTATAGCTAAGCGTTATGAAATGCCTGTTCCTGAGGTTATTGAACCACCTGCAGCTAAAGCCGTGCCGATCGAGGCAGAAGAGACACAACAGAGCGAGCAGTAGTGTTATCGCCACGCCACATCCGCCACTAATTACCGTTTCTTTTTTTACGGATTTCACCGGCAGACCTTAGGCTAAAGGCTAAGGTAGCCTGGATGGAGTGCAACGGAATCCGGGGTAGTTTCGTACGTTGATCTTCCCGGATTACGTTACACTCCATCCAGGCTACGGTGTGGTGGTGAACGTTGGGATCTATTGTAAGGCTTGCTTGTTTAATCATACCTCTCTGGCAAGGGGAGAGGGTAATTGATTGGGGAATGAGTGGGTTTGAAAGTTAAGAATTTCCTGGTGGGACGTCGGCTATCTGTTTGTCTCCCAGTCTCAACGTCACTTTAATTTTGCGTATTATCACAGCTACTTACTGTTATTAACCCGGCAATCAAATAGGCCATTTTCAGTAGAACGTTTATCGGTTTTTCACATGATTTCCAATTTGAGACGCCATATGTTCAGCCAATCGACTCACTGCCCGATTGGCAGCCTCGACACCCGCTTCAACCGCTCCGGAAAAGGCTTCTTGCAGGGTTATTTGCTGCATCTCTACAATCTCACTGGCATGGCCTTCTATCAGACTCCAGAGCGCCTGTATAACCACCTTATCACCCACCCTATCGAAACGTTGGATTGAAAGCGTCAATTCATAGTCTGGACTTATACCTTGTTGCCAGGGATAGGTGATCACCTGCATCGTCTTGAGCTGCTTTTGTAATCGATCACTTACCACACGCTGTAAATTATCTTGCAGAGAGCCTGCCCACTGGTCAAAGTCATAGAGTTCCAACCGATGTCCAGAACGACGTTCAACAATCTGAGGTCGATCCAGATAACCGGCCAATACCACAGAGGAAACACCTATTTGGACAACACCGGGCTGGGGTTTCAGATCGACTATCTCTGGGTTGGCTTCACCGCTATCCAAACGATAAAAGCGCGTAGGCTGAGAGGGGCTGGCGCAGCCTACCAGACTGGCTACGACCAGCGCCGTAACAATCCGATTTGTGATCTCCCAACATTTCATATGATTACTGTTTCCCACGTAGTAATGCCTCCGGATGGCGTTCAAGATATTCAGACATGATGCGTATCGACCGCGCCGCACTCCCCAGTTCACGCAGAGTCATGGTGAGCTGACTCATCAGTTCCGAATCCTGATTCAGGACCTGATCAGCGGACTTTGCCGTATCACCGACCTGTCTTAAGGTTGAATCCCATCGAGAGAAGGCCGATGAGAGTTTCTTATCCGTGGTTGCGATCAATGTCTGTGTCTCTTTTGCGGTGTCCGCCACATCAGAGATCATCGCACGAGCCTCAACCAGGGTTGCATTGCTGTTATTCAGCAGCACAGGAGCCTCTTCAACAAGTAGTTGACTCACTTTATCCAATCTTTCAGTTATCTGAGATAGAGAAGTGATCAGATTTTTAAGCCCACCATGATCCATCATCCCATCGATGCTATCCAGAATCTCCGACAGCCGTTGTGTTATTCGCTCAACCGGTATCTTATCAATCGCGGTTGCCAGCTTTTCCATGCTGGATTGAATGGTGGGTATCTCAGGATAGCTATCATCCTCATTGACCAGTCTGATTGGCGTATCTGGCATGAAATCCAGTTCGATCTCCAATCTACCTGTGACCAGGCTTTGTAGATTCAATCTGGCTCTGAGTCCTTGCTGGATCAGCTTATTCAGTTCCAATATACCACTTTGATCGGTTACCACCCCTTCCACTTCGACTCGAGAATCCTCTATACCAATCACAACTGGAATCCTGAACTCCTGTGACTCATGAAAATAGGTAATCGACATCGATTCGACCTCTCCTACCTTTACCCCACGGAAGTTCACAGGCGAACCAACCTGCAACCCCTTCACGTCCCCTTCGAAGTAGAGAATGAATAGCGTAGGCTTTTTAGCCAGGGAGCCATTTGAGAGAAGAAACAGAGAACCCAGCCCCAGCACCAATGTCGCCAAGACGAAGCTTCCAATAAGGGTTGGGCTAATCTTCGATTGCATGATAGTGGTTTGCCTCTGAATCACCCCGGGTCAGAAATTCTCTAACCCTGGGGTCTTCGGTCTGAGCTAAAAGTTCTACTGGATTACCTTGTGCAATCATGGTTTTGCACTCCGGATCAAGAAATACTGAATCATTTCCTATTGCAAATATGCTCGCCAACTCATGGGTCACAACAACAACGGTAGTGCCCAGGGAATCACTCAACTCCATGATCAGGTCATCTAGACGTCTCGCACTAACCGGATCCAGACCTGCGGAAGGTTCATCGAAAAACAGCAGTTCAGGGTCTAGCGCCATGGCGCGAGCCAGTCCGGCACGTTTCTGCATACCACCACTGATCTCTGATGGGTAGTACTCCTCGAAACCTTTCAATCCCACCAGGGAGAGTTTAAACGAAGACAACTCACTCACTTCAGCGACAGACAATTCGGTGTAAGTTCGCAGTGGCAGAGAGATATTCTCAGCCAGGGTCATATGAGACCAGAGGGCACCGGACTGGTATAGAACCCCCATTCTACGCATGATCTGTTGGCGATCCTGGAGGTCAAGATCCCAGAAGGATTGCGCCTGATAGTGTATTTTTCCCTGTGCTGGCTTTTTCAGCCCTACCAAATGGCGTAAAAGGGTACTTTTGCCACATCCACTCCCCCCCATGATAATGAACACATCACCACGCTGGATAGTGAAATTCAGATCCCTTTGAATGACAAAATCACCATAGGCCATAGTAAGCCCTTCTACCTCGATTAAAGCCTCATCAACGCTCTCATGCTCTGCTTGCAACACCATGGCGATTAAAAACCTAACTGGTTAAAAAGAATGGTGGTAATAGCATCCCATATAACGATCAACAGGATGGCTGTAACCATAGCCGATGTGGTCGCTTTACCTACTGAAGAAGAGTCTTTGCCACTCTGTAAACCTCGCAGACAACCAGACATGGCAATAACGATTGCGAACAGTACACTTTTTATCAGTCCAGCTGCGATATCTTCCCAAGCTATGGCATCTTTGCTCTGTACCAAATACTCCAATAGTGAAAGATCGAGAATGAAAACCCCCACTAATAGACCACCAACAATACCGAGAATATCGGCCCAAAGCGTCAGCAGTGGCAACATGATTACCAGAGCCAGAATACGCGGCAGTACCAGAAAATCGATCGCTGATATACCGAAGGTTTTTAGTGCATCAAGCTCATCATTGACCTGCATACTACCCAATTGTGCCGCATAGGCTGATCCAGTACGGCCCGCCATGATGATTGCGGTCATCATCGCTCCCATCTCCCGTACCGAACCCAAGGCAACCAAGTTAGCAACATAGATCTCTGCGCCAAACATCTGCAGTTGTATTGCCCCAACAAAAGCCAGTACGGCCCCAACCAGAATAGCAATCAGACTGACGATCGGCAGGGCTTCCGGGCCTGCAGCCTGAAGAAAGAGATAGAAATCTGTGGAACGGAAACTTGCCTTTCCCCTCAACAACCGAAGAAAGGCGATAACCAGCTCCCCAGCAAAGGTGGTAAAGCTGACAGACTCCCGCCAGGCGGACAAAACGGTATCACCAATACGATACAGCAGGGAAAACTGCTGGCGCCCTCTTCTCGCCCCTTTTCTTTCGGCAACAGCCTGCCCCAAATCCAGCAACCGCTCTATCCCTGATGGCAAGTCACCAGCCTGCAGCCGACACTCATTCTCAGTACAAAAATCGTTCAATTGCTGCAGTAGCGTTAACAGACGGCTATCCCACGAACCAAGATGGTGGGTATTGAGCCGGATCTCATTTAAATCTGTCTGGGAAAGTAGCTGATCCTGCAGCTGTTCCCACCTATAGATATCCGACTGAATAGTCCAATCGCCAAGGAACACCAGCTCTACAATATCAGCCGCAGGAAAAGCTATTTTCAGCGAATCATGGTGCATTGATCAATGTCCATTCTCGACCGAAATAATCAAGTTAAGGAATACCTGAATAAGTCTGGGCCGAACAGATTGTCGAACAAAATGGGGCGACTCAAGATACCTATTTCTCATAATAGCCCAGCCATTGTTAGAATTCGCAACGCTGTAGCAGCCGTTTTGGCAGCAAGATATTGGCCCATGACTTGTTCAGAGGTTGCTTCAACACATCAATATCATATCCCGGGTTTGCTGGATAGCCCACAATGATCCATATTATGGAATCATAATGAACGGTTCAGATATTTCTACTCGAGTCGATGTAGATAGAGCTGCCACAAATAAAACAGAATGGTTGAAGCCATGTCTAATGACCACAAAATCAGCGGAAATCACGGCAAAGCTCTAATTGTCGAGGACGAAATCACCAACAGGATGATTTTAAAAAAGCTGTTACAAAAACATGGTTATGAGGTAATCGAAGCGGAAAACGGCATTGAAGCTGTGGCATATTTTGAACAGCAACAACCCGATATCGTCTTCATGGATGTCATGATGCCGGAAATGGATGGCTATGAGGCAACCACTCAAATCAAACAAAAAGCGGGTGACCACTTTGTGCCCATAATATTTCTCACAGCCATGCAAGATGAGAAAGCCCTGGCTCGTTGTGTCGAAGTCGGGGGAGATGACTTTTTATCAAAACCTTATAGTTTTACGGTTCTTTCCGCAAAAGTGAAAGCAATGGAGCGTATTCGCATCCTGCAGCAAGATACTCGGATGCTCTACAGTAGAATGCAGAGGGACGAAGAGATCGCTGAACAAGTCTTCAGTGGCGCAGTAGTTGCTGATAATGTTGCACTTGATCAAATCCATAGTCTGCTAAAACCCGCCAGCGTATTCAGTGGTGACCTGCTACTCACAGCATTCGCGCCATCTCACGATCTATACGTCTTATTAGGTGACTTCACCGGACACGGACTGGCATCTGCGTTGGGTGCATTACCGACCTCTGAGGCCTTCCGCTCTATGACTGCGAAGGGGTTTGCGCCACAGCAGATTCTTCAAGCCATTAATAACAAGCTCTACAGTTTACTCCCTACCGGGATGTTTATGGCTACCCAGTTTGTAAAGATAGACAGTCAGCTCGACCATATAACCATCATCAATTGTGGCATGCCTGATTGCTATCTGATTGAAAAAGATAGTCGTCGCGTCAAACAGAAAATCGTTTCCCAGTCACTCCCGCTGGGAATATCACCCAATATCGATATGAAGGGTGAATTCCATGTACTGCGAGTCGATGAAGGCGACCGAATCATGCTCGCAACCGATGGTGTGACTGAAGCACGTAATCCCCAGGGTGAGCTATATGGCCAGGCGAGATATTCTGAATCTATCAGCAACAGCATCAAGCATAGCTACATTCTGGAAAAGTTGGAGCAGGATCTGCATAACTTCTGCAAAGACGCAGCCCAGGACGATGATATCAGCGTGGTCGAGGTACCATTGGTTAGAGAGATATTTCCAAGCTGGGGATCGGCTTCAGATTACAGTTCGCTTCAAAACGGCTATCCAGATGCTCTTTTAAAAGAGCATCCCGACTGTGTTGAATTCGAGTTTACGCTTTATGGCACACAACTTCGCCAGGCAGATCCTATACCTATCCTGATCAACTCAATACAGGAAACTGCAGGACTCCACGAACACAGACGTCCTCTTTTCACAATTCTGACAGAACTCTATGTCAATGCACTTGATCATGGCGTACTCAAGCTGGAATCAAGTCTTAAACAGGGTGAGAACGGTTTTACTGACTATTTTCAACAGAGAGAAGAGCGTTTGAGTAATATATCCCAAGGTTGTGTCAGATTAAATCTGAGGATTCATAGCCAGGATGACGGCGGTTATATCATCATCACCATTGAAGACAGTGGCACTGGATTTGATTACAAAAACCATGTAACTGAAATTACCGACGACCAACTATATAGTGGGCGTGGTTTAAAACTGGTTGAATCTCTGTGCAAGCAACTACACTTTTTTGAACCGGGTAACAAGGCCGAAGCCATCTATACCTGGAAGCATACTGAATAGAGGCATGGCTGGTAATGAACTTTTCATTTTAGTCATTACATGATCTATAGTGACAAATAATAATAGAGTTTTTACACCCAGATTAACCAGAGGTTCCCAAGAAGCCGGAATAGTACAATCATGGAAAGTGACCAATTTACTCCACTATGATCTACTGATCTGATAGTCTCTCAGCATGGCTAAAACACTCATTATAGACAGTAACGATCATACCCGTGCGCCCTTCCTGCGGGGCATATTGACTCGTTCCTTAACTGATTCAGGATTATCCTTCGAGACAGCCTATCAACTCTCATCAGAGATCAGGCAGCAGATCAGTGGAAAAGATGAAATCTCAAGCCGCGACCTGCGTAAGTTGGTACTAAAAAAGCTCGAGCAACTTGAACAGCATGAGGTTATTGAGAATTACGAAAGCATCGCACCCTCAACCACTGAAATTATGGTTACCGACCGGAAGGGTAACGCTCGCCCCTTTTCAATTATCGAACACAGACAAACATTGGAATCAACCGGCCTGAGTAACGATAAAGCTGCTTTGATCTCCCAGGCCATCTATCTGGATCTGTTGGAATCCTTCCAGGATGGCGTTACTAGTAGCACTGTAGGCAAACTGACCTATGAGAATTTAAAACAACGCTATGGCAAGCAGGCAGCTAACAACTATCTGGTATGGGTCGACTATAAGCACTCCAAGCGCCCACTGATCATATTAATTGGTGGGGCCACCGGTTGTGGCAAGAGTACCATTGCCACAGAAGTCGCTCATCGACTCAATATCATTCGTACCCAATCGACCGACATGCTGCGGGAAGTAATGCGCATGATGATCCCGCAGCGATTGATGCCGGAACTGCACTCTTCATCCTTTAATGCCTGGCGTAAAACACTTGGGCAGCATGAACACGAAGAGAGCAGCGAAGAGATGATGATTCATGGCTATCTGCATCAATCCGAACTGGTTTCGGTTCCCTGTGAAGCGGTAGTGCAGAGGGCTTTGCGAGAGCGGGTCTCATTGATCCTTGAAGGTGTCCATGTGACACCAACACTGTTCAATCGATTTCGTGAAAATGAAGACGCGGTGATCGTGCCAATCATGTTGGCAGTATTAAAACAGAACCAGCTGAAACACAGACTCAGAGATCGAGGGATCTCCGCCCCTGAGCGGAGTGAAATGAGTAACTATCTTTCGAATTTCGAATCAATCTGGATGTTACAGACCCATCTGCTTTCCGAAGCTGACAATCACTCAGTCTCAATCATCTCCAATGACAACAAAGATCTTGCTACAGACAATATCATGCGCTTGATAATTAGGGTGTTAGAGCAAAATTTTCATGCTAAAGTGACCGATGTATTTGGTGTTGACGAGGATCAGTCGACAACAAAAGATTAATAACAAAACTGCAATGACATCCCCCTATTCGGCAGAGGTTATTTGACTTGATAGCGACCCGCAAAGGCCTGATGATTGTCCTCGATGGCCTGGGAGACAGGGGTATCCCCTCATTTGGAGGAAAAACCCCCCTAGAGGTAGCGCAGACAGCAAACATGGATAGTCTAGCCAGTGCTGGTCAGTGTGGCTTGATCGACCCCCTCTTTCCAGGTATGCCGGTAGGAACCCACACCGGTTTCTGTCCTTTGTTTGGCCTATCCCAGGAGCAGACGGTTCAATTGGCCAGAGGTCCTGTGGAAGCGTCTGGTATCGGATTAGACAAGAGCGATCAGGCACTCTACTTCCGATGTAACTTTGCAACACTGAAAAAAGCTGGTGAGCAATTTCATATTCTCGATCGACGTGCCGGGCGTATCAATCAGGGCACCGAAGCCCTGGCCTCAGCATTGGGGCAACTGGATCTCGGTGAGGGCATCACAGCCACACTCCATCCCGCGACTCAACATAGGGCTGTTCTGCAACTGAGAGGAGAAGGGCTTTCTCATAATGTGAGTAATACAGATCCAGGAAACCACTATCATACCAAGGGATTACTCTCCTGCCAGGCCAACGCCCCTGCCGACCCTGGCGCAGAAAGGACTGCCCGTGCCATGAATCGGCTGATAGATATCGTGCATGAGAAACTGGAACCTCATCCGATCAATCAGAGCCGCGTAAATAGTGGCCTGCCGCCAGCAAATGGCCTCATCTGTCGCAGCCCAGGCAAGCTTCCAAAAATCAAATCCCTGATAAAATACTTAAAGCTACAAGCAGCAATCATTTCGGGTGAAAGAACTGTACTCGGATTAGGTAAGTTACTGGGTTACAAATTGTATGAGGATCGTCGTTTCACAGGCACTGCCGATACCGATCTCAATGCCAAAGTAGCTACAGTTTTGAAAGCATTGGAGAAACATGACCTTGTCTATCTTCATATCAAGGCAACTGATATCGTCTCGCATGACACGGATGCAAATGGTAAACGGGAGATACTGTTAAAAATCGATGATGCAATTACACCGTTGATCAATGATGAATTGGTAATCGGCATCACTGCAGACCATAGCACCGATAGTAACACCGGCCGACACACTGGAGATCCTGTTCCCAGCCTGATCTACAACCCCTGGGGCAGGAGAGATGCCTGCAAGGAATTTAGCGAAACCGAGTGCACAAGAGGCGGCCTTGGCAGAATTAACAGTTTCGGATTTCTTCTGACATTTCTCGACCAGATGAATCAACTGGAAAATTTCAGGCCGAAAGACAGTACATATATTTTTTGACAGCTACATAAGATATTCCACTATTGCTGAATCAAGGCATATACTTACAGGGCAGCTGATAAAATCTTGAGCAACTGAATGGTGATTGTTGAAACAACCAGCTGCTCATAACCTATCCACCTACACCACTACACACAGCGAACCATGAACAATCCAGAGCCGATGACAGTCCAGCAGGAAGTAGATGCCGATAAGATGGACAGTGAGCAAACCGAATTCGATTTGGAAGATCCCAGCCTATACCTGAACCGGGAACTTACCTGGCTTGCTTTCAACAGCCGGGTTTTGTCTGAGGCATTGAGAGAGAATAACCCTACTCTTGAGCGGGTAAAGTTCCTGGCAATTGTAAGTAATAACCTCGATGAGTTTTTCATGAAACGCATTGGTGGTTTGAAGCAACAGGTGGCTGCAGGCATCAGTCTCCCGAGTATCGATGGCCGAACTCCGATACAACAGCTCGAGGCATGCCACGAAGTGACCCGGGAAATGCAGCAGACTCAGCAGGACATCTACAGGGAGCTACTCGAAGCGCTATCCCTATCGGAGATAACAATTGCAGAGTATAAAGCCCTGGACGCCAGTCAGCAGGAGAGCCTGCGGGAACATTTCCAACAAAATATATTTCCCATGCTCACCCCTCTTGCTATGGATCCCAGCCATCCATTTCCCTTCATTTCAAACCTGACACTCAACCTTCTGGTGACATTGCGATTCCCAGGTGGACATGATCTGCACATGGCCAGGGTCAAGGTCCCTGTAAGCAAGGATGTCTCGTCACGTTTAATCCAGGTCGGAGAAGGTTTCACTTATGTCACACTGGATGATTTGATTGCCAACAACCTGGATATGCTCTTCCCAGGCATGGAGATTCAATCCTGTGATCTGTTCAGGGTTACCCGAAACGCTAATGTTGAGCTCGATCAGGAAGCGGCCAACGACCTGCTTGAAACCATTGAAACTGAGTTACGCGAACGTCATTTTGCTCCAATTGTACGCCTGGAAATATCAGATGGCATGAGCCCGGTGCATCGTGGCATGTTAGCTGCTGAGCTTGGACTCAATGAAGAGCAGGATGTCTATATCATCAAGGGCATGATGGCCCTTTGTGACCTATTCGAGCTGGCCAAGCTGAATCTGCCCGATTTACACGATGCGCCACATCACCCGGTGGACCATCCTCAATTGGCCCATGACAGACGGAATATTTTCCACATCCTCCGTGATCACCAGGGATTACTGTTACAACACCCCTATGAATCATTCAGTACCACGGTCGAGCGTTTTTTACGCACTGCTGCAGAAGACCCCAAAGTACTGGCGATCAAAATGACCCTCTATCGTACATCTGCGGACGGTAATGTACTCGATTCGTTAACCAAGGCTGCCCGTAACGGCAAACAAGTCGCTGTACTGGTCGAGTTGAAGGCACGCTTCGATGAAGCTGCAAATATACGTTGGGCCAGACGCCTGGAGCAGGCAGGCATCCATGTTACCTATGGTGTTCTCGGGCTTAAGACTCACAGCAAGTTGACCATGGTGATTCGCAAAGACTATTCACAATTGCGGCGCTACTACCATATTGGTACAGGTAACTATCATGCAGGAACTGCCCGTCTCTATACTGACCTGGGCTTATTGGGCTGTGACGAAGAGATTGGTATGGACCTCACAGAACAATTCAACTACCTGACAGGCTACTCTCCGCCTCCCAGCTACCGAAAGATTCTCGCTGCCCCCTATAGCCTGAAACAGTCACTGCTGAACAAAATTGAGCGTGAGATCAAGATTCACCAGGAATCTTCAACGGGACACATTCAATTGAAAATGAATGCCTTGGAGGATCATGACATCGTCAGAGCACTCTACCAGGCAACTCAAGCTGGAGTGAAAGTCGAGTTGATCGTACGCGACACCTGCCGCTTCCGTCCTGGTATCAAAGGACTCAGTGAGAGCGGTAGTGTAGTCAGTATCGTGGGACGCTTCCTGGAACACGCCCGAATCACATACTTCCATAACGGAGGAGAGGAAGAGTACTTCATTGGCTCAGCCGATCTCATGCAACGCAACCTGATGCAACGGGTGGAGGTTCTGGTTCCCGTTGAGGCCCCAGCACTCCGTCAAGAACTGCGTTTGATTCTCGATGTCCAGCTGAGTGACAAACAGAATGCCTGGGATATGCAATCAGATGGCAGTTATATTCGCCGGACTCCTGCAGAGGACGATAAATCTCTAAATTGCCAGGAGACCTTGATTGGTGTTGCAGAGCGACGCTTGGAAGCGGCAAAGAAACATCGTGAAAAACGTATGCGTGAAAAGCTGATGACCCATTTCAAGCATCGTGTGAAAAGTCATTCTCAAAATGGCAACAATGCCTGATCATCGGGAGAAGAATCAGTTTTTAAAGAAATGATAGATCGATATGACATCAGGCAGTCGAGGCTTGCTGCTGTAGGAGCAGAGTCTGAGTAGGAAAGGCGAACTCAATACCCTCGCGCTCGAAGGCTTCGTTTATCTCCAGGTTAATCTCCTGCTGTATGTCCATATAGAGGTTATAGTCAGGACCGAGCACATAGTAGACAATCTCGAATACCAACGAGTAGTCGCCATACTTGAAGAAATGGGCGCGATCGAAGCGTGTCTTATCCTGACGCTCGATCGCTTCACGCATGATGCCTGGAATCTTCTTCAGTTGTTCTCGGCCAGTGTCGTAGGTCACACCAATATTGAAGGCAACACGCCGCTCATACATCCGGCCATAGTTGCGCAACCTGCTCTTCAGTAAATCCGAATTTGAAAAGACCAGTTGCTCGCCCGACAGACTACGTACACGGGTGGTCTTCAACCCCACATGTTCAACACTGCCCATATAGTCGTCGACGATCAGGAAATCGCCAACTACGAATGGTTTGTCGATCAGAATGGAAAGAGAAGCGAAGAGGTCGCCCAAAATCGACTGCACTGCCAACGCCACTGCAACACCACCGACCCCAAGACCTGCGATCAGGGCCGTGACATCATAGCCGAGGTTATCGATAGCAAGCAGAAAAACTGCCAGCCAGAGAAGACCGGTGGCAAACATGTTGATGGCATTCAGGGCAGTGACACTGGCTGGATTCTTCTCCAGTTGCCTTTGGCGATAGACCTGAAAACTTAATTTGAGGGCAGTACTGACCCAGATCCCCAGCTGTAGAAACAAGGCGATAACCAGCATCTTACCCAGGATATCAGTGACCCGTGCAGGCAGTTCCACAAAGAGGGAGCCGAGAAAGAGGGAGAGAATCCCCAACAACCACCACTTGGTCTTTTTGATTATCTGCGTGATAACATCATCGATATGGGTGCTGGTCTTCTCCGCAACGTGCGAAAGCTTGCGTCCCAGTATGCTGATAAGCAACTTCAACAGTAAAAATGTCGCGACCACCACTGCAATGGCGATCAACCACATCTCCAATGGCCCGCCTGAAAGGCTGAGGTTCAGTGTCTCCTCAAGAAAGCTCTTTACGACATCGTTCATGCCGTGGATCCTTGCTGTTTGTCGGTTTGATCAGTGGTCAGTGTAAGTTCAAAGAGAATAAGCACACCCTCCCCGTCTGGCAAGACGCAAGAGTGGGTATCTGAGCCCTCTTGTGTGGTGCTTCAACCTGTCGACCCGAGCGTAAAAACACCACAATCCTGAAATCAGGATTCCGTCAGTAGATTCTGGGCCTGGTCAGATTGGTCACTACCGGTTCTGCATAATATGACCTGATGAATACGACGTGTGGAGGCATCTTCAACACGCACCATTAAACCATCCAACTCGAATTTTTCATCCTTGGCTGGAATACGCTCGGTATGCTCCAGTAGCCAGCGATTGATGGTATCGGTGGGCTTACCAGGAATATCTATTGAGAAAAACTCTTCCACTACACGCAATTCAGCAGTGCCTTTGACGAGGATCTTATCCTTATTAAGCACCATGATGTCATCGGGTTTCTCGTCACTTTCGTCGTAGATTTCTCCCACCAGCTCTTCAAGCATATCTTCCAGTGAGATGACACCTACCATCGCCCCATGTTCATCAACAACCACGGCCAAATGAGTGCTTTTGTTTTTAAGTGTTCGAATCAGTTCATCAATTGGCGTTATTGATGAAGTGAATAGAGGCTCTTGACCCAGTGTTGAGAGTTCAACATCCAACTCATCCTTGACGATGTACCCAATCATGTCTCTTAAAATGATAACATTGACAATCTCATCAGGATCGTCTCGGAAAACCGGTATACGGGAGTAGCTTTGATTCAAAATATCCGGAAGCGTGTCTCTGAGTGTACGCCGGCCATCCAGACGAAACACCTGTCTTCTGGGTGTCATGACATCTTCAGCCTTGAGATCATTGAAATTGAAGATACGCTCAATCATCTCTCGTTCACCAGTATCAATGACACCCTCTTCTTCACCGTGCTCAATAAGGGTTATCACTTCAGATTCCGTGATCAGAGGATCATCCATCGCATTAGTCGAAGATTGTACCCAGTTGGTAAATTGCAGAAACAACCATACCAGCGGATAGATTGTTCGCATAAATCCGTAGATGAGGGGAGCGATCGCAAGGGATATGCGTTCAGAAAAACGTGTCGCCAGGCTCTTTGGTGTAATCTCTCCAAAGATAAGAATTACAATCGTCAGTACACCGACGGCAATACCTGGGCCAGTCTCCCCGAAATAGTCAGTTGCGATCACTGTCGCTATCGCAGAAGCGGCTATATTGACTACATTATTACCGATCAAAATCGTGATCAGCATGCGGCTGGGATCTTTCTTCAGAATGTAGAGGGCATGAGCACCTCTTCTACCCTCCTTGTACAATGACTCGGCACGAGCCATCGATAGGGACACTAACGCTGTTTCTGAACCGGAGAAAACGCCCGACAGCACGAGCAATACAACCAAAATAAGGTAACTTTCCACTAAGTTTCTTTAAAAAATACGCCAGACACGGCCTAGTAGTGGATTATCTCTGTTGAGGCGTGGAATCACAAGTCATCCCAGCACTTTTTTAAGACTGCCTGCTTAGCGGAATAACTGAAAGAGACCTATAATTATATTTTCTTATTAACTATCAATTTGTTAATAAAATTTCTTAAAGTTAAATATATGAAAAGACCAAGTGAAAATCCAACTCTTTTATTGGCCAATCTCTGCCAGTCAAACTGGCCGAACAGGAGCCCCAATAACAACTGAGCAAGTTGGCATATATGATTTAGAATACGCTTACATATGATGGCCAAAAAATCTAAAATGCCAATTTCCATATACAACCAGCCATTGACCAGGCGATTGAAATTCAAAGCATCGAACAACAGAAAACTATAGTGTTGCAACTTCATCTTTTTCGGTAGGAAGACACGATTAAGCGATATTCAAATAGTGTGCTCTACAATTCCTGGAATGGATCTGTATAGACAGACACTGATCACCTGGATCCCAATAGAGCCAAATGCCTAAAATATTAATCGTAGAAGATGAACCGGAAATCAGAGAGATGATCCGCTTTGTATTGGAGCCAAAGGGATTTACTGTGTGCGAAACGGATAACGCCCAGGATGCTCGAAAATTACTGGCACACAATAGCTACGACCTGATCCTGATGGATTGGATGTTACCGGGTCGATCAGGCCTGGATCTTACTCGAGAACTTAAACAAAAATCCCCCTCATCAACACCAATCATTCTATTGACCGCAAAAACAGATGAATCTGACAAAGTCAAAGGACTCGACGGTGGTGCTGATGACTATATTACCAAACCATTTTCCACCAGAGAGATGATAGCGCGAATCAACGCTGTGCTACGAAGAGCTGGAAGCAAGGACGATCAACATGCAATCGAGTACCATGGATTACACCTCCACCCCGCAAAACATCTGGTTCTTGTCAATGACGCCCCACTCCACCTCTCTCCAGCTGAATATCGTCTACTCCATTTTTTCATGTCTCACCCAGATCGCGCGTATAGTCGACCACAAATCCTTGACCATGTCTGGGGTAATGATGTGTATGTTGATGAGCGCACTGTGGATGTGCATATTCGTCGCCTTAGAAAGCTGTTAACCCCATCCAGACACGATCGACTTATCCAGACTGTGCGCGGCGTTGGTTATCGATTTACGCCCCAATCATTTAGCCAAGAGCCAGAAATAGAGTGAGACACTACTTCAATATTGAACTCAGTCAGCTAACAGGCGCGCTACTGGTATTTTTACCATTTGGTTATCTATCTGATTCTCTAACCTTATCGTTACTACTGGGCATTACTGCCTACCTGGGTAAACATGGCTACTACCTGGTCAAATTAGCTTATTTGATCAACTACGCTAAACCGATCCCTCCCCCCTATCCTGTTGATATCTGGGGACTGATTTACAAAGAGTTGTCAAGACACAAATCAAGAAGCCGCAAACGCAAACGTACACTCAATCGTTTTGCTTCCCGTTTTAGAAAAGTCACAAATTCAATCCCTGATGGACTGATATTGCTCAATAAATCAGGAAAAATCGAATGGGCCAATCCAGCAGCCAACAGTCTCGTCAATATCAGTTGGCCACGCGACGAAAATATCTCTCTGGTAGACAGAATCAAGCAACAGCCCCTGGCTGAGTATTTAAAGAATCCTGACTACTCCAATCCATTGGAATTTCCATCTCCCGCGAATAAAGCAGTTATCGTTTCACTTCGCGTCAATCGATTTGGTGGAAAAAAGGCGCAACGTTTGGTTGTCATACGAAACATTACTGATGTCTACACCTTGAATCAGACACGTCGGGACTTTGTCTCAAACGTCTCTCACGAATTACGAACCCCACTGACTGTCATTACTGGATTTTTAGAAAATCTTTCTGACAATGAGATGCTGCCGATCCAAGAACGACCATTCGCTTTGATGAACCAGCAGGCAGAAAGGATGAATAGCATCATTAATGATCTTCTGGCTCTATCCCGACTGGAAATGGGTAGTGCCCCATCGGCGGATAAGCCAATCGCCGTGCCGGAACTGCTGAATAGAATCGTTGATCATGCACGAATACTGGCAGATCAGAAAGGTGGATACACAATTAACCTGCAGGTAGATGAAGATCTATTTTTATTGGGTGAAGAGAGTGAGTTAACCAGCGCCTTCTCCAATCTGATATTTAATGCGATCGTTCACACGCCGCCCGGGACAAAGATTGATATCAGTTGGAATAGAGATGGTAAAAGTGCTCGTTTTGCAGTCGTAGACAGCGGCCCAGGAATAGAGCAAAGAGATATTCCCAGGTTGACTGAAAGATTCTATCGGGCTGATAAGGCGCGCTCACGCCAATCAGGTGGAACCGGTTTAGGTTTGGCGATCGTCAAGCATATTATTGGCAGGCACGACGGAGAGTTACTGATTGTCAGTCAACTTGAAGTTGGCAGTCAATTCATCTGCCTGTTTCCAGAAGAGGTAATCCTCAATAAGGGGGAAATGAAAGTCTCTGAACAGAGTCCGTCTAAAAACCTTGAGTCGACAATCTGAACAGACGCCGATACATCAGGATGTATGTGGTAAATGGGATAAGTAGCGGTGCATGTGAGTGAACCTAGATAACCAGGGGCAGCACCCACAAGCAACACCATCAAGGCCTATATAGAGAGCTATAAGGCCTGAATATTCACTGAAACAGTGAGGGGTAGACGAACTTACGCCGACTCTTCCTCTGCATTTTCCAATGAATAGGTATAGTTGATATTTACTCTGTCCCGCAACTCTTTGCCAGGTTTGAAATGTGGTACGTACTTGCCCGAAAGTGCAACAGTTTTTCCGGTCTTGGGATTACGCCCCATTCTAGGTGGTCTGAAATGCAGCGAAAAACTGCCGAAACCACGAATCTCAATCCGTTCACCAGATGCAAGAGACTGACTCATGTGTTCAATCATGCACTTCACAGCCAACTCAACATCCCTATAAGCAAGATGGCTCTGCTCCTTGGCAATTATTTCTATCAATTCGGATTTTGTCATTCTTGTAAGTTCTCCAATTCGCCGTTTATTAAGGGGTTGCACCTTAATTGTGCAACCCCTTATTCCCGGTTTCGGAGTCTCTAAGTTGCAGACTCCAGGATCTATCAGTCGCCCTGATTATCCATCTGCTCCTTCAGCAAGTCACCCAATGTCGGGGCACTGGTTGCAGCATCACGAGCATAGCCCTTGATTGCTGCGGCCTCTTCATCAGCATCCTTTGCTTTGATAGAGAGCGAAATGGTACGATTTTTACGATCGACTCCGATGAACTTCGCTTCAATCTCTTGACCATCCTTAATCATGGCACGGGCATCTTCTACCCGGTCCCTAGAGAGTTCTGAAGCCCGCAAGTATCCCTCTACGCCATCAGCTAGAGTGATAACTGCACCCTTTGCATCTACCTCAGTCACTGTACCTCTAACGAAACTGCCCTTTTCATTGGCTGCTACGAAGAGTGAGAAAGGATCCTGAGCAAGTTGCTTGATACCCAAGGAGATACGTTCACGTTCCGGATCTACAGAAAGTACAACAGTTTCAACTTCATCGCCTTTCTTGAAGTTACGAATAGCATCCTCACCCTCGTCATCCCAAGAGATGTCAGAAAGATGAATCAAACCATCGATACCACCGTCAAGACCAATGAAAATACCAAAGTCAGTGATTGACTTGATGCTGCCACTGACGTGATCACTTTTCTTGTGTATTGCTGCAAACTCATCCCATGGGTTGGGCTTGCACTGCTTGATACCAAGAGAAACTCGACGGCGCTCTTCATCAATATCCAGCACCATAACCTCAACTTCATCACCCAGAGAGACGATTTTTGAGGGGTGGACATTCTTGTTGGTCCAATCCATCTCAGAGACATGAACCAGGCCTTCAACACCCTCTTCAATCTCAACAAAACAACCGTAGTCTGCAATGTTTGTAACCTTGCCGAACATACGGGAGCTTTCTGGATAACGGCGAGCCAAGGCTACCCAAGGATCATCACCCATTTGTTTGAGACCAAGAGAAACACGATTGCGATCACGATCGAATTTCAAAATTTTGACATTGATCTCATCACCAATTTCAACAACTTCAGAAGGATGCTTAACGCGCTTCCAAGCCATATCGGTGATGTGCAACAGACCATCGATACCACCAAGATCAACGAAAGCACCATAGTCGGTCAGATTCTTGACCACACCAGTGATTTCCTGACCTTCCTGTAGGTTTTCAAGCAGCTTTTCGCGCTCTTCACTATACTCTTGCTCAACCACAGCACGTCGGGAAACTACGACATTATTGCGACGGCGATCGAGTTTGATCACCTTGAATTCGAGGTCTTTACCTTCAAGATAAGCGGTGTCGCGTACTGGACGCACATCCACCAGAGAACCAGGTAAAAATGCACGGATATCATTGAGTTCAACAGTGAATCCGCCTTTAACCTTGCCATTGATGCGACCAATGACGGTCTCTTCGGCTTCGTGGGCTTTCTCAAGCACTTTCCAAGCTTGGTCGCGCTTGGCTTTTTCACGGGAGAGTCTGGTGGCGCCGAAACCATCTTCAACTGCATCGAGAGCGACTTCGACCTCGTCGCCAATCTCTACTTCAATCTCACCAGAGTGATTAAGAAACTGGGAACGGGGAATAACGCCTTCGGACTTCAGGCCAGCATTAACGATAACAGCTTCGGATGTGATATCCAGAACGGTGCCAGTGATAATGGAGCCACTGCGAAGTTGAGTACTGGAGAGACTCTCCTCAAATAATTCTGCAAAACTTTCGGTCATGGGATTGGATTTCCTGCAACATGTCTGTTGCACAAGTGGAGCGAATTAACGAATTTGATCCACTAGATGTTAGAGTTAAAACAAAGCCGGGAACATCCCGGCCACCAGTTCTTACTGATACACTCCATTAATAAAGAGTGCTAAGTAGTCAGATCAGGCAGGACATTATTGACCTGCTGCATGACCTCGTGAAAAACCTGATCGGCTGTTAACTCAGTCGAGTCCATCTGCAAGGCTGCCGCCGCCGCCTTGAGCGGAGCCACAGCCCGTCCACTATCACGTTCGTCACGCTCTTTGATCTCTTCAGTAAGATCGGCGAGATTAACACCCAATCCCTTTTCTTTCAACTGTTTATAACGCCTTAACGCGCGCTCCTCCACACTTGCAGTAAGAAATATCTTTACTTCAGCATGAGGAAAAACCACGGTACCCATATCCCGCCCGTCAGCTACTAAACCAGGAGATTTGGCATAATTTCGCTGCCAATCCAGCAAAGCCTGCCTCACCTCCGGGATAGCTGCCACTTTCGAAGCTGCATTTCCAGCGGTCTCTGTGCGAATAGCGTCCGAAACGTCCTCATGACCAAGCCAGACCTTGCCCTTTTCGAATGAAAGCTCAAGACTGTGAGCAATTTCCACTACTTTAGCGACATTTTCAACGCCAATAGCAGCACGTTCGACCGCCAACCCCAACACTCTATAGATTGCCCCGCTATCCAGCAGCCTCAAACCCAGGGCATTTGCAACCTTTTGTGCCAGGGTGCCCTTGCCAGAGCCGGAGGGACCGTCAATTGTGATTACCGGAACGGCCATTACTCGGCACTCTCGGTAATGGTTAAGCCTGTTTGGTTAGCCAAGGCTACAAACCCAGGAAAAGAGGTGTTCACATTCGCCACATCAGAGATTTCGATAATACCTGAGGCACCCAGGCCTGCCATTGCAAATGACATGGCTATTCGGTGATCTCCATGACTCACCACACGGCCGGAAGTTATTTTGCCACCTTGGATGGTAATTCCATCCTCTGTTGGTTGTGCTTGAATTCCCAGGGAAATCAGGCCGTCAGCCATGACTTGGATGCGATCACTCTCTTTTACCCTTAACTCTTCCGCTCCCCGCAGACGGGTTTCACCTTCTGCATAGGCGGCTGCAATAAATATCGCTGGAAACTCATCGATTGCCAGAGGCACCAATGATTCGGGAATATCAATACCTTTCAAGCGACTTGCACGTACGCGGATATCGGCAACCGGTTCGCCACCGATCTCCCTTTGATTCATCAGTTCGATATCTGCTCCCATCAGGCGCAGAATCGATATCACGCCGTCCCGAGTTGGATTGATGCCTACATGTTCCAGTAGCACATCGGATCCCTCTGCAATGGATGCACCAACCATAAAGAAAGTAGCTGAAGAGATATCCCCAGGGACATCGATTTCACACCCTTTCAGAGAGCCTCCACCTTGCAGGCAGATTTTTTCGCCATGACGGTAGACTGAATAACCAAATCCCTGCAGCATTCGCTCAGTATGATCACGAGTCGGAGCTGGCTCAGTCACACAAGTTTCACCCTCAGCATAGAGACCAGCCAGAAGAAGAGCAGATTTGACCTGAGCACTCGCCATAGGTAGTTGGTAATCAATCCCTTTGAGCTTTTGGTTTCCAGCTAGAGTCAACGGAGCTGTCCCCCCCTCAGCTGCATCAATTTTCGCCCCCATCTGACTCAATGGGT
The DNA here is from genome assembly GCF_058244675.1 of Candidatus Thiodiazotropha sp. AKIB8. Lineage (NCBI taxonomy): Bacteria > Pseudomonadati > Pseudomonadota > Gammaproteobacteria > Chromatiales > Sedimenticolaceae > Candidatus Thiodiazotropha > Candidatus Thiodiazotropha sp. AKIB8. The sequence goes on along the minus strand of NZ_JBSYOO010000029.1, from coordinate 66,039 downwards.
TGATTACACGTCCCATCGGTCGTCCGGAGAGTGAACTGTCTCCTGTCAATGTTACTGCCAGACCAGTGCCAGCCAAGAGACCGCTGAGTAGGCGCATGGATGTACCTGAATTACCCAGATCCAGAGGCTCTTGAGGTTCAACAAGCCCATCCATTCCGACACCATCGATGGTAACCTGACCCATTTCAGGGCCTTGGATTGTTACACCCATAGTGCGAAAGGCATTCAGGGTTGCCAGGCTGTCCTCACCTTCGAGGAATCCGTTGACCACGGTTTGACCCTCTGCCAGCGAACCCAGCATGATCGACCTGTGGGAAATGGATTTATCACCAGGAACGCGAAGGCTTCCTTTGAGTTTACCGCCTGGTTCAACACGATATTGTCGTTTTGTGCCTTGCAAAGTTTTGCTACTCATATTCCTAGGGCCTGTTAACACTAATTGAATATGGATTTTTCAAATTCGGGTGGTGAGGTTGAACTCACCCAAAGGTTGAGAAGAAAAATCACTTTTTGATTCATTTTGAGGATTTAACCCCATCCACATATCGATCCCGTGCACTTTTGGCTGATTCAAATAGCGCCAATAGACCACTCTCATCGCCCTTTTCCAGTAGTCCCGCCAAGCCATGCAACTCATTTGCAAACCCGATCAACATTTCCGTCAAGGCCTTCTGGTTGGCAATACAGATATCCCGCCACATTACAGGATTGCTCGATGCAATACGGGTAAAATCACGAAACCCTCCAGCTGCAAAGCGGAAAATTTCATCATTCTCTTTCATCCGCGAGAGGCTATCCACAAGTGCATAGGCAAGCATATGGGGAAGATGACTGGTTGCCGCCAACACCTCATCGTGATGCTCAACACTCATTTTTGAAACATCAGCACCGCAATCGCACCAAAGCTGTTCAACCCGGGCAACTGCTTCCGGCCTAGTCTCTTTCAGAGGTGTCAATATCACTCTGCGATTACGGTATAACTCGGGAAAAGCAGCCTCAACACCGCTCCGTTCAGTACCAGCAATTGGATGTCCCGGTACAAAAAAGTCTGGCACACCCTGGAAAACCGCTTCAACATCAGCAACAACACTGCCTTTAACACTACCAGCATCGGTGACCACTACATTATCAGATAGATGATCTCGCATAGCCTCCAGCGCAGATCGAATCGCACCAAGAGGGATAGCGAGGAGCACCATATCAGCACCATTTACCGCCTGAGCAATGTCATGGGTATAGTGATCAATAACACCCAGCTCTTCTGCTTTCTGCAGATTTGCACTGCCGCGTCCGCAGCCGACAACCTCTTTCACTCTGCCCTCTTCCCGAAGGGCCATAGCAACCGAACCACCAATCAGTCCAACACCAATTATTGCAAGCTTTTCGATCATCGTTGAAGTACCTCTTTCAATGCTGTGAGGAGTCGTTGATTCTCCTCCTCCAGTCCAATGGAGATCCTTAAATGATTTGGCATGCCATAACCGCTTAAAGGACGGGTGATACAGCCCAGTCTTAACAATGACTGATCAATGCTTGAAGCATTCTGCTGCAGATCCAGAGTAATGAAATTACCAACGGAAGGAATATAGGGGAGCGCCAATGAGTTGAAACCCTCACACAGTTGCGCCATACCTGCACTATTCAAGGCAACACTCTGTTCAATAAACAGCTGATCTTCCAACGCTGCCAATGCCGCCACTTGCGCCATGCTGTTAACATTGAAAGGTTGGCGCACACGGTTAAGCAGATCTGCAATCACTGGGTGGGAGATGGCATAACCAACTCTCAGCGATGCCAATCCATAAGCTTTGGAAAAGGTTCTGGTTACAACCAGGTTTGGAAATTCATCAAGCCAAAGTGAGGCGTCAGGATAGTCTGCCTCTTGAACATATTCGAGATAGGCCTCATCCAACACAACAATTGTGTTCTCTGGTACCTTCTTCAGGAAACTGTAGAGCAACTTCTCACTCAACCAGGTTCCTGTGGGGTTATTAGGATTGGCAATCCAAACCACTCGCGTATTCGCTGTTAAGCGCTGCAACATGGCATCCAAATCATGCCCATAGTTTTTGGCAGGTGCAGCAACCAGTTTTGCCCCGGCTGCCTGACTGCTGATCGGATAGACTGCAAAGGCATATTCTGAAAAGAGTGATTCACTTCCTGCTGCCAGAAAAACTCTGGCAACCATATCCAGCACATCATTGGATCCATTACCCAGAGTAATAGCAGATGGATCAAGCTGATGCTTTTCCGCCAACCGCTGACGTAATTCAAATCCACTGCCATCAGGATAACGGGCAAGATCCCTCATCGCATCATTGATGGCCTCTATTACCTTGCCGCTCACGCCGAGAGGATTTTCATTCGATGCCAGCTTAATAGAGTGGCTGATACCCAACTCCCGTTCCAACTCCGCAATCGGCTTACCAGGTACATAGGGGGTTAACCCCCTGACTCCGGGAGAAGCATGTTCTAAAAACGGGAAGTCTGAACTGGTCATTATCGGCTGTTATTCGAAGGTTATGGAATCAACGGACTCAAAGAACCGCTTTGGGATACGAACCCAGCACCCTGAACTGGGTTGCTGCCTGTTCTATTTTCTTCAATGCCGCTGAAAGATTGGCATCATCTTTATGCCCCTCGACATCAATAAAAAAAACATAATCCCAACGCCCACGTCGCGAGGGTCTCGATTCGATGCGGGTCATACTGATGTCATGTTCAGCAAATGGACTCAGCATCTCATGCAAGCCACCTGCCTTATTGTGAATCGAGAACAGGACTGTGGTTTTATCCCTGCCGCTGGCAGCAACATCCTGCTTTCCAATAACCAGAAAACGTGTGGTGTTTCCCGGTTCATCTTCAATATTGGTAGCCAACTGATTTAATTGATAGATCTCTCCAGCAGCTTCACCAGCAATAGCCGCCGCACCAGCTTGTTGGGATGCCAATCCTGCAGCCTCGGCATTGCTACTGAGAGGAAACCGTTCGGCATTGGGCAGATGTCGATCCAGCCATCCTCGGCACTGGGCCAGGGATTGTGCATGGGAATAGACCTTATCAATCTGTTCAAGGTTATTCTCCATACTCAATAGCTGATGATTGATACGAAGGGTAACCTCACCGCAAATCAGCAGTGGTGAATTGAGAAAGCTGTCCAAGGTATGGCTGATTACCCCCTCAGTCGAATTCTCCACGGGCACTACACCATAGTGACAAGCTCCCGCTTCCACATCACGAAAGATATCACCGATCGAATTCAATGAGTGGGTTCTTACTGAGTGACCAAACTGCTTCAGAGCTGCAGCCTGTGTATAGGTGCCATCAGGTCCGAGAAAAGCCACATTCAGTGGCTGCTCCAAGGCAAGACAAGCAGACATGATTTCGCGAAACAGGCGAGCAACCTCTTCACCATTGAGTGGACCCTGGTTGCGATCCTTGACGGCTCTCAATACCTCGGCTTCTCGCTCTGGTCGATAAAACTCCGCCAGAGGATTAGCGTTCAATTTTATACGCGCTACTTCCTGTGCCGCCTTCGCACGTTCGTTGATCAGCTGCTGCAGCTGAAAATCGATTTCATCAATCCGCTCGCGTATGCTTTTTAGCTTGGCATCATCGTTCATGCATTGATCCTGGTGGACAAAAGTCCTCTATCAAGCTTCTCCACTTAAAGAACGAACAGATAATACACCTTCGATGGATGCTAATGTTTCTATAAGTCTATCACTGGGCTGCTGGTCAACATCAAGCAGTGTCACTGCCACACCATCACGGGACTTATTCAGCATATCGAGGATATTCAAGCCTTCATTGGCTAAATCTGTAGAGATCTGACCAACCATATTCGGTACATTATTATTCACCACTGCTATCCGAAATCCACCGTTTCTTGGCAGATTTATGCTGGGAAAGTTAACAGAGTTGGTGATATTTCCGTTTTCAAGATAGTCCTTGACCTGTTCTGCCACCATGATGGCACAATTATCCTCTGCTTCCTGAGTAGAGGCGCCTAGGTGAGGTAGAGTGATTACTCTTGGATGTGCTTTAAGCAGGTTACTGGGGAAATCACAGACATAAGCGTAAAGCTGACCACTATCCAATGCCTCTACTGCAGCCTCGTCATCAATGATGCCATTCCTGGCAAAATTAAGCAGGACCGAACCAGACTTCATTAATTTCAGGCGTTCTGAATTAATCATATTAGCTGTGGCATCGGTGAGTGGGACATGAAATGTGACAAAATCAGACTTTGAGAGCAGGTCATCCACACTCAGCGCCTGTTCAACCTCTGAAGCCAGTTTCCAGGCACTTTGTACTGTGATTGTCGGGTCATAACCAATTACGTTCATACCCAGCGCACGACAGGCATTGGCAACTTTAACACCAATCGCACCCAGTCCGATGACACCCATGGTACGCCCAGGCAATTCAAACCCGACATAATCCTTTTTACCCGCCTCAACCTGCTTGGTAATCCCAGGATCATCACCTTCTATAGAGCTGGCGAAACGCCACGCCTGCCCCAGATTTCTGGCAGCCAGTAGAGCACCGGCCAGGACCAACTCCTTTACCGCATTTGCATTAGCTCCCGGTGCATTAAACACCGGAATGCCTTTTGCCGTCATATCAGAAACAGGAATGTTGTTGACCCCGGCTCCTGCGCGCCCGATCGCCTGTACCGTCTCAGGTATCGCCATATCGTGCATTTTGTAGGAACGCAGTAAGACTGCATCGGGATGGGTAACCTCCGATGCTACTTCGTAACTCTCACGTGGCAGGCGATCCAAACCAGCTACGGAAATATTATTCAGGGTCAAGATTTTATACATGCTATCTCTCAGTTTTCTTCTGCGCCACAAGGCGTATTTCTATAAAACGGCAATCTATATCAGATAGATTTGGCCAGCTGATGTAGAGAACAGATGAACTATCCGTTTACCCTCTCGAATTCAGCCATGAACTCGATCAGGGTCTGCACCCCGGCTTCCGGCATAGCATTGTAGATACTGGCGCGCATACCACCAACTGAGCGATGCCCTTTCAAGGTCTTCAGCCCCTCTGCACTCGCCCCTTCCAGAAACTTGCTGTCCAGCTCCGCATCAGCCAGTGTAAAGGGAACATTCATCCATGAACGACTCTCAGGATTCACCGGATTAGCATAGAAGTCAGAGTTATCGATTGCGCTATAGAGTGCATCAGACTTACGACGATTGATTTCAGCCATCGCCTCGAGCCCACCTTTTCCCTGTAGCCATTTAAACACCAGGCCTGCCAGGTACCATCCGTAGGTAGGCGGCGTATTGTACATTGAGCCATTGTCACTGTGAGTGGCGTATTGAAACATCACTGGTGTGGTGTCTGCGGCTTTTCCTATCAAGTCTTCACGGATAATCACCAGCGTCAGTCCGGCAGGGCCAATATTTTTTTGTGCGCCCGCATAGATAATTCCGTATCGAGAAACATCTATTGGCCGGGAGAGAATGGTCGATGAGAAATCAGCTATCAGAGGGACGCCATCAGTCTCCGGAATATAGGGAAACTCCACACCCTGAATGGTCTCGTTGGGTGTGTAGTGTAGATAAGCCGCATTACCACTGAGTTGAAGTTCAGACTGGCTTGGTGTGCTAGTGAACTTTGACTCTTCAGTAGTCGCAGCAATATTCACGTCTGCAAATCGCTTAGCCTCAGCAATTGCCTTTTTTGACCATGAGCCTGTATTGATGTAGTCCACTTTAGAATCAGTACTGGCCAGATTCATCGGTATCATTGCAAACTGACTGGAAGCACCGCCCTGTAGAAACAGCACCTTGTAGTTATCTGGAATATTCATCAAGCTGCGCAGGTCAGCTTCTGCCTGCTCAGCGATTGACATAAACTCCTTACCTCGGTGACTCATCTCCATCACCGACATACCAGCGCCATGCCAATCCAGCATCTCTTCTTTGGCCTGTTGTAGAACCTCTTCCGGCAACATCGCCGGACCGGCGCTGAAGTTAAAGACTCGTGACATCTTAGCCTCTCAATTTTGGTCTATAGAAACGGCCTGCCCCATGCGGTTCAGACCAATTAGTTATGAAATAGTGGGTTATTCAGTAGTGTCATCCGATTCAGAGGATTCACTCTCTGAGTCATCGCCTTCTGTATCATCATCGAGACTCTCGACACGTTCGATTCCGATCAGCTTCTCGTCATTACTGAGCCTTATCATGATCACCCCTTGGGTGTTACGGCCCATTTGAGAAATCTCAGCGACCCGGTTACGCACCAGGGTACCGCCATCAGTGATCATCATCACTTCATCCTCATCTGTCACCTGAACCGCACCGACCACATTACCGTTGCGGTCTGAGGTTTGGATTGAGATAACGCCCTGACCACCGCGACCATGTATAGGATACTCAATTATAGGTGTGCGTTTACCGTATCCATTTTCTGTGACCGTTAGCACATCCCCTTCGGAAGCAACGATCAGTGAGACAAGACTATGTGAATCCTCCAGACGAATACCACGAACACCACAAGCGGTGCGACCCATGGGGCGTACATTGGATTCAGAAAAACGTACCGCTTTACCACTACTGCTGAACAACATGATGTCCTGCTTGCCGTCTGTGACAGAGACACCCACCAGCTTGTCACCATCGCGCAATTCCAAAGCAATGATGCCATTCGCTCTGGGTCTGGAAAAAGCTTCAAGAGATGTTTTCTTTACGGTACCGGAAGTGGTGGCCATAAAGACATAGCGATCATCGTCATATTCACGCACTGGCAGGATTGCATTGATCTGCTCGTCGCTACCCAGAGGCAGCAGGTTGACAATAGGCTTGCCACGGGCATTTCTTCCAGCCTGCGGCAGCTCGTAGACCTTGAGCCAATAGACCTTACCCATGTTTGAGAAACAGAGAATCGTGTCGTGGGTGCTGGCAACAAATAGCTTATCGACGAAATCCTCATCCTTGGTAGCTGTGGCTATCTTTCCTTTTCCACCTCGACGCTGAGCCTGATAGGTACTCACCGGTTGGGCTTTGGCATAACCGGCGTGGGACAGGGTAACAACCACATCTTCCTCTGTGATCAAATCTTCCAGAGTAAGATCCAGACGGGTCTGGATGATCTCTGTACGACGCTCATCACCATACTGTTCAAGTATCTCCAGCAACTCATCCCGTATCACTTGCATCAAACGATCAGGGCTGCCGAGAATATCGAGAAGATCAGCTATTTTTTCCAGTAGATCTTCGTATTCCTTAATAATCTTGTCTTGTTCAAGACCAGTCAGACGATGCAGACGCAATTCCAGTATGGCCTGGGCCTGTACTTCGGTGAGTCGATACCCCTCAGAGGTCAGCCCAAATTCATCTGTCAGCTCTTCGGGTCTTGTACTTGAAGCACCGGTACGCTCTAACATCGCCTCCACAGCACCGGACTGCCAGCAGCGTTCCAACAGCCCTTTTTTCGCTTCTGCAGGACTGGCGGCCTGTTTTATCAGCTGGATCACTTCATCGATATTGGCCAGGGCGACAGCCAGGCCTTCCAACACATGAGCCCTGTCTCTGGCTTTGCGTAGCTCATACAGAGTACGTCGGGTCACGACTTCACGGCGGTGTCGTATGAAGAACTCCAGCAACTGTTTCAGATTCAGCAATCTTGGACGGCCATCGACCAGAGCAACCATGTTGATGCCGAAGACACTCTGCATCGCGGTCTGTTGATAGAGGTTATTAAGCACCACTTCGGCCACTTCACCGCGCCGCAGCTCGATGACAATACGCATACCGTCCTTATCGGACTCATCTCGCAACTCAGTGATGCCTTCGATTCGTTTCTCTTTCACCAGCTCGGCGATCTTTTCGATCAGTCGCGCCTTATTGACCTGATAGGGCAACTCATTAACGATGATGGTCTGCTTGCCATTGCTCTCATCGGTTTCAATTTCAGAGCGGGCACGCATGTAGATACGTCCGCGGCCGGTATGGTAGGCCTCATGAATACCGTTGGCGCCATTGATCAGGCCATAGGTGGGGAAATCGGGGCCTGGCAGGTAGCTCATCAACTGATCGATTGAGATGGCCGGATCATCAATCACTGCCACGCAGGCATTGACAACTTCCGTCAGATTGTGAGGCGGTACATTGGTCGCCATGCCTACTGCGATACCGGCTGAGCCGTTCACCAGGAGGTTGGGTACACGGGCAGGCAATACAGAGGGTTCATGCTCCGTTTCATCGTAGTTGGCGATGAAATCAACTGTCTCTTTGTCGAGATCATCCAGCATGGTGTGAGCAATACGAGCCATGCGAACTTCGGTGTAACGCATCGCAGCAGGCGAGTCGCCATCCACTGAACCGAAGTTACCCTGTCCGTCGATGAGCATGTAGCGCATGGAAAAAGGTTGCGCCATGCGAACAATGGTGTCGTAGACCGCTGTATCACCATGGGGGTGATACTTACCGATAACGTCACCGACGATACGGGCAGACTTTTTGTAGGCTTTGTTCCAGTCGTTACCCAGCACGCTCATGGCATAGAGCACGCGGCGATGAACCGGTTTGAGTCCGTCGCGGACATCAGGTAGCGCCCTTCCCACGATGACGCTCATGGCGTAGGCGAGGTAGGACTGCTGCATCTCATCTTCGAGATTGACGGGGAGTACTTCTTTAGCGAATTCTGTCATGAGTTATGGCTAGCTTCCTATAGCGCCCGAGCCGGCAGTTACGGATCCGTATCACTGGACCCTCCTGGAGGCTCTGTGGGGCGTCAGAAAAAAGAGCAGTGTACCATAGTCCCCTGACACAGTACTGTATAAAAAACGCCTGAAATAGGGTTTAAGGGCCTCTCAGATCAATAATCCATCAAATTTCGCATCTTTTTTTCATTTGGCAAATGCACAACCCCCCTTTCAGTAACGATCGCATCCACCATAGCTGCGGGGGTAACGTCAAATACAGGATTCCAGACACTCACCCCCTGGGCAGCAACTCTCTGCTTTCCACAGGCCATGATTTCATCCCCCTGCCGAACCTCGATCGGGATCTCGTCTCCGCAAGCAAGACTCATATCGATGGTAGAAGTGGGTGCCGCCACCATCACTTTGACACCATGATGTTTCGCCGCCACAGCCAGATGATAGGTACCAATCTTGTTGGCCACATCACCATTACCTGCGATTCTGTCCGATCCGACAATTACCCAATCTACCCCCCCCTGGGCCATCAGACTGGCCGCTGCTCCATCTACTAAAAGAGTTACCGGGATATGATCTTGAATCAGTTCCCAGGCTGTCAGACGCGCACCCTGTAACCATGGGCGAGTCTCATCAGCATAAACTGTGTCCAGTTTTCCCGCTTCGAAAGCTGAACGAATCACCCCTAATGCTGTACCGTAGCCACCGGTTGCCAGCGCACCTGCATTACAGTGGGTGATCACATTTGATCCTGGCTGAATCAATGCCGCACCGTGACCTCCCATGGTCTTATTCGCGGCAATATCTTCCTGATGTATCGAGTGGGCTTCAGCCAATAACGAATCGAAAGGATCGACAGCCTCGGGCTGTGTACTGATCACCCGCTCCATTCTCTCTATCGCCCAGAAGAGATTGACCGCAGTCGGCCTTGAGCGACGCAACAACTCAAGCTCCGATTGCAGGTGTTGGCGCCATTGATTGCCGGCTGACCGATAGGCATCCCGGGCCGCCATCACCACGCCGAATGCCGCTGTAATCCCGATTGCAGGCGCCCCCCTGACCACCATATCGGCAATGGCTTGAGCGGTCTCTGCTGCAGAGTTCAATTCAAGGAAAGTAACCTGATCCGGCAACACTCTTTGATCCAATAAAAACAGCCTGTTCCGATGCCAGACAATGGCGTCGTCTGGCGAAGCCAGCTCGGGATTCAATCGATTATCCATATTCTCTCATTTAACCAATTTTGCATTATCATAAGGATGACCCAGACCATGAATCTAACCAGATCGGGTGAACCTAAAAAGATCAGTTGGACAGCGTTAAGTGTGCGCTTGTGGTGCTACAGCGCAAGGCGCAACTGATTTTTTAGGTTGAAACCCTACCGGGTGTGGTTACAGCTATCAACAACCGAATCGTCTTCCCCCTCTCTGTAGCCTTGATGAAGCACAGCGGAATCCGGGAAAACGAGCTGATTACCCTGGATTCAGCTGCCCTTCATCCAGGCTGCTCTCAAGTCAGTAACCATTGCATCCAAGCATCGGAACATGCCATGCTCTTCCCGCCGCATCTATGATGGGCGACAGAACCAGACAAAGTACAAAAACACTAATTTTTCAGAGATAAAATGCCACATCAGGTTGATCTTCTGATCCATGCTGAATGGATCGTACCGGTAGTTCCGGAAAACCAGGTTTTATCCCACCATACCCTGGCGGTTGATGGTGGCAGAATCCATGCCATCCTGCCAAGAGCTGAAGCCGAATCAGAATATCAGGCTTCCCAGGTATATGATCTACCTGGGCAGGTGCTGATTCCAGGGCTCATCAACACCCACACACATGCGTCCATGTCGTTGCTTAGAGGCTTGGCAGACGATCTGCCCTTGATGACCTGGCTGAATGAGCATATCTGGCCAGCAGAATCGAAATGGGTCAATGAAGAGTTTATCCATGACGGGACACAAATGGCCATTGCTGAGATGCTGCTCAGTGGCACCACCTGCTTCAATGATATGTACTTCTTTCCCGATGTAACTGGACGAGCTGCAGATCATGCTGGCATTCGGGCAGTACTCGGCCTAATCGCTATCGATTTTCCCTCTGCGTGGGCTGCTGATGGTGATGAATATATCCACAAGGGGCTAATGGTTCACGATCAATTTCGAAACAACCCCAGGATTCACAGCGCTTTCGCACCACATGCCCCCTACTCTGTCGGAGATAAAGTTCTAAAACGCATCGCAGTATTAGCCGATGAGCTTGAAATACCGATTCATATGCATCTTCATGAAACCCATGAAGAGATCGTTCAGGGACAGCAACAGCATGGAAACCGGCCAATGCAGAGACTCCAGGAGCTGGGATTGCTCTCCCCTGCTCTGACTGCTGTCCACATGACCCATCTGCAAGCTGAAGAGATTGAGCGTTTCGCATCCAGTGGTGCTCATGTGGTGCATTGCCCTGAATCCAACTTAAAACTGGCGAGTGGATTTTGTCCAGTTGCAGAATTGATGGACGCAGGAATCAATGTCGCTCTTGGTACTGATGGCGCCGCAAGCAACAATGATCTGGATATGTTCAGCGAAATGCACACTGCAGCGCTTCTGGCCAAAGGTGTTGCAGGGGACGCCAGTGCAGTCCCGGCTGCCAAAGCGCTCTCTATGGCAACCATAAATGGAGCAAAGGCACTGGGCCTGCAAGAGACCACAGGTTCGTTAGAACCGGGAAAATCAGCCGATATGATCACAGTGGATCTGCGACAGGTCTCCACCCAACCGGTCTATAATCCCATCTCACAGCTTGTCTACGCAGCCGGTCGTGAGCAGGTCAGCCATGTTTGGGTTGCCGGGCAACAGTTGGTCAGCAATCACACCCTGACAACACTGAATAGAGAGAGACTCATCGAACGTGCTTCAAATTGGGCTGAACGTATCTCCGCTGCCGACAGCGGCACAAGAGACTCGTAAATCAGCTTATCGATGTGTAACCTAAGGGAACATTGAAGCTAAAAAAAGATCAGTTGAAATGCGTGATTCACCCTACAGGTGACGATCTGCATCGAAGCTATTTTCTACAAAATCAACTCAACAGAACAATCAGTCGAAAAGATCCATGAATCAGGAACAGATCAACGTTGACCACTCAGAAGTCAGCAAATTCGAGGAGCTCGCCTCTCGCTGGTGGGATCCAAACAGCGAATTCAAGCCATTACATGAAATCAATCCCCTCAGACTCGGTTATATTCAGGGGTTTACCTCTTTGGATGGCAAGGCGGTTCTAGACGTTGGCTGTGGTGGAGGTATCCTATCGGAGAGCATGGCGGCGGTTGGCGCCAATGTAACCGGCATTGATATGGGAGAAGCCCCCCTCCAGGTGGCCCGTTTGCATCTTCTCGAATCTGGCCTGGAGGTCAACTATGAGCGTATCCCGGTTGAGCATCTGGCTGATGATCGACCAGAGTCATATGACGTGATCACCTGTATGGAGATGCTGGAACATGTTCCTGATCCTGCCTCGGTTGTCACTGCCTGTGCGAAACTGGTAAAACCGGGGGGGCAGCTTTTCTTCTCAACCATAAATCGAAATCCAAAATCCTACATGTTTGCCATTCTAGGTGCAGAATATCTACTCAGACTGCTTCCTAAAGGGACTCACGATTACAGCAAATTCATACGTCCCTCTGAGCTCAGTGCCTGGGTCAGGGAGGCGGGTCTGGATAGCCTCGACATCACTGGGCTCAGTTATAATCCGCTGACACAGCACTATCGCCTGGGCGACGATGTGGATGTCAACTATATGGTTGCAGCGAGTAAAGAAGGTTAACCCTATCAAACCGACTCTCACAGAGTGTGTGCTGTTCGATCTGGACGGTACATTTGCAGATACAGCACAAGATCTGCACTACACATTGAATCTGCTTCTGGAGAGACATGGCAAACGAAGCATAACCTTCGAACAACTCCGGCCATCGGTATCTCACGGCAGTCGCGCAATGCTACGGGTTGGGTTCGGTATTGAGCCGGAGCATGCAGATTTCAACCCGCTTCAAAAAGAGTTTCTCGATCTATACCTGGAGAATATTGCCCAGCAAACCCGGCTGTTCGATGGTATGCCAGAACTTCTGAGTGAGTTGGAAGCCAAGGGTATTCCTTGGGGGATTGTTACCAATAAACCAGCCCGCCTCACAGACCCACTGATGCAGCAACTCGGCCTGCAAGAGAGAGCATGTGCTGTTGTCAGTGGTGATACAACCCCATATGCAAAGCCTCACCCCGAACCCATCCTTTATGCCTGTCGACAAACCAAAGTTAATCCGCAACAAACACTCTATGTTGGTGACGCGGTTCGTGACATTGAAGCAGGTCGCAGTGCTGGCACCAGAACGCTGGTAGCACTATTTGGATATCTGGGTGATGAAGACAAGCCTGACGAGTGGTTGGCAGACGGCCAGATCACCCACCCGTTGGAAATACTAGAGTGGCTTTAACCTTCCTTCCACTGCCTCTACAGACTGACTTTAGTGAATAATGGATCATGAGTAATATCAATGCTGTACCCCATATAATGATCGTTATAATGCCCCACTCGCAGACGTATTAGTGTTAACAGGCCCTAGGTTAGATCATGCAAAATTATCACCCCACAAAAAACTTACTCAAAGAGCGCAATATTCTGGTTACAGGTGCGGGAAGCGGCATAGGACAGGCCGCTGCCAAGACATTTGCAGAATATGGCGCTACTGTGATCTTGCTGGGACGTCACGAAGGCCGGCTTGAGGAGACCTACGATGCCATCGAGCAGATCGGCGGCCCAACCCCTGCAATGATCTCTTTTGATCTTCAAAAGGCACCGGCAAAAGACTATTACGCTTTGGGGGAGAGCCTCTATGAAGAGTTCGGCCTATTGCATGGCCTACTACACAACGCGGCACAACTCTCACTGCTCAGTCGCATCGATGACTATGATTATGAGACTTGGCAAAAAGTTATTCAGGTCAATCTCTCAGCCCCATTCTTACTCACTCAAGCCTGCCTTCCGTTATTGCGCAAGGCAGAAGATGCATCAATTATTTTTACCTCTGATGAGCGCGGTAGAAAAGGCAAGGCCTACTGGGGAGCCTATGGCGTATCTAAATTTGGTATCGAAGGCCTGATGCAAATCCTCGCAGACGAGCTTGAAAACAGCCAGATCCGAGTTAACAGCATTGCCCCTTGCCCAACACGTACTTCACTCAGAGCCTGGGCCTATCCTGGCGAAAATCCACTCACTCATCCCCTACCGGAATCACTAATGAGCAACTACCTCTATCTGATGGGACCGGATAGCCTGAATGTTAACGGGGAAGCTTTGGTAGCTCAGCCAAACAGTAGTGATAAAACTGATTAAGCAGTTTTTCTCTATATCGCTATTCTGGAGGTTTCAGCGCTCATCTCTCGAAGAGGGCGCTACTGCAGTAAACCATCATCCAGCGGAAGGAACACTCTGTAGAAACTCCCTTGCGATCAGATCTCTGTAGAGTTGCAGAATTTTCTGTTCTTTCATGTTTTTATTCGATTTAAGAGTATCGATAGACTGCAGTACTTCGAGACGCTCTTTTTGTGTTAAACCACTTGTCAGCTTCGGCATTTCGCAATCTCCGTGTCTATTTTCATTAGATCCTAATCGCAGCCAATGAGGCTTGTTGATTAGGAATTATTTGACACTGCATATTGACCCCGACCTGAACCGTTTACCCTGAATAGTGTGCTGCGCCTTCTCTTCTCAAGATCGTGGGTGTAAGCCTAACCATAGACCAAAATAATCTAAAAATGAATACCCAACTGTTACAGTAGGTTAACTCTTTAACCTATGTTCTTTGTGGCTATTCTATTTCTCACTCTCAGATTTACCCTGCTTTTTACGTCTAACATCCTCCTCAGATACCACCAAAGTGTAATTATCCTGCCTGACCCCATTCAAAAGCAGATCGACACTGTCTTTGGGTACATCGATCATCTGTAATGCGATCGCACCCAACCTGAGACTTCCTTCCAGTGCCTCAGGGAAAGCATGGCTTGCTCCGGCACTGACCTGGTGGCCACAAGCCTCCAGATCACGCGCCCTGGAGATTACCGGCACATGGGAATAGGTGTTCCTGATATGAGTAATTGCCCGCAATGCGGTCGGACCGCTATTAACTGTCAGTACCACTAAAGAGGCATTGCCAAGGTTAACCGCATCCAAAAGATCCGGATCACTGATATCGCCATAATAGACCGGCAATCCATCTTTTTTTCCTTGCGCTACCCGATCGGGACTAGTGTCGAAAACGACCAGCGGTACGCCACTGGTGTGTAGTAGAACGGCTACTGTGTGTCCAACACGTCCATAGCCTCCAATCACCACTTTTTTACTGATACCCCCCTCTTCAGCTGGATAGCGTAGGTGGTCTGTGTCCAGCTTTCTGCTGCTCAGCCGCTTTCCCAGCTTGTCGCTTATACCTACAAGAAGCGGGGTAATCAGCATACTTACAGATATCACACCGACCACCATGACAAATGTACTGTCATCGATAAGTTGCAATGCCTTTGCTGAACCGAAAAGTACGAAACCGAATTCACCGCCCTGAGCAAGGTAGAAACTGATACGCAATGCCACTGACTTTGAAACCCCGAACATCACGGCCAAAAGAAAAAGTACAACTATCTTGATAGATACAATTACCAGAATGTGCTGCACGAACATTGACAACTCGCTATAGATAGATGCGAAGTCAATCGACATGCCGACCGCCACAAAGAACAAGCTCATCAGCAACCCTTTATAGGGCTCTATATAGGCTTGGATCTGTAATCGATAACTAGAACCCGAGAGCAGCATACCCATAACAAAGGCGCCCAAGGCCATCGACAGACCGGCTTGATCCATCGCCCAGGCCGCTAAAAAAACTGCCAGCATGACCACCAGTAAAAAACCCTCCCTGTTGGCCTGCTGGGCCAGGTGGTTGAGCGCAACTGGAAGTACAAAGCGTCCAACCACAAAGACCCCGCCAATCATACCCACCACGATAGTTAATTGCTGCCAAAGAGGTACCTCAGCAGAGAGTCTGCCTGCATCTGAAAGGATTGGAACAACGGCCAACAGTGGAACGATGGCTAAATCCTGCATGAGTAGAATTGAGAAAGCGGTCATACCATGCTTGCTGGCAATCTCCCCCCGATCCTGAAGAACCTGAATGACAAACGCTGTGGAGGAGAGCGCGAACGTCAAACCAATGAGTAGAGACAAGGACCAGGATGATTCATAAAGATGTATATAGAAGGCGATAACCAACCCTGTCAGCAGGATTTGAAGCGATCCCAAACCAAACACTTCTCTGCGCATTGCCCATAATCGACTCGGACGCATCTCCAGGCCAATCAGAAAAAGTAGCAGCACTACACCCAATTCAGTGAAGTGACGCACATCCTCCACATGTTCAGTGACATATGGGCCAGGTGAATATGGCCCGACAACAATCCCTGCGACCAAAAGCCCCAGTACCGATCCAAGACCCAGATGTTTAAACAGTGCAACTGCCACGGATGTGGCAATCAATAACATCAAAGCCGATACTAAAAATGTGTCCAGATGCATAGGAGTATAAAAACGCCATCGAAATCACCGCATATATTCCCTGTCCCAACAACACTTCGTGATAGTGCCAGATAAACCCCAATTCAATGAGTCATATCCAGTAAAAAGTATGTTTGAATGATCAAGTACTAATTTCTAACAGGGATAGATCTTTCTACAATTCTCTTCGATTTAAAGCGTTTCAGCCTCCTGTAATGTCACTCTGTTCTGATTCCACGTTTATATTCAAGGCCCATTGGAAAAATCAAATTTTCAACAGGGCTGTAGTGGGAGCTTCCCATAGCAAGCCATCCAATGAAACAACTAATTGTCATGCAGTAATCAACAGTGGCAGCTCGACTGCTGGAATGCAGTCAACCCCCTACCTTAAATTCAATTATGACATGAGTAAAATACGATTTAAATTTCCGATATATAACAAAAATATCTTACAACCTTATAAAATGGTGGGGTATTTCATGCTTGTAATTACCTCTATCTGAACTAGCTTCAAACTTGAGGAACCTTTGTATGCTTCTCTGTAGAAATCTTTGGTTAGCTTGAAGGTCAGTTAGTTGTAGGAAAGTTTCCGTATCTGTCTCCTGACGACAAGCTTTAATACTTTAGTCTGGCATTCAAAGTGGCTAAATGGAGATACAAGAGTCTATCAGAGGTTTCTTACATACTAAAACATCTTCAGACTCAATTACCTGAATATATCTTGTCGATAATGAGTTGAGCCATAACAGAGGCCCGTTTTAGTCAATAACTATTTTGTAAGCTATTGATGAACTTCCAGGATGGTAAGCAGGATACCCTATACAAACAGGAGTGACTCGAATGATCCAATTTGATGCCAATGCAGTTGTACATATAAACGAACAACTTTCTGCTAAAGAGATTCATGACATTGAAAAAGAGTTATCTGGGGTTCGCGGTGTCGTCAGTGCTTGTGCACATGTCAAAACGCCCCATTTGCTGGTAGTCGATTACGACCCGCAATCGATTCACTCTTGCGATCTGTTGTTCTTTATTGAGAGGAGTGGCGTTCATGCTTCGCTGGTCGGTGGTATTTAAAATCAGTGCAATTTACTTAACATCGATCAATTACCTGAGATTGTTCTTAAAGCTAGAATCTTAGTCTACAAGGAGAGCAGCCGAAACTATAAGATGACAAAAAAAAGATTTAAAATACCTCTGGAGATCCTGCTAGAGGCTAAAAAGTGCAATAAGCACCATGCTTGTCTGACTGATGACGAATACCAACTTTGTGGCATTCGGATCACAACTGAGAGTCATAAACACGCGCGGATGGTCTGCGGTAAAGAGACCGATTGTCCCTATAGTTCTCAACTTGGTAACCAAACCGTCTGTACTTGCCCGGTCAGGCATGCCATTCACAGTAAATATGATACGTAAACATGCATGGATTTAACGGATTCCCACACCAGGCCTTGCCATTTCTTCAACAACTATCCCGTAACAACAAGCGAGAATGGTTTAATGACCATAAAGCTGATTATGAGTCATATATACGTGAGCCTGCCCTCGCCTTAATTGAAGAGATTGCACCTAAATTAAAAGGCATATCCAATCACTTTCATGCCATTGCAAAAAAATCTGGTGGCTCCTTGATGCGGGTCTATCGGGACACCCGCTTTTCAAAAGATAAAACACCTTATAAAACCAATATAGGCATTCAGTTCAGGCACGTACTGGGTAAGGATGTACATGCCCCAGGTTTTTATCTGCATATAGAACATAGCAGTTGTTTTTTAGGTGCGGGTATTTGGCATCCTGAATCAAAGACCCTTGGAAAAATACGAAACTTCATTACTGATAACCCCGCATCCTGGAGCAAGTTAAAACAAAATAACCAATTTTCAACTCAATTTGAACTCTCAGGAGAATCTCTTAAGCGGGCACCCAAAGGTTTTGCACCTGATCACCCTCTGATTGATGATCTAAAACGCAAAGACTTCATTGCAATCATGTCCTTTGACTGCAATCAGATTAACAGGCCTGATTTCGCCGATTTTATTATTCGCGAGTATCAGCGAACTGACGAGTTTATGCGTTATCTTTGTGCCGCTATTGAAGTCAACTATTGACTGCACCCTTAAGTCGTTCGCGTATATCTTCACTTGCCTGTTTAAGGATTGAGTCTTTATCCACTGAATCGAGTATCTGCTGTACGATGGTCTTTGGTCCATCGCTACCCCACGAACGCCCTTGAGAAAAGTAACGTTGGGCTGCCAGACCTACTACGTAGGTGGTGTAGTAGCCCATCCCGCCCTGTGCTGCAGCAGTAACAAGGGTAGATAACCCGGCACTACTTGCCTTAAGCGCACTGGCTGCAATATTCACACTCCATACCGTAGCCATCAGCAGAGCCATTTGAGAACCAATGGTCTTAATCAACTGCCCTGCTTCACCCCTTGATACGGACATGCCATAGACTCGCGCCAAATGCACAACCATAGAGGCATCCAAGGCAAGTGCTGCAACCAGATCAGCAACAGGGATGGGATTGACAGCTACCGCAATGCCTTTTCCCAGACAATACCCTCGAATTACACGTTCAGCCACTTCCTGTCGTACACGAACTATGCGTCCCGCAACTTCATCACTCAACTGACCGGCAAAGAGACTGGCATTCAAGGCCGAAAGGGCCATTCCCTCTTTCTCAATCAGCATCCATAGACTATTGGTCAGGGCTAAAACATCGGCACTGGGGGTTTTTCTGATTTCACTCTCTTGACCCTGATCGTCCACTTGAAGATAAATACGCTCTGAAGGCATTGCAGCAACCGGCACAATGAAGTCAGGCATAACAATTCCCTGCAACTTCTCTCTCAGGCTACCCATCAACAGTTCAAGTTCATTACTGGTGTAACGGTCTGATTTATTCAACACCACCAACAGCGGGCGGTTGAGTCTCGTCAGCTTCTGCATAGCCTGAAACTCTGTTTGAGTCAGATCGGTATCGAGTACAAATAAAACAAGATCAGCCCGACTTGCGACATCCTCAGCCATGCGCTCCCGCTCTTCCCCACTGATTTCATTGATGCCTGGAGTATCGATCAGAAACACACCGGATGCCTCTACTTCACGCCAGGCTGCCATATCACTGTGACGAGTCTCACCGTGCAACGCACTAACAGCAAAACGTTGCTCACCAAGTAGTGCATTCAACAGAGCAGATTTTCCGACACTGACGCGGCCGAAAACAGCGATATGCAGATGACCATGCTCCAGTTTATCGAGCATCGCCTCTACCTGCTTAAAATCATCTTTCAAAGAATCACGTACAGGCTCAGGTAGGCGGTCATCACTCAATAGTTCACGTAAATTATCCCGTGCCAGTTGAAGATGATCGCTTTCAGATGTAGCTGTTTCGTCACTCTCTTTTGACGAGATATTCCAAAGCGAGCCGCGCAAGATGTTTTGCACGCGCTTCCAGATTTCCACTCATTGTCTCCTCGAAATTATCCAAAATCTGTGTTGTCTCAAACTGATCACCTTGATCTAGTGCCTTAACGACAGACTCCCCCAAGGCTTCGAAAATCAAGCCATAAGCCACTGCATGAGTCAGCCCACCAGTAACCGTCCCCACACCAGGAAAAGCCTTCAGTACATTTCCTGTCAGGGCCAGTAACAGGGTCATTCGCTTGCCGACATTCTGACTTGCCAGATCTACAAGATGTTCCCCATCAACATCCCTGATCCTAACGTCATAGAGCTCGCACAAGGCCTTGACCATCTTTATCCCCAAATAGCCCTGAATAAGAATATCTGTACCAGGACTGACCGCAGCCATCGCCCCAAGCATCGCCTTGCGGGTATATCCTTTGACTACTTTCTCACTCTGCCCCCGTCGATGAGCGATGTTTGCCGAATGGAGTTTTTCAGCACCCAGTCTTAGCAGGCTTTCATCTCTCTGTTGATCAAGAGATCCAGCCTCTTCATCTATCTTTTTAAGCATAGCTTCGATCAATGGTTCGACCTGAGACGGACGATCCCGCAATTCACGTTTTTGCTCTCCTTGCGCATCGATACGAATAACCTCCTCTTGGCCACCCGCCTGAACCGGCACCAATTCGATTTCAGGAAACTGCTCGCCGATTCGAGCTACAATAGCTCTCAGATCCTCTTCTGAGTATCTATCCTGTTTGTTTAGAGCCAGTATCAAAGGGCGATCGTAGCCTTGCAATTCAGCCAGCTCCTGATGCTGATCCCGGGTCAACTCCCCTTCACAGACATAGATCACAAGGTGGGCACGTCGAGCCTCTTCACGGGCCCTACGTATGTGCTCTTTATTCAGATCAAGGATGCCAGGTGCATCTGTCAGAAACAGTTTTTTTCCATCTCGACTAAAAGTGTAATGTTCGATGCTTTGCGTGGTGCCGGCACGAGGATCGATATGCATAGACTGAGCACCGGTAATTGCGTGAATTAATGCGCTTTTTCCCGTCGAAACAGGCCCAAAAAAGGCTACATATCGCTGCACAAGTTCAGCACGTTGATCCAGTTCATCCAGCTCCTCTTTCGCCTGCGCAATATCCACCCCTTGAGCATCCGCTTTCGCCAATGCCTTTTCAAAGGCCTCCCTGGTTTCCGGCAGATTTGAGTCTGTCTGTTGTTGCCTACCCTGCTGATGCGATTTATCTGACCTCAATAAGCGCCAACTCAAGGCAACAAGCCCTAAACTAAAACCGAACAATCCTATACCATAGAGTATTAACAGGCTTGGTGAGAGTTGATTGAGCAATTGCCAGACATTCAAGGCAGATTCTGTAAGCTGTAGCGCTATCAATAGAATCAGCAATCCAAGAAACAGTAACAGCATCACTAGAAGCATCTTGATGATCTGCTTAGATGACCTGTTTTTCTGCTGCTTGCTCATTGATAATGCCTTAATGAAATAGTTCCTAACTTTTTTTGGGCTTACTAACCCATGATCAGGAGTCTCAGATGATCCTCCTCTCAAAAACACGTGACGCCTGGCAGTCAAATCACTTCAAAGAGACCTTAAAGCATGAATTGGAGGCTGTCGATGCCAATAAACTACCACTCCAGCAAGGTCTGAAGCTTAGCAGTATTGTCAGCGATGAACCTTTTAATGTCATGGTTATGAATTACCATGACGACAGATCAACCATCCAGGTAAAAGTCGCTATCATTTATAGTGGAATTGAGGCGGGCTGTAACTGTGCAGATGACCCAACGCCAATAACCACACAGCCGGAATATTGTGAAATCATGCTCTCAATTGACAAGATATCCGCTGAAGTATTGGTGAATTACATTCACGACAGCTGATCAGATTTTGACCGACCTGATATCAATATTATCAAATTAGTCGCAAACAACCACCATCTTCAAGTAAATTTACAAATCAATGTGTTTCAACACTATCCAGGCCTTGCAAGAGCGGCTTTGCCGCTACCGGCGCCAAATGTTCAGCCTGTATATAGTCAGCGACCTCTGACCAATGTAAATTCAGTTTTTGAGATGTGTCGATTTTCGGAAGAATGATGAAGGCATTTAAAGCCCGAACATCTGAAACGATTCTGTCAATCTGTTCATCATCCACGCGTAACAACGAAGGATGAAGCCTGACAGCATCAGCCTGGAGGTAGGATAAAACCTTGTATGCAGTATCGTTGCAGGCAAAATTTCCCAGCAGGATGGTTATGCCTAATGTAGAGAGTTCATCCAACAGTTTTTTCGCCCGTTTAAGTTCTGGCGCAAGGGACGGCAGGTCAAACTCGATGATTAACCCGGTACCTACGACATGCAGCTTCCTCAATTCAGACTGCAGGAAAGGTATCAACTGGTCATCGTGAATGGAGAGCCCGGACATCCACACCAAAACCTTGTTGGGAATCCCTCTGAATGCCACCTCACCCAACATTCTCACTGCATGTTTACAGACCAGGCGATTCAGCAAACCCATGCCATTGAATCTACCCGCGCTTTGATAGATATCCCCTATTTCAGATGTAAGTCCGGTAGCTGATACAAAACTTGGAATATGCTCAACAACTGCCCCATCCTCATGCAGTGCCAGATAACGTTGTTCGTGGAACTCCACAAAGCCAGACTTTAATGCTGTTCTGACTCGCTCCTTTAGCAGCTCATCAGGAATTTCCTGGTGGGTTGCTGTTTTCAGTCGAACTGCTTCATTGTGCTGCAGATAGTGCTCCGCCTCTTCATCAGCTGCGGTTTTAGCAATGATTTCTGCCTGCTTAAGATACTTATAAGCAGCGAGATCGGGAGCATCGATAGTTACCAGACCGATCCCCCAGCTGCGATCAATCTGATTACCCTGTAAAAGTTCATTCCGAACCTGTTGATAGAGATCCATTCCCAAGCGTTCGATATCATGCATCGAAGCCCGTTCCACGAGAACGCCTAGGCCTCTTCTGCCTGTTCTCGACAGCAGATCCCGTTTCCCCAGCACAGGCCCCAATACATCTGCGATCCGCGCTACTAAGGCATTATCAGTTGGGGTAAAACTATCCTCTGTCGTGGCATCTTCGCCTTCCACCGTAATGACGAAAAGCCCGCACTGCTCTCTCTCCACTGAGAGTCTGATGCAGATCATATCCAACTCATCCAGCAGACGACGACGATTTACCAAACCAGAGACACTATCAACCATGCTCGTATTGGAGCCACTGATCATCTCTTTAGCCCGCTTAATGCGTGTTAGCACAGTTGCAATAAGATGTTGAGGACGTACAGGCTTTGTTAAAAAGTCATCAGCACCGGAATAGAGTGCCAATATTTTCTTTTCCACGTCATCTTCACCGGAAAGAAAGACTATCGGCATAAAACTGGCGTCCCTTCTATCCCTGATTAACTGAGTCAGTTCGATACCGTTAGCACCTGGCATATAGAGATCCATTAGTATCAGGTCTGGCTGAAAACCTTGCACCGCATCCATGACATTCAAAGGATCTGTGATAGCCAGGGTATCAAATCCACCCTTCTTGAGCAGTTTGCAGGCAAACTTTGATTGAGAAACATCATCTTCCACCACTAAAACCCTGTAGTGCGGTTTCAGTTCTGGTGAGATAGCCTCTTTGATACTCAATATCAGGTCATTAATACTGATAGGTTCAGAAAAGCACTGGGTTGCCCCAGCACGCAAAACCTCTAGTCGAATTTCGACATCACAATGGTTGGATATAAAAATCAGTTCCGGTTTTTCTGCTTTTGAGGGATCGATTTTTGCGAAGGCTTTATTCAATACCTCGATCTGAGGCAGATATTCTGTATCCAGCAATACAACTTCAGACTGATATTGCAATATGGCAGCCTTTAATGCATCAATATCAGAGAGCTGATTGACTAACCATCCATTTTTTTCAATGGCTGAACAGATCAGATCCCCGGATACTTTGTTCCGTGGCAGGTAGAGCACCTCGTAAGAGTTAGTAAAGGACTCCTGGGCAACCTGTTTTGAGTCTGAGGCTTCTATTGCATCTGTGAGTTGCTGAAGGTATTGATTGAGTTTCTCAATCTCTTCTTCATCTGCTTGCATATTCTCTTCGTAGACATCACTGATGATTTTTTCAATCGATCGAGAGAGTTCTAAGACATTAATCAAGTTGGATGCTTCACCTTTTCTTCCCAAATCATGCAGCAGACGAAGTGTGGTATGAACGCAAGAGCTATTCCACATTCCCGAAGGGAGTACGGGCCAGTTGCTTTTGAGTTGGATCAACAGTTTCTGTAGCTGATCAAGTGAGCCAAAATCCATTAAATTGTCAGATGAGGACATCCCATTCACCCTGTATGATTTCTGGCATATAAGCCAGTTGTAAAACTATCTCCGACCAGTATCTGTTGCAGCCTGAAGAAAATCTGATTAATTCTGTAATGTGAGCGATGTAATGAGAATTATTCTGGCTCTAAGTCTAAGGAAAAGTGAGAGCATAGCCCCACTGCTGCCAAGCTTTTAATAAGAGAGCCAGATTTTTCTGCGTCACAAAGCCGCGGTTGAATCGATCAGAGTCCTCATATTGAATCTGCCCGTCGAGATTAACGCATTTGCACCAATCAGTCACTCATGTAACTACTGATTAGTAGCATCAGGCAGATATCTGAACAACGCTGAAAATTAATAGCTGCCCTAAGATGACAATCAGATGTTCAAAAATCAACGCTTCTTAAAGACGTACTCATCTTCCCCCATATCTACAAAACCCCAAGTTTTACAAAAGGCTATATGATTCTCCGAAATCAAACCAGAGAGCATAATCCAGAATCTTGATGTTTTTCGGCTGTCAGGCATACTCTAGTATCTCCTCGGTAAATTCGGTAACACTCAGAGGCCCACTAGAGGGCTGGGCATCCACAACTGATAGTTTATGACTCATACCACTTCTCAAATTGATCAAATTCGAAATATAGGTCTAATCGCCCACATTGATGCCGGTAAAACGACAACCACAGAGCGCATGCTCTACTACTGTGGGCGCACTCGCCAGGTGGGATCAGTCGACAGCGGAACCACCATTACAGACTGGATGGATCAGGAACGCGAGCGCGGCATCACCATTGTGGATGCGGCGGTCACAGCCTATTGGCGCGACCACCAGATCAATCTCATCGACACACCAGGGCATATCGATTTCACCGCAGAGGTACAACGTGCGCTCAGAGTACTCGATGGTGCTGTGGTAGTGTTTGATGCGTCTCAAGGGGTGGAACCGCAAAGCGAAACTGTCTGGAGACAGGCAGACCGTTACCATGTACCCCGACTCTGCTTTATCAATAAAATGGATAGATTGGGTGCTGATCTGCAGAATTCAGTCGCCACAATCCGCAAACAATTGTCAGCAAACCCAGTCATTGTTCAACTACCTCTGGGGGTAGAGAGCGAATTTCAGGGAATTATCGATTTAATTTCCATGCGATGCCTGATTTGGCATGACGAACTCGATAGGCCACCGGTAGATCAAGAGATACCTGACGAGCTTTTGCTAATTGCCCAATCTGCCCGTAGCGTGATGATTGAGGCAATCGCTGAGCAGGATGATGAACTCCTCAATCTCTGGTTGAATGGATCAGATATTATCGAAACTGAGATTAAGGCAGCGCTTCGGCGTACAACATTAAACAATAGTGTGACCCCTGTGCTCTGCGGCAGTGCCTTTAAAAACAAGTGTGTTCAGCCACTTTTGGACGCCATTGTTGAGTACCTTCCCTCCCCTCTCGACGTAGGTGCGGTTGAAGGAAGGCACCCAGAAACAGATGCAGTGATTGAGCGTCAAGCTGATGAATCAGCTCCCTTAAGTGCTCTGATCTTCAAAACAGTAACAGACCCCTATGCCGGCAGACTCTGCTACGTACGCGTCTATTCAGGGGTACTCCAATCCGGTTCAAACATTCTCAACCCTAGAGATAATCAGACTTTACGAGTTGGCCGCCTGGAGAGAATGTACGCTGAGCACCGGGAGGATATAAAGGAAATTCACAGCGGTGATATAGCAGCACTTCTTGGTCTTAAGAAGACGGTAACCGGTGATACACTCTGCGCGAATAAACATCCGATAGTGCTCGAGTCCATTGCTTTTCCTGAGCCTGTTATCAAAATTACAGTCTCTCCTATCACTGCTCAGGACAATGACAAGCTGGCTGATGCATTACATCACCTTGCTGAGGACGATCCGACATTTAAATTTGAAACAGATAAAGAAACTGGCCAAACCCTTCTGGGTGGCATGGGAGAGCTGCATTTGGAAGTTGTTCTAGAACGACTCAAACGTGAACAAGGTGTCAGCGTACGTACCGGAACGCCCAGGGTCGCATATAAAGAGACTGTAACTCAGAAGGTTAGTAGTGCCGAAGGTAAGTTTGTGCGACAAAGCGGAGGACATGGTCAATATGGACATGTAATCATCTCAATTACACCCAACCATGCCTCAGAGGGGGTTGTTTTCGAGAACCAGATAAAGTCCGGCGCTATCCCGTCAATGTTTATCCCATCAATCGAAGCTGGCATAGATGAAGCCTCACGTAGTGGAGTCATCGGCGGATACCCGGTAACCGGCATTAACGTGACGCTGATCGATGGCTCAGTTCACGAAGTCGATTCGAATCCACTATCTTTCAAAATAGCCGCCAGTATGGCGTTACGCCAAGGCCTGGAAAAGGGCAAACCCACACTATTGGAGCCTGTAGTAAGTTGCGAAGTTCTGATACCTGAAGAGCATCTTGGAGATGTGCTTGGTCAATTGTCCAACAGGCGCGCAGTAATAGAAAGTATGTTAGACAGGCCTGGTGGCATTAAAGCCATTCGCAATATTGTGCCACTCTCTGAAATGTTTGGATACACCACAGAACTGCGATCAGCGACACATGGCCGCGGCTCTTTTACTATGGAATTTGATCACTTTGCACCGGTATCTCAAGAGATAATGAAGACCATGGGGAGATAGAAAAGAGTTAAGGTCACCTCTATAGTGGTCAACCTCGAAAAGCCTCTTCAGAATTAAGATAGGCTATCTCATCACTGCTGTTTTCCCGGTTCAGAATCTTGTTACGATGGGGAAACCGACCAAAACGCCTCACAATCTCCCGATGGTGTCTTGCCCATTTAAGATTGTCCTGCATACCAGCCTTTTCAAACATCGCAATCGAATAGTCCTGGTCTTTCAATGATTCACTGTGCATAAATGGCAGATATAGGAATGCACGCTGATGCAATGTCAGGGAGCTATCAAATCCGGAGTCTATTGCATGCTGAGCAACCTCTCTGGATTGCTGTTCGGTAGAGAAGCTCTCTGGTTGGCCTCGAAATATGTTCAAAGGAAACTGGTCCAGGATCAAAACCAATGCCAGGCATCCTTGAGCGTTTGCTAACCATTCGTCAAGCTGATGCGCTTTCGCCTTTTCCCAGTGTCCTAGATAGCGCTCTTCCAAGAGCAGGTCGAAATCAGGTGTCGAACTGAAATGGCGTGCTTTGACATCGTCGGAAAACCAAAAATCGATTATCTCTTCCGGGGTTTCCACCACCATAGTTGCCTCGTTAGGATATAATACTGGGCCGATCTACAACTCTTCTTCATATTTTATAGACCATTACGAAGAATCAGGTGATTATATTTCAGATCGGCATGGTGCGACAGGGCCGAACCCTGCATCACTTGAAATTATTCAGGAACATAGTGAGCATTCGCAGACGTGACTCGATTGTATAAGACGCAGCTTGGTCGGTAGGTATGTAGCTTCATGTTCAGTCGGTAAATTCCAGATCTTCCCAAATCGCCTGTAGACCGGCTTGAGCACAATCCCCATCAATACTGTCTCGCTCTGAAGAGCCTGGAGGAGCACCGGATACACCAATACCACCTACAGTTTCACCTTGAGCCTCGATAACAAGTCCACCACCAACTATTAACCCGGCGACTAAGTATGTTGTCTTCAGCCGAAGTGTGCCTGCCTGCAGCAAGGCATCAAAACGCCGCTGTAGCACTCCTACAGCAAGTTTTGATAACGCAGTCAGCAGGCAGGCACACTTCGGCCTCTCTTTTAAAAATCATATTGTTAGGGGTTTCAAGCCAGCCCTTGCTCGGTGTTGCGGCTCTTGACAAGGGAACAACCATTGCCTGCGAGCCGCGCCTTGATCAAGGGCAGGCTTGAAACCCTGAAGACGACATACTTAGTCGCCGGGTTAATAAGCGAGCCCCAGGATTGTTCTGAACCTGGTTGGGTATACGCCCCTCTTCTAACAAAGCGGCCAGGACTGAAGTCGATTGACGGAAACTGTTATAACAAAAGTCACACAAACTGCCACTGTTTAAAGAAGATGATATAGAACATGCATTGCCCCCTGGGTGGGGCAGCCCCTACCCAGAAGTTTCAAAAGTGCACTAGTGGGCTATTAGGGCCTGTTAACAGGCCCTAAAGACTCCTTAAATTGATCCTGTCATCAACTTAACTGCCTCTTTAGTATCGACAACCATATTGGCAATTAATCCATAGTTGACCAGTGCAGCCTGATAGGCTTCAGCCCCTGGTGCGGCAACTGCGTCTTTTACTACCACCACTTTAAAGCCATTTTCCACCAACTCTCTCAGGTGGGAGTCAGTACATAGATTCGCAGCCAAACCAGCAAGAACCACTGTATCTATACCCTGCATGCGTAGCTGTAGAACCAAGTCATTGCTATCAGGTCCATAGATTTTATGGGGGCTGGTCACAACAGTCTCGCCATCGAGTATGTACTTCTTGTATTGATCCAGGAAATCAGCCCCTGCACCCTTTAAGCCAGTGGCATAAACTGCATCTTTGCGATTGAATACCTTCAGTTCCAGCAGTTGTTTCTGCAAAGCACCAGGATTCTCCCAACTGTGATCATGCTGAAAATAGGCATGCGGGCTTACAAAAACAGGGATACTGAGCTGTTTAGCGGTCAGGAATAACTTCTCAATATTTGGAATTGTTCCCAATGCCTTAATATTCTCTGCGAACAGCCCGTAAGCTATGCCCTTCTCATCAAGAAAGTCATTTTGTGGATCGGTGACAAGCAAAGCTGTTTTTTGCTTAACCAGTTTTAACGGCTCCTCTTCGGCTAAAAGAGGTAGAGAGATTGTCAAAGTCACCATCATGAACAGTGAATAAATCGTTTTCTTCATGGTATTGCACCTAATAAATTAATAAAAAAGTGACTGCTTGAACCCATGGAATCTCCAATGAAGACTGAACCGAACAGGTTGTCGAACAGAATGGGCGATTCAAGGCACAAATCACAAGTACCAGGGCCTTTTATCACTAGTCCAAGCGGCCCATTTTGGCGGTAATCTCAGCCGATCACTTGTTCAGAAGTTCACAAGTGTGGTGCTTCTGAACGATCAGCTGGCCAACGGCAAGATCATGCTAGACAACGAGGTAGAGATGTTCTGTAGCAGATGCTACATAATTGAGATTGAAGGAAGGAATCTAAAGGGAGGTGTGCTGTGGCTGAAAGCGATATGCTTTGTAACCTGGCTAATCGTAAAAAAATGGCAATAACCAACTGAATGCCAGCCACATTATCAGAATCAGAGGTAACCCTACCTTGAGAAAGTCACTGAAAGTATAGTTACCCGCACTCATTACCAATAAATTGGTCTGATAGGCCATAGGTGTGGCATAGCTCATATTTGCACCAAATAGAACCGCCAGCACAAATGGCTCAGGGGATAAATTCAAGCTTTGGGCAATCCCGATTGCCACTGGTGTACCAATCACAGCCGCTGCATTATTTGACACCACATTAGTCAACACTGCCATTAACAGCATTAAACCACTTAGAATAACTGCAGGTGATGCCCCTTCGGTTAAGCTGACAAAACTTGCAGCAAGGAATTCACTTCCTCCAGTCATCAACAATGCGTTCCCCAGGGCAAGACTGGCAACAATAATCAGAACCACCTGCGCGTTCAAAGCTCGACTGATATCGCGCCAGGTCAAACAGCCACATAACAGCATCAGTAGCACCCCAGTAAGTGCACTGACAGCAATGGGTAAAATACCGCTGGCTGCAAACAGGATAATCCCGAACATGATCGCGAGAGAAAATGGTGCTTTTCGGGTGTGGGGCAGATCGGTAGTCGCATCCAGAACCATAACAATTGACTGCTGTTTTAGTTCACTTATCTGCTCACGTTTGCCCTGCACCAGCAGAACATCACCAACACGAAGATTTAGATTCCCTAAGCCATGCGGCATCGATTTAATACGGGCATTCGCGCGATGAACAGCTAATACAACCAGTTGGTAGCTATCTGCGAAACGCATTTCATTTAGTGTACGATTCTGCAGTGGAGAACCTCTGAAAACAATCGCCTCGGCCAATTGTTGATCTTCTGCGCGCAAGGGGTGGTCATCATTGACCTCCTCCCCACCTGAATAGAGAGTTGCACCAAGTATTTGTTCAAACTCTTTCAGACGCGATGACGTATCGTGAACCAACAATCGGTCGCCCGGATTAATCACCGCATCGGGTAGTGGCAGGATATAGGTCGTTTCACTTCTCCGAATACGATCAACCTGCAGATGATTGTGGGTTAAAGCGATGACTTCTGACAAAGTCATTCCAGCAGCAGTGCTCTCCTCTTTAATAACAAGGTGGGCAGTGAAGATTCGAGGTGAACTGTCAGCCAGAACCAGTCCCCTATTGGGCAAGATTCGGGGTGCTACCAACCAAAGGTAGACCAGACCTATACTGTTGGCTATTAACGCTGGAACAATAAAATCGAACATCTCTATCCGATCCAGTCCCATATCGTAAGCGACACCAATGACCAAAAGGTTGGTAGATGTGCCGATAGTAGTACTCATACCCCCGATCAAAGTTGCAAAGCCCATCGGCATGAGTAGAGAAGATGCCTCAGTTTTGGTCTTCAGCGATACGCTGACCAGAATTGGTAATAGCAGCACAACTATCGGCGTATTGTTTATAAATGCACTCAATACACCAGCAATCAGCAGTGTCACGAGAAATGACATACTGGGGCTTATGCTCCATAACCTCGCCAATGTTCGCCCTATCGGCTCCAGTGCTCCAGACCTGACCAGGCCATGGCCTGCCACCATCAAAGCACTCACTGCAATCAACGCTTCATGACCAAATCCGTTAAAAAAATCGACTGAGTCAATAACGCCCGATGGACCTTCAAAAGGAAAAATCTCGAATCCCAGGGTAAGTAGAGAGAGAATTACAAGTGATGAACTCTCGAGAGGTATTTTCTCCCGGCTGAAGAGCAAAAGAGCCAATCCTGTAAGCAGGAGTACAGCAATCATGTGGGGATTGGGCATTCCGTTTTCAATCATATGAATTTCGGTTTCCAGAGTTATTCATTATTGTTTAGATTAGCAGCAACCTGTCAGGATTTTTTCTATCGGTTCAGGTCAATTTGCAACCCCTGCTATCTATCTACCCTTCGATTAACCCAAAGAGACTCATTTCCGATGATATTTCTCATATCATGACACTCTTCGGGCCTTGATCCTTTGAAGCTGTGCAGCCCACTAGGATCCTACCTGGAGCAGTTAGGAATCAGTATAGCTGCTGAGCATGTAGTAAAAAAAATCCCGGCAGGGGTGCCGGGATAATGTGGAGGATCACAATGCACAAAGCGGGGGTTCCGCTTGATACATGAAGTGTAATGCAGTAAACGGGCCAATTTTTATTTTCTTTATATATCATGTAGTTAACAATTTTACTCTCCAGTCTTCAGCTATTCAGCGCACTACTATTGGTCATTGTGTGCAATCTCTGTTGCACTAAAAACATGCACAACTCATATCAAACAAAGGGGATTAAAGGTGATGTGAACAATAGCTGTTCGCAGAGATCGACACGCTTCGAACCTAAAGGAACAGTAGTTCGAAGACCTTCTTCTTTCGGTGTATAGATTTATATTTGATTACTACAATTATTTTCACCTTCAGACTCCACTATTCACTACACTGTCCGGATCTAGAAAACAGTGAATGCTTTGATGCAAAAAAATGTTTTTGTGATGGTGATAATCACTAAAATAAAATCACACTTAGTTGTGAACAAATTTATGGCAAAAAAAACTTTCTTGGCCTTCTGAAGATGAACCCCATCCACTTCAATTATGATCTCCAGCGAATGTTAGAAATCAGGCACCCACCATAAACCCTAGCAAGGTGATTTTTTAGAAATCGGACTAAACTTAAGGAAACTAAATTCATTAGAGGTTTCCATTCCAACTACCAGACTGAGTGGTATGAATCCTCAGATCAATTCATGAGTCGGTTTGTGGTGAGTGGAAGATTTGAATTTACCTTGATCCGATTCTCAATGGCAGACTAATCCGTTCGATTTTCAACCTGATCTAAAGCATTTTTACTCACCACGTTCTCAATCCAGAATAGATAAAAGATCTTAAAAAACTTCAGAAAATAAATAATCGGACGAAACCTTATTCACGATTTAATCTGTTTTTTGACAAAATAACGCTGTATTCAGCAAAAAATATCGAATTTGTATTAATAAATGTTAATGAGGTGTTGTTCTTATGCTCATCTCGAACTATATTATGCACGTCATTTCAATCATATAGGAGTACCAATGGCTCTAAAGAAAACTGTAAAGAAGCGTCGCAGAGCAAAAAGAAAAGTTGTTTCCATGGAAACAATCACTGCAGCTCTGCAAGCCGACATCAATCTATCAGCTGCAAATAAACGTGCACTGGCCAGATTAACTAAAGCTGACAAGGCACTCGAGCGCCAAGACAAGCTGGTCGAAACCAATAACGATCGGGTTGAAAAAGCACGCGCTGCTGCTGGAACTGCAAAAACAGCAGCCAGTAAGGCTAAAGCCAAAGAGCGTCTGAGTGCTGCTCAAGACAAGCTGAAACAGGTCAAAGCTGATCGTACCGCATTAGTCAGTGAACAGCGTAAAGCTGCCCGACTGGCAAAAGGTCTTTACACTGCCATGCAATCTGCACGGGCTAAAATGGTTAAAGACTTTGAAAAGAGTGCTAAAGCTCTGGAAAAAGCCGTTGATACAAAAAAACGTCGGCGTCGTAGAACCAGCAAGAAGAAAGTCGCTGCAGCTGAATAAGCCTCGACTCTATGTTAATTAAAGCCACTGTCTTGGCAGAATGCCGGGACAGTGGTTTTTTTAGCAGGATTCTAGTTCTCAATTGAGACATTCTTATCTTAGTGTCTCTGGCATAAAGCGGAATTTCTCTCACCTCACCACAGAACCTTCTCAAAATCTATTGCCTGGTGAAGATCTTTCGATAGAGAAACTTCTCGATCTCAACAAGAATCAATACACTCGAAGCTACCAAGGTGATTAACAGCCAAACTCCAGGTTCAATGGACGCAGTTCCGAACAGATACTGCAGCTGAGGTAAATAGGTAAACCCCAGTTGAAACACCAGCAATAGACCGATTGCGAAAAGAACATAACGACTACCGACCAGACCACGCCAGTTCAATACAGGCGCAATAATATAGCGCGAGTTGAAGAGATAGAATATTTCAAACATAACCAGGGTGTTCACAGCAATGGTTCTTGATTCAGAGATGCTCATTCCCTGCTCGCCTGCCCAGAGAAAGAGTCCAAAAGTACCTCCGGTGAGAATAGTTGCAACAAAAAATATTCGCCAGATCAGAAAAGGGGTCAATAGTGGCTCCCCTACCTTTCGTGGCTTTCTCTGCATTACCCCAGGTTCGGATGGCTCCATAGCAAGTGCCAATGCCAGTGTCACTGCCGTAATCATATTCACCCATAGAATCTGCACAGGGGTCAGTGGTAATTCACTAAAACCCAATACAATTGCAGCCAGAATAATTAATGCCTCGCCACCGTTGGTCGGTAAAATAAACAGTATTGCCTTCTGCAAATTGTCATAGACCGTCCTCCCCTCTTCCACAGCAGAAATTATCGAGGCGAAATTATCATCGGCCAGTACCATTTCAGATGCTTCCTTTGCAGCTTCAGTACCGCTCTGACCCATTGCTGTACCAACATCAGCACGTTTCAATGCAGGTGAATCATTGATCCCATCTCCCGTCATCGCAACTACTTGTTGCTGCTCCTGCAATAGGGAAACGAGTCGCAGCTTATGTTCAGGGCTCACTCTGGCGAAAACATCGACTTTTATCACATGCTCACTCAGTAGTTGGTCATCCATTTGCTCCAACATCTGCCCCTCTAGCGCTTCACTACAATTCGTCAGTTTAAGTTGTCGAGCGATCGCAAGTGCTGTAGCGCTATGGTCACCGGTAATCATTTTCACTCTAATACCGGCCTGGTGGCACTGTTTTACAGCATCAATTGATTCATTGCGGGGAGGATCGATGAGGCCAAACATTCCCAACAGGATCATACCGTTTTGAACATCTTGATAGTTCAGTTCCAATTTATTGATTGGTGTCGGTTTAATTCCTATAGCCAGAACCCGCTGCCCTCGTCCAGCCATTTCATCGATACGTTTCAGCCACAGCTCCTGATCAATTGCTTCATCACCATTCAAAGTGCGCTGCAGTTTACAGATTTTTATTAGCTCTTCAGGGGCGCCCTTTATGATGATAAAGGCACCACCACTATGGCTATGGTGAAGTGTCGCCATAAATCGATGCTCTGATTCAAAAGGAATCAAATCAGTGCGAGGATGTTGCTTATTGGCGACCTCCTGGACAATGCCTGCTTTTATTCCTGCAACCAATAGCGCACCCTCCATGGGATCCCCATGAACCCGCCATTCAAGATCACTGATTTGTTGCAGTGATGCATCATTACAAAGAACGCCCGCCCTGAAGACCTCTCCAAGCAGCGGTTGATCCTCAACCCGTATCTCTTCACCATTCAGGGTAATACTCCCGTGAGGGTCATATCCTGCACCAGAGACTCTAAAACCATCCTGGCAGGTTGCTATGCTGCGCACAGCCATTTCATTTCGAGTCAATGTTCCGGTTTTATCCGAACAGATCACCATTACCGAACCCAGCGTCTCTACAGCGGGTAGTTTTCGAATAATCGCATTCCGTTGCGCCATTCGCTGCACACCAATGGCCAGTGTAATTGTCATGATCGCTGGCAAACCTTCTGGGATTGCAGCAACAGCAAGACTGACTGAGGCGAGAAACATTTCCGATGCATGGTAACCTTGTAAAAAGATTCCAAAAAGGAAAGTAATAAAAGCAACAATGAGAATAGCGAGGGTAAGCCAACGGCCAAACTGATCCATTTGGCGCAACAGGGGCGTTGTGGTTGCTTTAACCTCGGCAACCAATGATCCAATACGACCAATTTCTGTCTCTACGCCGGTTGCAACTACAACGCCTCTACCCTGACCATGGGTTACCAAGGTACCTGAGTAGGCCATATTGATTCGATCCCCTAAAGGGGCATCCATTTCCAGCTCAGCAGTCTGTTTCTCGACAGCTATCGATTCACCCGTTAGTGCAGACTCCTGGATCTGAAGTCCTTTAACCCAGATCAGTCTGAGATCTGCTGGCACGCGATCACCGGATTGCAAATGAACCACGTCACCCACAACCAGATTTTCAGCATCCAGGGTCAGTTGTGCGCCATCTCTCAAAGTCATCGCATGGGGAGAGAGCATTTGCCGAATAGCATTCAGAGCATTCTCTGCCTTCCCCTCCTGGAGATAACCAATTAAGGCATTGATCAGCACAACACCAAAAATTACGCTGGCATCCAACCAGTGTTGCAGTATTGCGGTTACGCAACCTGCAGCAATCAAGACATAGATAAGCAGATTGTGAAATTGATAGAGAAATCGCAACCAGGAAGGAACAGGATCAGGCTCGGGTAATCGATTTGCCCCATATCGAAGATAACGATCATTGGCCTCTTCCGATGATAGCCCAGACTCGGTGCTATCCAGTCTGGATAGCACCTGACTGAAATCGATCATATACCAATGGTCATCAAAAGCCGGTGATTGACCGGGTTGATTGGAAATCTTGTCGCGTTTGCGCTTTAAGTGTCGTATTCCAGCAACGACCAGAACCACAATTACCAGCAACGCTAAGCTATACCACCAAATATCACTAACCATCTGCGGACTCTCTTGTACTCAAAAGCACAAAAATAATATTAGTAATAATCCGATTCTTTGAAGACCTCTGAATAACTCTAAGCCGGACAGATTCTCGAATAAAAGTGCCTATTCAAGGTGCGGAATTGTGTAAAAAATCCACTATTGCGAAGACCCGCATTGCAGCAGCGACAAAACATGACGGCAAAGTGTCGTCCCATGACTTGGTCAGAAGTCCCTAAAATTGCCTCCTTCTCATCAACAGTAGGATCCAGTGGCAATTAAAGGATTCTCCTAAACATTATAATAAAGATTCCAATATCCACTTTGATTGGAGGCACTATTTAAGTCAGTAATAGTGAAGCAAGAGAACCACACCTGATTGCAGAACTACTGCCAAAACAATATTTTATGGTCATTGTAGTGTCAGATGAGTGAATTATTTTGGACCATGTGATGAGTTAAAAATAACAGTGATAATCGTACAAAGCAGCAGTATATTCAATTATTCTAATTAATAATCAATACCTTAAAAATTGTCGACCAATTAACTTAGTTATTGCGTTTTAGTGAGATTTTGTCTTATTCTGTTGACTTAGATCAATAAAACGACGCCAAGCAGAATCCGGCCGTCACCGACGTGTGGAATGGCAGATGATCCTAACGGATACTCAAAACATGGATTCTGATGAGTCTATTCTCATCTTGACTCCTAATAAAAACCTGACTTGGAATCAATCCAAGTGGCTTTTTCTACTATTGGCCACACCCTGTCTGTTTATTTCTCTCTACTTCTATTCTCTTGGCGCCTGGTTGGTACTTCCATTTGCTGGCCTGGAGATATTGATAATTGGAATCGGCATCTATTGTCAGAGCTGCTGTGCCCACACCCGGCAGACTATCAGAATAGGTAGCAATCAAGTCAGGGTGAGTAGCAATGGCCTGCATGACTCAGAAAAATGTTTCCATAAAGCATGGATGAAAGTTATCCAGAAACACGATCCCCGAGGCTGGTATCCCAGTCGTCTACTAATCGGTTCTCATGGTGAATATATCGAGATAGGGAAGTACTTGGTCGAGGATGAGCGTGAAGTGCTTGCTCATAGTCTAAAAAACAAAATCGAGGGCATTTAACCAGTATGAAGTTTAATAAAAATCATACACGACATGGCAGTGCTCCCGTGTCGGCGTTACAAAACAAAGATAAAGCAGTTTTGCACAACATGAAACTACCTTTGTTAGCAGGTCTCTCCATTGCATTATTGACGCTGTCAAATGTAAGCAAAGCAGAATATGGCCTCAACTTCCCTGAACCTGCTGCCAACGTTGCCCAGGATATCTATAACATCCATATGCTAACGATGC
The DNA here is from genome assembly GCF_058244675.1 of Candidatus Thiodiazotropha sp. AKIB8. Lineage (NCBI taxonomy): Bacteria > Pseudomonadati > Pseudomonadota > Gammaproteobacteria > Chromatiales > Sedimenticolaceae > Candidatus Thiodiazotropha > Candidatus Thiodiazotropha sp. AKIB8. The sequence goes on along the minus strand of NZ_JBSYOO010000029.1, from coordinate 28,849 downwards.
AGATAACAACGGTACTGTTGTTGATTGTTTTCGGATTTGTCTTCTACTCGCTCTACTACCATCGAAAAAGCCGTGGCTATCCAGCAGACCAGAATTTCCACAACTCCTGGTTTGGTAACTGGTCCTGGGTCATCGTCCCGGTGTTGGTGTTGGGCGTCGACCTTACCATTGCTGGCAAAGCGGACGTTGTATTGAAAAAGGTCTGGGATGTACCCAAGGATGAGAACATCCTGGATGTCAAAGTAACTGGACACCAATGGTGGTGGGAATTCGACTATCTGGATCATAATATTAAAGTAGAGAGTCGATATGTACCGCAAGAGAAATCTGGTGATCTCTACCTTAGAGAGGTCGACAATCGACTGGTCTTGCCAACCGGACAAAAAATCCGTTTTCTCCACACCTCTGCTGATGTGCTGCACGCTTTTTGGGTACCTGAACTGGCAGTCAAAAAAGACGCAATTCCTGGCTATGTCACTGAAACCTGGGCTGAACTGAATAGAGAGGGTGTCTTCCGTGGACAATGTGCCGAGTTATGCGGCACCTGGCACTCCCGCATGCCCATTGTGGTGGAATCGGTATCACCTCAACAGTTCGCTGCATGGGTTGATGACCAGAATGCAATCAAAATTGCAGCTGCAGCAGAAGCAAGTGCTGACAAAACCTGGAGTCTCGATGAGCTGTTGACGAAAGGAAAGGCGCTCTACGAAACCAAGTGCGCTGCCTGTCACCAGGTTACAGGTATGGGATTACCACCAGCTTTCCCGGCTTTGAAAGGCTCTGCCCTTGCCACCGGTCCAATTGCGGATCACTTACAGATTGTAATCAAAGGCAAAGAAGGTACTGCCATGCAGCCTTGGGGCTCGCTCAACGATTTAGAAATCGCAGCAATTGTAACCTATGAACGAAATGCTTGGGACAATAACACAGGCGATGTGGTGCAGCCTGCCGATGTTAAGCAGGCAAGATAGAGGAGAGTTAGATAATGACAACTACAACCCTTAACCATGATGAAGCACATCACCATGATAATCCAACAGGTTGGCGCCGCTGGTTGTTCAGCACCAATCACAAAGATATAGGTACGCTATACCTGCTGTTTGCATTGACTATGCTATTTCTTGGTGGCGCCAGTGCGATGTTGATACGTTTAGAGCTTTTTCAGCCAGGAATCCAACTGCTCGACCCTGATCTATATAATAATCTGGTAACCAACCATGCACTGATTATGATTTTCGGTGCTGTTATGCCAGCAGCAGCAGGACTGGCCAACTGGATGATTCCGATGATGGTCGGCGCGCCTGACATGGCACTTCCGAGAATGAACAATCTCAGCTTCTGGATTCTTCCTGCAGCAGCCACCATGCTGATACTTTCATTTGTCGTACCCTTTTTTCCTGGCGGCGGAACACAGATTAATACAGGATGGACCCTCTATCCCCCACTCTCCGTTCAGGTAGGAATGTCGATGGACTTTCTGATCTTCGCCATCCACCTCTTGGGTATCTCTTCTGTACTTGCTTCGATCAACATTATCGTAACCCTGCTTAACATGAGAGCACCTGGCATGACACTGATGAAAATGCCAATGTTCTGCTGGACCTGGTTGGTTACCGCATTTTTATTGATTCTGGTAGTACCTGTACTTGCTGGCGGCGTCACTATGCTGCTGTTCGACAGGCACTTCGGCACCAGCTTTTTTGATGCGGCAGGTGGTGGGGATCCAGTGCTGTTTCAACATCTGTTCTGGTTTTTTGGCCATCCTGAGGTCTACATCCTTTTGTTACCCTCTATTGGGGTGCTCTCACATGTAATCCCAGCTTTCTCTCGCAAACCACTTTTCGGATATAAATCGATGGTGGGTGCAATGTTGACCGTTGCTACAGTCGGCATGGTTGTCTGGGCTCATCATCAATACACCATTGGCATGTCCTTAGGTGCAGTCACCTATTTTATGATAGGAACGATCCTGATCTCGATTCCGGTGGGTCTGATGATTTTCAACTTTATTGCTACCATGTGGCGTGGTGCAATGACCTTTGAAACGCCCATGCTTTTTGCAGTGGCCATAGTGCTGATGTTCACCTTTGGTGGATTGAGTGGTGTGATGCTGGCTGTTGTACCCGCAGACATGCAGTACCACGACAGTATGTTTGTCGTCGCCCATTTTCACTACGTGCTGATGCCTGGTGCAGTGTTTGGTCTTTTTGCCGGCATTTTCTACTGGTTACCCAAATGGACAGGACATATGTATGACGAAAAGCTGGGAAAAATCTTTTTCTGGACAAACGTCATCGGCTTTAACATTACCTTCTTCCCGCAACACTTTCTCGGTTTGGCGGGAATGCCCCGGAGAATCGTTGACTACAACATAATGTTCACCGAGTTCAACGTTGTTTCGAGCATTGGCGCAATGATCTTTGGCCTTAGTCATCTGCTACTGCTCTACATCGTTATAAAAACAATTCGTGGAGGCAAAAAAGCGGAAAGCAGAGCATGGGAAGGCGCTGAAGGACTTGAATGGGAGTTGGATTCACCTCCCGCATTTCATACCTGGACTGTCGCTCCGCAAATCAAGTAAGAACTTATAGGTAGAGTAATGAGCATACCGAGATTTCAAACACCGGAATTGAGAACTAAAAATATTCGCCTGGCATGGATACTGGCCGGATTAGCCCTCTTCTTTTTAGTCACCTCGTTTCCGTTTTGGACAGGACTGTTTCGAATTGTGGGTTCTCAGGCAACACCATGAGTAGCCAGTCACCGGGGCAAAGTAAAAACCGTCGTACCACATTTCTGCTTACTGGCATTGTGGTCTTTATGTTTGGTTTTGGCTTTGCCATGGTGCCACTCTACAATCTTTTCTGTGAAGTGACAGGGACCCAATCACTTTCGCAACGCAGTAAAATAGAACAGGCAAACCCAACATCTGGTGAGGTGGATAGCAATCGCTGGGTTACGGTGAAATTCGATGCCACAGTCAATCCAAATCTGCCCTGGGAATTCGAAGCGGTAACCGGCAGTCTCCGGGTACACCCGGGAGAGATGTACGAGGTCAACTTTATCGCACATAACCGAAGTCGATCTTCGGTTACTGGACAGGCAATCCCCAGCGTGGTGCCTTGGCAAGCCACACCCTATTTCAGCAAGTTGGAGTGCTTCTGTTTTAACAAACAGACCTTAACCGGAAACCAGTTAACTGAAATGCCACTCCGTTTCATGGTTTCAACCGATCTGCCCAAGGATATTCACTCATTAACACTATCCTATAGTTTCATGCGTCTAAAGGTACCGAAAGAGAAACCAAAACAGAGCAACGATCTTCCAAATATCGCAATGCAGGTGAACAAGTGAAGAGTGTGATCTGTTGTGAAACTATGACTTTATATCTATACCGCTACTCAATATCGGGGAGAGAGTTACGATGTCAGTAAAAGAACATAATGGGGACTACTTCATACCCGAACCCAGTCCATGGCCAATAATTGGGATGTTATCACTGCTGCTCACCCTCTTCGGTGGTGCTCTTGCAATGAACGGGGTCTCTATCGGCGGATTTCTTGTTATAGCTGGTCTGATACTCTTTTTCTATCTGCTCTATAGCTGGTTTCGTGACGTCGTCATGGAAAATTTAAGTGGAAAATACAGCCGCCAGGTTGATACCTCTTTCCGCATGGGCATGTTTTGGTTTATTGCATCAGAGGTATTCTTCTTTATCAGTTTCTTCGGTGCACTCTTCTATATCCGCAATATTGCACTACCCTGGTTGGGTGGTGAAGGGTACCTTGGCATGACCAATGAGATCCTATACAGCGGTTTTGAAAATGTCTGGCCATCCCATGGCCCCGGTGAGATGGGGGGTGACTTCACCCCTATGGGAGCCTGGGGAATCCCAGCGATCAACACCTTGATACTGTTGACCAGTGGCGCAACGATCACCTGGGCCCATTGGGGATTAAAAATAGATAATCAAAAACAACTGGTCAACGGATTGATTGCCACGATTGCGTTAGGGGTGCTCTTTGTCATCCTGCAGGGCTATGAATATGGTCATGCCTACCATGAACTCAACCTCACACTGGAGACAGGTGCATACGGTTCAACATTCTATATGCTAACTGGTTTTCATGGCTTTCATGTGACGATGGGAGCAGTGATGTTGATGGCGATTCTTGGACGTAGCTTGAAAAGCCATTTCAGTTCACATAACCACTTCGCCTTCGAAGCGGTCGCCTGGTACTGGCATTTTGTCGATGTTGTCTGGCTTGGGCTGTTTGTTTTCGTCTACTGGTTGTAGATTCAGTTCTGTTGCCTTCTGATCATTCTTATTGAGGCAACAGACCGTGAGGGGTAAGTAAACCGAAAAAGTAACCCGCCATCAGTATGACGAATAGCAACAAAGAGAGTGCAACTCGAACAGTCAACGCACGCACCACACGCGTACTGTTTTCTTTGCCGTCATCCTTGGCCATGTAGTACATCCCCTGAAAGAGGGAAAAAAGAATGAATAGCAAAACCAGTAATACAGGTAATTTAAAGATAATGTCCATGATCATTCCAACCTTTGTCGAATCGGTTATCCACCCGCCGGCAGTGCTGTTTTGACGAAGGATAGTTTCACTATAGATGTTATGACAAGCAGCACGCACTATTTTCGCGCCCAGACAATCCCCACAATAATCATGGTAATCATTACCCCCATGCTCTGTGGCCTTGGCCTATGGCAGCTCGACCGCGCCGCACAGAAACGGCAACAAGCTTCTGCGTTGGAGATGCAACGAAACCTGCCTCCTCTCTCCTTAAATGATGAACAGCTGCCTCAACGTGATTCCATGTTGTACCGTCACGTCGTAGCAAAAGGACATTTTCTCAACGATAAAGCAATCTACATAGAAAACCGTAAACATTTGGGCAAAACCGGGTTTCATATCATCACACCACTGCAACTTTCAGGCAATGGCAGAATTGTTTTAGTCAATCGCGGTTGGGTCGCTCATGATCAGTTAGATGAAAAATTAAACCTGCCGCTGAATTCCATTCAGCAAATAGTTGATGGTGAAGTCACCATTCCGGAGGCACCAGCTATCGAACTGACACCTTCGAATCAACAGAGCCAGTCACCTCCGCAGTGGCCCTATCTGACCCTGCCCCGTTATATTGAATGGTCAGGTCTGGAGGTACTGCCAATGATGATTTTACAAACATCCAAAGACGATCTGGCATTTATTCGCCAATGGCCCACACCGAAGGTAAGTGACCTGATGCATATTGGTTACGCAATCCAGTGGTTTGCCTTTGCCATAATCGCTCTGCTTGTCTGGCTGCGTCTATCGTTGCAAAAAACGGAAGAGAGTGAAGTATGAGCAGCCTGGCACAGCAGTCCCCCCCTTCCCGCAGCCTGGTATCCTTGTGGATATTGATAGCTATTTGTTCATTGCCACTGATATTTTCCTGGTTGTTTTACATGAATCCCGATTGGTTACCTGGTAGCCGGGCCAATAACGGAACACTGATCGACCCGCAAAGAGCGGTAGCCGCGCTAACTCTAAACACAATTGAGCGGACACCCTTTGAGTGGAATTCTCTTGAGGATAAGTGGACACTGGTTGTAGTCAGTGAGTCAAGCTGTGATGCCGCCTGTGTTGAAGCGCTGATCAAAATACGTCAAATACGTCGCGCAACCGCAGCTGGCAGGCAACGCATTGAGCGTGGATTAATCATCTATCCAGACAGCAGTGGAAATATTGATATACCTTCATTAGATGGACTGGACGGTACACATCTCCTGATTGCTGATCTCGATCAGCGTGCAGCTGTGACATCCCTTTTCCCGCTAGCAGAATTTGAAGATAGTGTTCCGGTCTTTATTATCGATCCCAGAGGAGATTTGATGATGCGATATGACACCCCACAGATCACCTCAAAACAGATCCTTGAAGATCTGGAAAAACTACTCAAGGCCTCTCAAAACTGGTCCCAAGGAGGTCAATATGGCCATCAGTAATATCTCTACACGACACGCCATCAATTTTACATGGCAACACTATTATGAGCTGACCAAACCCAAAGTAGTGCTACTCATTGCCTTCACAGCATTGGTTGGTATGCTTTTGTCGGAACAGGGTTTCGTACCCTGGCAACCGATGCTGTTCGGTCTGCTCGGCATCTCTTTAGCTGCCGCCTGTGGCGCTGTCATCAATCACATTATCGATCAACGCATTGATAAAATGATGCAGCGAACCAGTAGACGCCCAATTCCAAGTGGCCACATGGACACCCAGCATGCAGGCAGTTTCGCCCTGTTTTTAGGTCTGGTTTCCATGCTGATGCTGTTTTTTCTTGTCAATCCTTTAACGGCACTACTGACCTTTATGGCACTGATCGGCTATGCACTGATCTATACCCTCTATCTGAAACGTAATACGCCGCAAAACATTGTTTGGGGTGGTTTGGCTGGTGCATCTCCTCCACTACTCGGCTGGGTAGCCATTACCGGGGAAGTCACCACCGAAGCGTTTCTACTGTTGTTAATTATCTTTGTCTGGACGCCACCTCACTTCTGGCCCTTGGCAATCCACCGTCGCGATGATTACGCCAAAGCTGACATACCCATGCTTCCGGTCACCCATGGCATCGATTTCACCAAGCAGCAGATTCTTATCTACAGCATCATGTTACTTGCTGTCACCATGCTTCCATTTGTGGTGCACATGAGTGGCTACCTCTACCTGTTCGGTGCACTCTCTCTTGGTAGTGGTTTCGTCTATCACGCTATTAAATTGTTACGTAGTGACGGACGGGATCATGCAATGAGGACTTTTACCTACTCAATCCTCTATTTGAGTCTGTTATTCACCCTGTTGCTGGTGGACCACTATTTAGTCATGGCTCTAAACTGAGAACAGATGATCAATCAGGCGCACCACTACTGTTGCGTAAATCCTCTTTAAACTACAGAAGCAGCTTTAAATGCCCCTCTTCCGCCAGAGGGGGGTTATAGAGGCAAGCCGCGAATGTTCGCAAATGGATTTTGGGCAAAAAACAGCGCAAATTCTCATACTCCCAAGGCCGTATTGGTGCGGCAGGGCCGTACCCTACGACTTTTACGGCAGCAGTCGATTAGACATTTCGTCTTGTACTGACCAGGACATACCTATCACAACGACCTGTTATCGGATCCAAGAGTGATTTAAGCTATATAGACTCAATAGCGTGTAATTCAGGATGGCAATAAGTGAAGGAATTATTAGCAAGGCTTACCCGTCAAACGGCATCTCTGTTCAGTCGCATAGCACAGCTCTACCACCCCCGAACCATTCGGGAGAAGGGCGTGTTCTGGGCCAGTGGACTTGGCACTGTTACCCTGATTGTCCTGCTTTTCCTGCTGGGCATCTATTGGAGCATCATGCCGGAGCCATTTGATGTCAAAAAAAATACCAGTAATGTTTTGACAGAAATGGAATTAAAGCCGGTTATTGGCTCCTACACCACAATCACCCTGTTAACGACTATTGAAACCCTGCTTGAAAAGCCTGGGGGCTACCTGAGCAATGATGTAATGCCACCCAGCGTCTTCCTCGACAATATGCCCAACTGGGAGTTTGGGGTATTGACACAAGTTCGGGATCTGGCCCGTTCACTTAGAAACGACATCAGCCGCTCCCAGTCTCAATCTACTGAAAACAAAGATCTGGCAATCACTGAACCTCAATTCAACTACAGCAATGACTCCTGGATCTTTCCATCAACCGAGGGAGAGTACTCCCAAGGTATAGAGGCCCTGAAACGCTACCTGACGGGCCTCTCACAAGAGGGTAAGCAGAATACTCAGTTTTATGCCCGAGCCGACAATCTAAGGGATTGGTTGGCTATTGTTGAAAAACGGCTGGGTAGCCTCTCTCAGCGTTTGAGTGCCAGTGTTGGGCAGGAACGAATCAATACCGATTTGGCAGGAGACCCTTCTGCTAGCCAATCGACGATGGCTAATGAGAGTATGACCGTACAGACACCCTGGCTGGAGATCGATGATGTTTTCTATGAAGCCAGAGGATCTACCTGGGCGCTGATCCATTACCTTCATGCAGTTGAGATAGATTTTCGGGAAATCTTAAGTAAAAAGAATGCGTTGGTAAGTTTGCGCCAAATCATTCGGGAGCTGGAAGCTGCCCAGGAGCCTATCAGTAGCCCTGTTGTATTGAATGGCAAGGGTTTCGGCATCTTTGCAAACTACTCTCTGGTGATGGCCTCCTACATCTCACGCGCCAATGCAGCAGTCATCGATTTGCGTAACCTGTTAAGTCAAGGATAGCGCCGGACAGTAGATCTATTGCAGCCTGTAAAACATTGGTTTGCCAATAAAACCATAAAACCCTGATGACGCCGATGGATTTTTCTGGCGTCGACAAAAGTAGACGAAGATAAACTCTATTCCGGCCGCACCCAATAGGAAAAAAGTTACCTCTACGCTACAGCATTAAGTGAAAAAAACAGCTGTTTTTTACTGATTTAGCCCTCCCCAGCTGTTCATCTGCTACAGAATCACTTGCCATACGCGTAAATATACTGATAATGGCGCACTTCGGTATCGGGCCCTGTGCTATAATGCGCCCGGTTTTAAGACCGCCCGCAAGGGTATACCTAAATATAATTGAGTTAAGAAATAAGTATGGCGAAAGAAGATTTCATCGAGATGGAAGGCACTGTGGTTGAAACCCTGCCAAACACCATGTTCCGTGTTGAACTGGAAAATGGCCATGTGGTAACCGCCCATATCTCAGGCAAAATGCGTAAGCACTATATCCGTATCCTTACCGGCGACAAGGTTACTGTACAGCTGACCCCCTACGACCTGACCAAGGGCCGCATCACCTATCGTGCGCGCTGAGGAAGAGTCAGCCTTCGTCGATCGATGTATCGGCTACTGGCTCGCCCTCAATATCAAATATAAGCTTGTCTTCCGAGACATCTACTTTGACAGCTCCGCCTGCTGATAGCTTCCCGAACAGCAACTCTTCTGCAAGTGGCTTCTTAATTTCGTCCTGAATCAACCGAGCCATGGGACGCGCACCCATCTTGGGATCGTAACCATGTGCTGCCAGCCATACCCTGGCCTCAGCTTCCACAATCAGATTGACGTTTTTCTCCTGTAACTGCCCTTCGAGTTCAAAAACAAACTTATCTACCACCTTGGCGATATGTTCCGGCGTCAATCCTGAGAATTGAATGATTGCATCCAGACGGTTTCTGAACTCAGGGGTGAACATCTTTTTGATCACCTCCATACCATCGCTGGTATGGTCCTGTGTAGCAAAACCTATGGATGAACGACTCATCTCCTGAGCACCCGCATTGGTGGTCATTACGATCACAACATTACGAAAATCGGCTTTCCGTCCGTTATTATCGGTGAGTGTACCGTGATCCATAACCTGCAGCAGAAGATTGAAGACATCCGGGTGGGCCTTTTCGATCTCATCGAGAAGCAGTACACAATGAGGATGTTTGGCAATCTCTTCAGTCAACAAGCCACCCTGATCAAAACCAACATAGCCTGGAGGCGCACCAATCAGTCTGGAAACGGTATGTCGCTCCATATATTCGGACATATCGAAGCGGATTAGATCCATACTCAGAATTCTGGCCAGTTGCCGGGTAATCTCAGTTTTACCCACACCAGTTGGCCCTGTGAACAGAAATGAGCCAACAGGTCGACCCTCGTTGACCAGTCCGGATCTATTCATACGGATTGCCGCAGTCAATGCTTCAATTGCCAGATCCTGACCGAACACAACCATTTTCAAATCTCTGGTCAAGTTACGTAGGGATTCTGTGTCGGATGTCGAGACTTTCTTCGGTGGAATACGAGCGATTTTAGCCACAATGGCCTCTACCTCATCCACATCAATGATCTTACGACGCTCTTCCTCTGGCTGTAGCTGTACATTGGCCCCAGCCTCATCGATTACATCAATCGCCTTGTCAGGCAAGTGGCGGTCATTGATGTACTTGTCAGAGAGCTCTGCTGCACTGTTAAGTGCGTCCTGTGTGTATTCGATATTGTGGTGCTCTTCGAAACGGGACTTGAGACCTTTCAGAATCTCTATGGTCTCCTCGACGGTAGGCTCTTCCACATCTATTTTCTGGAATCGGCGGGCCAAAGCTCTATCCTTCTCGAAGATCCCACGAAACTCCTGGTAGGTTGTTGAGCCGATACAACGCAGTTCCCCAGATGCCAAAACTGGTTTGATCAGATTTGAGGCATCCATAACACCACCAGACGCTGCACCTGCACCGATAATGGTGTGTATCTCGTCAATGAACAGAACCACATCTTTTTTGATCTTCAGTTCTGCGAGCACAGCCTTCAGTCGTTTTTCGAAATCACCCCGATATTTGGTGCCTGCGACAAGAGTGCCCAGATCAAGTGCGTAGATTGTAGCGTTCGCTAATATATCCGGCACCTCGGCATCGACGATCTTTTTCGCCAGACCTTCTGCAATTGCAGTTTTACCAACGCCTGCCTCGCCAACCAGCAGAGGATTGTTCTTGCGACGCCGACATAAAATCTGAATTGTTCTCTCAATTTCGCTATGTCGACCGATTAGTGGGTCAATTTTTCCTTGTTCCGCGAGTTGGTTCAGATTAGCTGCATAGTTGTCCAACGCACTGGCTTGATCTTCACCCTTGTTTTCAGTCGACAACTCTACAGGACTCTCATCATGGCCAACTTCATCAAGCTTCGATATACCGTGTGAGATATAGTTGACGACGTCCAAGCGGCTGACTTTCTCTTCATTCAGGAAAAAAACTGCCTGAGAATCCTGCTCGTTGAAGATAGCAACCAGCACATTGGCTCCAGTCACTTCGTTCTTCCCAGAAGACTGAACATGAAAAACAGCACGCTGCAGCACCCTTTGGAAACCAAGAGTTGGCTGAATTTCCCGCTCGTCACCATCAGGGATCAATGGTGTAGTTTCATCAACAAATGTGCGGATTTTTTGCCGCATCTTTTCGATATTGGCGCCACAGGCACGCAATACAGTCACTGCTGACGGGTTGTCCAGCAAAGCAAGTAACAAGTGGTCGACAGTCATAAACTCATGCTGTCGCTCTTTGGCGCTTTTAAACGCCTGATTTAGAGTGAATTCCAGCTCTTTGTTCAACATCTTGGATACTCCATACGTACCGCTTAGGTCTCTTCCATAGTGCACATCAGCGGATGCTGGTTACTACGTGAGTAGTCGTTAACTTGAGAGACCTTGGTCTCGGCTACGTCTTTGGTAAATACACCACAGACCCCTACACCTCGGGTATGTACATGCAGCATCACCCGAGTGGCTTTCTCCCTGTCCATACTAAAGAAGGCCTCTAAAACCTGAACCACAAATTCCATTGGAGTATAGTCATCGTTTAGAATAATAACCTTAAATAGCGGTGGCCTTTTTAATTTGGGAGCAGCCTCCTCTAATGCTAGACCATCGTCGTGTGATGTTTGTTCTCTATCGCTCATACTGGGTGATTCTAGCAGGCCTGCCTGACCTGAAAAGTTGATTTTTTTAAGGATTAATACCAATTCCTGGTAACACTATCCTAATTAACCTGTTAGTGACGAATAAAGCAATAATACTATTGTATATGGAGGGTATATCCCTAAATATCAAGACAGTTCACTCCTCATTGACACTCTGTAACTAAAAAAGCTCCTCTCTAATATACACAGATCTCATTTACAAACCGATATACATCCATGCATAGCCCCTATATCTGATGATTGAGTTGCAAAGGATCTCTTGCTCTACCAAGAGAGAGGCTTTCAGGCTCAGCTGATTTCTGCGACTTAACCGCCAAGCTGGTGGAGAGGTGAACGATATTTACGACAATACCTGAAGGATTTTAACTCCTCGAGAAGATTTCAGTAATATTATGATATAGGGTAAGTCATAATATCGACGTTGAAAAGGTTAGGGAAATTACCTATAAAATATCCAAATTATAGTTAAAAGTCAGATATTTGTTGACCCTTTAGTAATGCACACTATACTTCCTCATACAGTGTTGAGAATGGTTCCGATTAGAGGATCAAACACTGATTTTTTTGCCGTTGATTTGACGGCCTGAGCATTTAACTAAAGGCTGGTGCTAAGGCTGGTGGACAGAGTTGTTTCACGCCTCTCTGCTAATCATAACAACGTTGTGTGTTGCGTTATAAGTTGACTTGCGGACGGTGAGTGACGTGAACAGATAGACCCTACAGTTTGAGATAAACAATCTCATAAAACGGGTTCATCAGATCCTTGTCACATTCTTCTACAAGCCACTTGTAAGCTCCCCCAACAAACGTTCCACCATCCTGAGCTATCGTATATAGTGAGGAGTAATAGCTATGGCGACTGGAGTCGTAAAGTGGTTTAACAACGCCAAGGGCTACGGTTTTGTAACCCCAGAAGATGGAGATCAGGATGTTTTTGTCCATTTTTCATCAATTGAAATGGATGGATATAAGACACTGAAAGAGGGCCAAAGGGTCCAATTTGAGATAAGTCAGGGTCCAAAAGGTCTGCACGCAACCAATATTCAAAAAGTTGCTGCGAGTGGTGAGTGAATCTAAATAAAAATCAACTCTCGTAATATTTAATCAGCCGGTCTGGTTCAACCATACCGGCTTTTTTATGCCCTATCCAGAAAAATACCATCTGGCTGTTTCCAGATCAGCCCTCTGCCGATACTATTACACTCTAATTCAGTAAGGCCTTTCGAAATTCTTTAGATTAATCCTGCATGTTGATCCTATTCAATAAACCTTTTGGTGTCTTGACCCAGTTTACAGATGGTCAGGCACGCCCTACCCTGGCGGACTATATCACCACCAAAGGGGTCTATGCGGCCGGACGTTTGGATCGTGACAGTGAAGGTCTGGTGATCTTGACCGATGATGGAAAGCTTCAACACAGAATCTCACATCCCGCTAAGAAATCCTGGAAAACCTACTGGGCTCAAGTCGAAGGTACTCCCAGTGACCAGAGTATTGAGCAATTGAGGCAGGGAGTGGATTTAAAAGATGGCCCTACCCTGCCTGCCAAAGTCAGAAAAATAGCAGAACCTGCACTCTGGCCTAGAGATCCACCTGTACGTTTCAGGGCCAAAATCCCCACACAATGGCTTGAAATTCAGTTACAGGAGGGTCGAAATCGACAGCTTCGACGTATGACAGCATCTGTTGGCCACCCAACATTGAGACTTGTCCGTGTTGCGGTTGGCCAATGGCGACTAAAACAACTACAACCGGGTGAATGGCTGACTCTGGATTCTAAACCAAGCCGGGAAAAAGCAGATAGAGAAAAATTTCGACATGCCAGAAAACAGTAAAGTCATTGTTGGTCTATCCGGAGGGGTCGACTCTTCTGTCGCCGCCTTGCTGCTCAAACAGCAAGGCTATGCTGTAGAGGGCCTGTTCATGAAGAACTGGGAAGAGGATGACGATGAAGCGTACTGCTCTGCTGCAATTGACCTTGCAGATGCCCAGGCCGTAGCGGACAGGTTGGATATCCCGCTTCACACAATCAACTTTGCCACCGAATACTGGGATCGGGTATTTGCCTATTTTCTGGATGAGTACAAAGCTGGCCGAACACCCAACCCGGATGTTTTATGCAACCGGGAGATTAAGTTCAAAGCCTTTCTCGACTACGCCACTGATCAATTGAGTGCCGCGGCTATCGCTACGGGCCACTACGCCGCACTAGCGCATGATGAACAGCTCTATCGCTTGATTCGAGCCCAGGATGAAGGCAAAGACCAGACCTACTTCCTCTACATGCTGGGCCAGAAGGCGCTCTCTCATAGCCTGTTTCCTCTCGGGGATTTAAATAAACAACAGGTCAGGTCAATGGCTCAAGAGGCAGGTTTCCCCAATCATAAGAAGAAAGACAGTACAGGAATCTGTTTCATAGGCGAACGAAAGTTCCGGGAGTTTCTGCAACGATTTCTACCCGCCAAGCCTGGCGAGATAGAGGATTCTCAGGGGAACACCATAGGCCAGCATCAGGGCTTGATGTACTACACCCTCGGACAGCGGCAGGGACTGGGCATTGGTGGGCGTAAGGGTGCAGATGAGGCCCCATGGTTTGTAGCGGCAAAAGATCTTGATCGAAATGTTCTGGTTGCTGTACAGGGCCACCAACACCCCCTTTTGATGTGTAGCGAGATGGTCTGCAAACAGCTCCACTGGGTAAGTGGCCAGGGGCCGACGGAGCCATTCAGCTGCCTTGCCCGAATTCGTCACCGCCAAACTTTACAGGAGTGCCGGGTTCAGCCACTCGATAAGGATTGTTGCCAGGTGATCTTTGAGACGCCGCAACGAGCAGCCACACCGGGACAGTCTTTGGTGTTATATCGAGAGCAAGAGTGTTTGGGAGGTGGCATCATTGAATCAACGGATGCCCCGCCCTACAACCAGGCCTAATTACTATTAACCCGGCGACTAAGTATCTGCTATAGACTGATGGGGGGCAATCGAGCTGTATGATAGTATGTCGAATCGCAAGAATCTCAGCTCAGGAACAGTATGAAGTATCAGGATAGTGATCGTACGATTGCTTTATCAGGTATATATCAAGCAGCTACTCTGGTGCAGCAGGTAGCCCGCAAGGGTTTGGCCAGCACCGATACGATTTCACCCAGCATTAATAGCCTCTTCCAACTGGATGCCGAGAGTGTAGTCGATGTCTATGGTGGCCTCGAGGCCATTGCACCTGGGTTGCGTCAGGCACATAAACAGCTTAGTGGAAGCCAGGCTCGGGATGATGAATTGACCCGATATATTCTTAGCCTGATTCAACTGGAACGAAAACTGAGCCACCACCAGGAGAGATTGGAAATAATCAGAAGCGGTATCATGAATACCGCTGCACGATTGGCTCATTTCCCCTCTACCCACAGCAATATCCTTGGCGCTTTAGCTGATCTCTATGCTGAAAATGTAAGCACATTAAAACCAAGAATTATGGTCAGCGGTGAAACTGTCTTTTTGCAGAACAGCGACAATGTGAACCGAATACGCGCTCTGTTACTATCTGGTATCAGAGCTGCGATGCTCTGGCGTCAGACTGGAGGACGCCGTAGACAACTGTTGTTTAGTCGAAAAAATTACATCGAAAGTTGTAAAGCCTTGTTGGATAGGCTTTAACAAAGGGATACTCAGGCTATTTGCAGGTTCAATATCGGGCCTGAAACAGTAGTCCCTGTAGCAATCTTTTGGTTAGCTTCTATATTGCTAGTGGTCAATGGGGTAAAAATAGCGAATAACAGCCCAATACCCCTTGAACCATAATATAAAATAGATAAACAACAAAAAATAACAAGCAGTTATAAACTGTTTTTAAAGCTTTAGGAGATCCAAATGATAAGTAGCTTTGGTGCAGAAAGTGAGATAAAGGTGAATGGAACCACCTACCAGATTTTCAGACTGGATGCCCTTGAAAACACAGACCGCCTACCCTTTTCCATACGCATCCTTTTGGAAAACCTGCTTCGCCATGAGGACAATGTCACTGTTACTGCAGATGATATCAAAGCAGTTGCAAACTGGGATCCTAATGCTGAACCCAGCAAAGAGATTCAATACCGACCCTCACGGGTTCTGATGCAGGATTTCACAGGGGTACCGGCTGTAGTTGACCTTGCAGCAATGCGCGATGCCGTTGTCGAGCTTGGCGGCAATGCTGCGGATATCAACCCACTTCAGCCCGCTGAACTGGTTATCGATCATTCCGTACAAGTAGACCACTATGGGGATGAGAGTGCATTTGAACTCAATGCGAAACTGGAGTTTCAGCGCAACCGGGAGCGATATCAGTTCCTGAAATGGGGTCAGGGCGGTTTTTCCAATCTGAAGGTTGTTCCACCCGACACCGGAATCGTACACCAGGTGAACCTGGAATACCTGGCCAGGGTGATATCAGCGGAAGAGCGTGACGGCAAGTTACAGGCTTTTCCCGACACCCTGGTAGGCACAGACTCCCACACCACCATGGTGAATGGTATCGGCGTCCTGGGCTGGGGTGTTGGCGGTATCGAAGCTGAAGCCTCGATGTTGGGTCAACCTGTCTCAATGCTGATTCCCAAGGTTGTCGGCGTCAAGCTGGTCGGTAAACTACCTGAAGGCTGCCTGGCGACGGATCTGGTTCTGACCATTGTTGGACGTCTGCGTGAACACGGCGTGGTGGGTAAGTTTGTTGAATTCTATGGTCCTGCAATCGCTTCCATGCCGATGGGCGATCGATCAACCATCGCCAATATGGCCCCTGAATACGGTGCTACCTGTGGCCTCTTCCCGATCGACAAAGAGACCCTCAATTATCTGCGTCTGACCAATCGCAGCGAAGATCAGATCGCACTGGTTGAGGCCTATGCCAAGAAACAGGGCATCTACCATACAGCCAAGACAGCGGAAGCAACTTACAGTGAAACCCTGGAGATCGATCTCTCTGCCGTTGAGCCGAGTCTCGCTGGCCCTAAACGTCCCCAGGATCTGGTGCTTCTAAAAGAAGCCAAGTCGCAATTTATCGAGGCGGTCAAGGTCTTCAATGGCGGGGAGAGCCAAACAGTTGCCACCAATATCGACGGTGCTTCAACAGAAATCACTGATGGTGCGGTTGTGATCGCCGCCATCACCTCCTGTACCAACACCTCCAATCCTGCAGTAATGATGGGGGCCGGTCTGCTGGCAAAGAGAGCCGTAGATCTCGGTTTAACGGTTAAGCCCTGGGTAAAAACCTCACTGGGCCCTGGCTCCCGTGTAGTAATGCAGTATCTACAGCAGGCAGAACTTGATAAACCCCTGGAGACCTTGGGATTCGACCTGGTCGGTTATGGCTGTACTACCTGTATCGGTAACTCAGGCCCCCTACCCACTGAAGTATCCGAAGCGATCAGTGATGGTGACCTGACCGTAACCTCTGTGCTCTCCGGAAACCGTAACTTTGAGGGCCGGGTACATGCTGAAGTCAGAATGAACTACCTGGCATCTCCACCGTTGGTGGTTGCTTATGCGATTGCCGGCACCATGAATATTGACCTCTATAACGAACCTTTGGGCACCAGCAAAGAAGGCAAAACAGTTTTCCTCAAGGATATCTGGCCGAGCAGTAAAGAGATTGCAGATTGTATCGCTGAAAATCTGACACGGGAGGGCTTTATTGCCAGTTACGCCTCTCTGTTTGATGGGGATGAACGCTGGCGCTCTCTGGAAGCTTCTAGTGGCAGTCAATTCGAGTGGGATCCCGACTCAACCTATATTCAGCACCCACCTTACTTCGTGGATATGGAACTAGAGCCCGCTCCGGTGACCAACATCGAGGAGGCACGTTGCCTGGCTTGGCTGGGGGATTCGGTAACCACAGACCACATCTCGCCAGCCGGTGCAATCAAGGAGGATAGCCCGGCAGGACTCTATCTCACAGAACAGGGCGTAAAACCTGTCGACTTCAACTCATATGGTTCCCGTAGAGGCAATCATGAGGTGATGATGCGTGGCACATTCGCCAATATACGCTTACGTAATAAACTGCTTCCCGGCAGTGAAGGTGGTGTCACCAGACATCTCCCTAGCGGTGACGAGATGAGCATCTACGACGCCGCCATGCGCTACAAAGAGGAGTCTCTCCCAGCAATCATAATCGCCGGCAAGGAGTATGGCTCTGGCTCATCCCGTGACTGGGCAGCCAAAGGTCCTGCGTTACAAGGGGTGCGCGCTGTTATCGCTGAAAGCTACGAACGGATTCATCGCACCAACCTTGTCTGCATGGGCATACTCCCACTGCAATTTCTGGCCGGTGAGAGTGCAGAAACCCTGGAGTTGACTGGTGAAGAGCGATTCAACATCCCCAACCCTGGCGATAAAACCGGGCATAAAATCACAGTTACTGCGATAGCTGAGGATGGCACAGAGCGCAGCTTTAAAGTCACTGTGCGTATCGATACGCCAAATGAGGTCGATTACTACAAACACGGCGGCATACTGCACTACGTACTGCGCAATATGGTGAATCAGTCAGCTGCGGAAACTGCTGAGGAAGTCAAAGCCGAATAGATTGCCGTTCAAAATGGGCCTTTTCTTGGCGTGGATCTTTGTAATAGCTTGCTATTACGAAGATCCACAGCTCAGAAAAGGAGCGTTCTGACAGCCATACGTCGGTCTATGACTTGCTAAAAATACTTTAATTGCCACTCCCGGCTTAACCCCCATCTTCTCAGCAGGTATAATCCCCGCCTTTCAGAATTTCTGCGGAAATAGATAATATGCAACTCTCCTCCCTTACAGCGGTTTCTCCAATCGATGGTCGTTATGGCAACAAGACAGATGACCTGCGGCCAATTTTCAGTGAATTCGGGCTCATTCGCCATCGGGTGAATGTAGAAATTCGCTGGTTACAGGCACTTGCCGGCCACAATGACATACTCGAGATTCCCACTCTGAGCGAACATGCCAATAATATTCTCAGCGGCATTGTCGAAAATTTCAGTGAAGAAGATGCCCAGCGGGTAAAGAACATCGAGCGCACCACCAATCACGATGTAAAAGCGGTCGAGTATTTCCTCAAAGAGAAGATTGCAGGCAATGAAGAGCTTGAGAGCATCAGTGAATTCATCCATTTTGCCTGCACCTCGGAAGATATCAATAACCTCTCCCACGCCTTGATGCTGAGAGAGGGGCGCGGTCAGGTGCTGCTGCCACAGATCGATGAAGTAATCGAAAGAACCAAAGCGCTGGCCCAACAACTGGCAGATCAACCGCTGCTCAGTCGAACGCATGGACAGCCCGCATCCCCCAGCACCATGGGTAAAGAGGTGGCCAATGTTGTCTATCGTCTGCAACGCCAGCGGGATCAGATCGCAGCAGTTAATCTCCTGGGCAAGATCAACGGTGCAGTAGGAAACTATAATGCCCACATCTCGGCCTACCCGGAAATTAACTGGCCCGAATTCGCCCAGCAGTTTGTCGAGAGCCTGGGGATCAACTGGAACCCCTATACCATCCAGATAGAGCCTCACGACTATATTGCCGAGCTGTTCCATGCGCTGTCACGTTTTAACACCATCCTCATCGATTTTTGCCGTGATGTATGGAGTTACATCTCAGTAGGCTATTTCAAGCAGAAAACCGTAGCCGGAGAAGTCGGTTCCTCCACAATGCCACACAAGGTCAATCCCATTGATTTTGAAAATGCAGAAGGCAACCTGGGCATTGCCAACGCCATACTCGGGCATCTTTCAGAAAAGCTGCCCATCTCCCGCTGGCAGCGTGACCTGACCGATTCCACCGTACTCAGAAATCTCGGTGTAGGATTTGCCCATACCAGCATAGCCCTGCAATCGTTGCTCAAAGGGCTAAGCAAGCTGGAAGCCAACGGCGATGCCATGCTGAATGACCTGGATGAGAACTGGGAAGTGCTTGCTGAGCCGATTCAGACTGTGATGCGTCGTTACGGCATCGAAAAGCCCTATGAAAAGCTCAAAGAGCTGACCCGGGGACAAAGAATCACCCCTGAAGAGTTACAAGCCTTTGTGGATGGCCTCGACATACCTGAAACAGCAAAGGATTCTCTCAAGCGTCTCACCCCGATGAGCTATATCGGCAACGCCAGGGATCAGGCAGCTTCGATTTAATCCCACCAGCACTTACTACAACACTCTCGTACCCACGTGCCCGCTTGGGTACGAGGGACAGGCACCGTTTGATTTCGACATCAGGGTCTGTTCCGGCTGGTGGAGCCGATACGGCGGGCCAGTGGTGCGACTTACACTCTCGTTCCCACGCTCCCGCGTGGAATGCATACTTCAACTGGAACCACGCAATAATGTAGTGATCGATCACACAGAACAACCCAGGAACAATAGATACTCACGCTCAATCACAAGCATAATATCCATAATCAAAAAGGAGGCTTAGCGTCTCGCCTAAAGGGAGTTACACTAGTGCAATGCATACAATCAACTTCCCCAAATCAATAAATCGAGAAAAATTCCTTGCCGAATATTGGCAAAGAAAGCCCCTGCTGATACGTCAGGCGCTAGCAGATTTCAAGTGCCAGATAGAGCCCGATGAGTTGGCCGGCATGGCCTGTGAAGAGGGCATCGAGTCGCGTATGGTGCTCGAAAAAGATGGTGCAACCCCCTGGGAAGCCCGTTACGGCCCTTTTGATGAGAGCATCTTCGCCGAGCTGCCTGAGAGTCACTGGACACTGCTGGTGCAGGATGTGGACAAACACCTGCCTGAAGTAGCCAGCCTGCTCGACTATTTCCGCTTTCTTCCTGACTGGCGTCTTGATGATGTCATGATCAGCTATGCAGCAGATCAGGGTTCCGTTGGTCCACACACAGATGACTACGATGTTTTTCTGTTACAGGCGAAAGGTCGTCGGCGCTGGAAGATACACACCCAACCCGTAGATGAAGAGGACTACATACCTGGGCTCGATCTGAGAATCCTGCCAGAGTTTAAAGCAGAACAGGAGTGGTTACTGGAACCGGGAGACATGCTCTATCTGCCACCCAATGTTGCCCATTGGGGCATAGCAGAGGGCGAGACGATGACCTGCTCTGTGGGGTTTCGTGCACCAACCTGGCAGGAGATGGCCTCAGCCTGGTTTGAAGCCCGGATTGACCCCCTTCTGCCCAAAGAGCGCTATCGTGATCCACCACTTAAGCCACAGATTGCCCCAGCCGAGATCCTCCCCACCTCACTTGATGGATTCAAGGAGAAGCTACAAGCCTGCCTTGATCAGCTCAATCAGGATGAGCGATGGTTTGGACGATTCGTAACGGAATCCAAAGAACACCTGCAAGTCAATCCACCCCTGGAGTTATTGCAGGAGCAGGCCTTTCTCAACCGTTTCCGTGAACAGGCTATTATCTATAGAAACAGCTACAGCCGCATGGCATTCAGTCGCTTTGAACAGGACGGTATGGATACACTCTATATCAATGGAAACAGCTACACACTGCCCACAACATCAGGTGAGTTTCTGCCCGTCATCACCCACTACCGGGAGCTCCATTTTGGCTATCTACAGGAGTGGTTGGAACAACCCGAATATCTGAGCCTGCTCTGTAAGCTCTACAATGAAGGACACTTTGTCTTCAGCCATGAATAACAGCTATACCATCCGTCAGGCCAAATGGCCCGAAGAACGAGAACTGTTGCGTCAGGTCAGAGAGCCGGTATTCATCCATGAACAGGGTGTACCTGTCAGTATGGAGTGGGATGATAACGACCTGGTCGCCTATCACCTGATCGCACTGGATAGCCAACAAAATCCCATAGGTACCGCTCGTCTCCTGGGCAGTGGACAGATCGGTCGCATGGCGGTACTGCAAAAATGGCGTAATCAGGGTATTGGCACTGCCCTTTTGATGGAACTGCTGCAACGGGCCAGTCAGGTTGGACAGGAGCAGCTCTTTTTACATGCTCAAACCAGTGCAGAATCCTTCTACAAAAATG
The DNA here is from genome assembly GCF_058244675.1 of Candidatus Thiodiazotropha sp. AKIB8. Classification (NCBI taxonomy): domain Bacteria; kingdom Pseudomonadati; phylum Pseudomonadota; class Gammaproteobacteria; order Chromatiales; family Sedimenticolaceae; genus Candidatus Thiodiazotropha; species Candidatus Thiodiazotropha sp. AKIB8. The sequence continues at coordinate 7,350 of NZ_JBSYOO010000029.1, read as the reverse complement.
TTGGTTTTGTATCTATCGGTGAAATATTCCAGGAAGCTGACATTCCCCACCGTAAGATGATTTTCTCTTTTTCTGAAGAGCACAATGAAGAAGATCTTGCACTTGCAACACTGGGTAAAGATGATGAGCTATTTAATCTATCCAAACCTGAAGATCATCAGATACACGCAACCTCGATGGTAAGACAAGCCAAGCGAAGCCTTTGTCTACTCAGTTATAATCTTGACCCGGTCATCTATGATACCGAACCATTTCACGAAGCGGTAAAGCAACTTGCAATGAGGTCCAAATTCAGTCGTATTCGAATTTTACTACAGGACAACACCCTGGTAGTGCAACAGGGACACCGTTTGGTAGAACTCGCTCAACGTCTTCCATCCGTTATTGAGATACGCAAAGCAACGGACGTCTATCTTGAAATCGAGGAAAATTATCTACTGGTCGATGATTGCGGATACTTGCATAAGCAACAAGCAGCAAATGCTAAAGGCACAGCCCGCTACAACAACCGCTATTTTGTCGAGCGTCTTCAATCTCAATTCGATGAGGCCTGGGAATATGGCGTTCCTGACCGGGAGTTGTCGAGGTTGCATATGTAGCTGTCAACTTTGTATTGTTGATAGTGAAACGATGACAGCTAGGGCGCATTATATTATGGCTCTACGGAATCAGGATGAAGTTCGCCGCCAAAAAGGCTTGGCTACTATAATGTGTTGAAATAACGTAAGCGCCAAAATTTCAGCCTTATTACTGATCCTTTAATTATATGCTCCAAGGCAACAAGGCTTCCAACATTTCAGGCTAAAGATCGCGGCACGGGTAAGTACCCCTTGGGGTATATCGGCAAACAACCAGTCACGCTATCCGACTGCGAAAGGCCTGCAGCATTCTCTGCCAAGGCATTGCTTATCTGTAACTAACCATGGTCTCTGTACCCGATTAATGTATCCCACTAGTATAGTGGGTAGTGTAGTGGGTTGCATCACAAGTCTAGCTGTCCTTGGCAAACTGCCATCGCTGGGATAACACTGTTGCGTGGATGTTTTGATCAGTAGATATCTAAGAGCTGCCCACGTAATCCTATCGTAATGAGCTATGAAGTACTTAATTGACTGGCGTGTACTCCACAAAAGTACCACCACAATCTGCACATAATTCACTTAGCACAAACTGGATATCAATTATCAGGCCCATAAATACCAGGAATAGCACCATTATCACCTACAAAAAGTAATTGCACTTCTCCTTTTGTATATCCAGTTGGCAGTTCACCATAATTCCAATTCGCGCCTCCATCTCGAGTACTAAACAAACCATTAACAATGTTGCCTGGATAATGTATTCGGTCGTCAGCTTCATAAATTTCTACGCATGATGAGATAGAAACTAAAACATCATTATTATCTTGTTGTGTGTCTATTTTTCCGATATAGATAAGCTCATCAAGTGATAGCTCAGAGGATTGCATAGCGCTACAATCCCTACTAAATGGCGCCACTCTATTTAGATCCCATCTCATACCGCCATTGTCAGATAAGTACAGAGGTACGTATGAAAGATAACTATTCAATCTATGAGCTTTCAGCGTAGTCCATCCAATTAATCTATTGTTACCTATATAAGTAAGATTCTGCTTACATTCGTAGACTTCATTTGCAGGGTCCTCAGGATCTCCGCAGTCTGATTTGATATCCGATAAAGGATAATAAGTAATACCACCATCATCCGTTCTGGTAAGAATAGTATCGTTTCTGAATCCCCCACCCTCATCGGATACTGCTCCGGACTCTTGGCCATGCAATATGCTTGAAAATACATACGAAATGTCACCTAGATAATCAATCTCTGGTAGACCTCCTTGACCGAATCCGGTACTAGCAGACCAGTTACCCATTGCTGAACCAGTAATATCTGTATGGAGTAATTGAAAAGACCTCGGCGTTATTGGAGGATCGTTCGGGTCAGGGTGTTGCAGTCTTATAGCAGACAGATTCTGATTACCGGTAAAAACCAGGCTTTCATGTATTGCTTTTAATTCAGAAATTCTGTTGTAAGGATCCATACCAACTAGCAGCGGAGACCAGTCAAAGCTTACCGGATTCCATGTACGTCCATAGTCAACACCTTTGAACATCATGTGATGGCTCACACTGGTTATATTTCCATTATCATCAAGATGGTCATTATAAATAATATCAAGAAGCATTTCGCCACTGCCTAAATAGACAGCATTAAAAATATGAACAGAATTTTGATCAGAGATAGAAGTATCTTCTATGTTGAAGCTAAACTCTCTAAACGGGCTCCAAGTGAACCCTAAATCTGCTGATGAATAGATTTTAATAGTGTTGTCTACAGGTGAATTTCCTGTCACACCATCAATGACAAACGAGAATAGACGTGGAGGTTCAATGATTTTTGCCATTACACCCTCTTCGGAGCCTATACTACCTTTAAAGACCAGTGTGAATGGTTCTTTTTGATCCCAAGCCGCTTCTCTAAGTTGATACTCTACTGTAATCTCATCTTGATCGTGGAGTGAGTCGAATTCAGATAAGCTGTTATTGATGCCAGCACTGATTATAGGTTGTGCCAATTTTCGTTCGCCATTCTCAGTATCATAATAAAGATCGAAATCTCCATCACTGAAACTAAATGCTGTAGCTCCTGAATTATGTTCGCTAGTTGTATTTTTTATTTTGAATGTAACTCTTGGAAAACCAAGATCGTCAACAAATGATATAACATTGCTGATTTCCACATGCCCACGAAAGAAATAGTTAACAAATCCCGTACTGTATGAAGTTGCTCTCCTGAGAAGGTGGCCATGAGCAGCTTTCATGGTTGAATCATTTATGCCAGTTCCTAAGTGATGAATTTTTATATTTTGTCCTATTATATGATTATACAGGTCTTCATAATAAAGATTTAAAACACTAGCCTTGTCGTTTCTAAAGTGGGGATCTTGACCTGCTGCTGCTGCGTAACCATCATATCCATCCGAAGAGATAAACTTAATTACACCATGATACTGCTGACCAAGTTCTGTCGCGGCATTTACTGTAACAAGAGCTTGATTGGGTTGTGGCAACTGATATTTAGGCCCAGGTGCTAAATCACCATTTCTCAGTTGTATAAAATTTGTATCAATGCTAATGAAATTTGAATTAGTGAAGTCTGCAAGACCAACCATGTCTAAGCGATTGCTGAAAAAATGTCTTGCTGTTTCCATGATATTCAGATCAAGTGATTGATATTGAAAACTCGCTTCTGGTAAACTTTTTATATTAGCTCCTACATAGTGCTCATATTCGCTCGAAGGATATAAATGCTGATCTATTCGCACATGCTCTGGTGAAGCCATATCCTCAACCATGTGTGCCACCTGACCAAGAACCTGAAAAAACTGCTTTAACTTGCCCAGCCTTTCCGGTTTTGTAAGATCAGTATAACCCTGAAAAAAATATTCAATTGCATCTTTATTGGAATGGTCCTGAATATTCGCTCCTGTATAGGCAAGCGTATCTTCCAATGCCCAGTCCGCTGCTGTATTGGTAATCAAAGGAATCAAGCCACGCTCATTAACCGGATCGAAAAAATGATTCAAAGTCCTTGTTAAGGGATAATCTTCCTGATAAGCACCGCAATAGAACTGTTCAAGTGGATCAAATTGATTGTTTGCTCTTAAAATATCAGCACACTCTTCATCAGATTTTTCATCTACTGCAATGCTCAATTCATCGATACCAAGGCTTTCCATAAAATCGGCATTTGCCAGTATTGATTTCTGCAATGCAATTCTAGCCAGTCTTTTATGGGCAGTTGCATCATATGCTGATAGCTCATTTGAAAAAATGATGGTGAATGAGATAGCAACAAGTATAACTTTACGCACAATCCATACTCCCTTTCCTTCTGCACGGAATCAGGCTAAATAACACAATTTAACTCTATACATATGATGTTATTGTGTCACATGCTTGAAACACGCCACAAACCATCAGAGCCCTGAATAAATGAAACGATAAAGGCATGATCAACACCTTCAATGTCACGATTAACTACGTAGCTAGCATAACTTGAGTAGATCTTATATGTGTTTAGAGGAGAATAACTTTGTGTTATGTCTGAAAAGTAAGGCAGCAATAGATAGAATATTTCACTATATTTATCTCGATTCTGGTCTGCGAGATATCCCACGGCCAGCTGATGATTCTGCTGAACAAGAGCGAAATTCATGCTATCCCATAGATCTCGAATATGCAGGTCTAATTGCTCATGAGAGATAACATTCACGACCTGCTTAACGATATATTGCTCACCATTAGCAAGGGTAAATCGCGCCTGAGGGTAATAGATCCCTGGCACTCCATAATAGTAAAAAACTTCCTCATTAAATGAGGATGTAATTGTTTCGTCGTAAACGCTATCCCCTTCATAATCCACTTCAATTTGGACGATAGTAGCACCTAACGAGTTTGCAAAACTAAAAGTATTGGTGAACGGTGCAAGATTGCTTTTATCAGTTACATAAAAATCAACTGGATCTTGTCCCTCTCTAGTTACTGATATACTTTTACTGAATTTCATTCGCGATAATGATGTTGCGGTTGCAATCAACTGATTTTCACCTTCCGCCAGAGGCACTCTTGCAATAAATTGATTTCCATTAGGCCCATCGATCCGTTCCGCAATAATCCCATTTACTGTAATACCTAAGTTTTGATCTGTAGTGATCGTGCCTTTAACAATTACATAGTCACTATTGATAACCGCCTCATCCAATGGTTCGATAATTTCAAAAGCGGGTATTGCATGTCTGGCTGGATCATTAGGATAGAAATCACTGCGATTATCGATACTATCGCCATCCCTGTCAAAATCATTATTATCCCCCCTCCTGTCGCCATCGATATCATAGGCTTCTGTCGAATCTCGGGGAAATAGATCAACATCGTCAGCTACGCCATCTGCATCATAATCACCGTCAGTCAAGTTAGGTGATACAGTAACCTTTATAACATCATATGCTTCTAATCCTTCATCACTGGTTACCGTCAAGATAAATGCTAGTTCAGTTTCTAATCCAACAGCTGGCAGGTAGACTTGTGTTGAAACATCATCAGGGTTAGCAATCAAGGCTTCTGGTCCTTTTACTTGCTCCCATTTGAAATTCACTATCGCTCCTGTTTGGGCTTGACTGGCTGAACCATCAAAAATTACTTGTGTATTTTCAAGAGCCTGTTGATCTGTACCTGCCATCGCGATTATACCTTGAGTTACTGGTAACACCTCGATACTGATCGGGTCTACTGCCATAGCAACTAAACCGCCTATTAAGGAGTTATACACATCAACCAACGCAAGAGTAATAGTTGTTCGCTCGTCAACCATAGGCGCAGTAAATGATAATGCATCACCAGAATCTAGCGAGTTTAATATTGGTGGCCCATTCAACTGATACCAAGTCAGCCCTCTACCATAGTCAGTGCACCCACCAAGCGGGTCACACTGTTGAGGTATAAGAACCTGACCTGTCAATTCAACTTGGCCATTAGAGAAAACTGCAATATCATCACCAGCACTTATGATGGAATTTTCATAATCAGGATTAACAATAAGAAAAGACTCATCGTCAATTATATTACTCTCCGCCCCACTCAAATCAGTCACGGACAAACCAATATCAACTCTACTTACATCATTAACATAGGGTAGTTGTATTACAGGTTCTGCTGAATTGTCCAAAAATGTTACATTAGGTCCTGAACTTTGCGTCCAATTAAAAGAAGCAATGTAATCATCATTATCGTAGCTCCCGCTACCATCCAATTGCAACGTACCACCAGAAAGAGCCACAATTTGAGGTTGAATGAAATTTGCACTTGGCATTGAATTAGTATAACCAACTGACCAATACATCATGTCATCATTTTGATTACCTTGATCGTCAACAACTGTCAGAAGAAACACATATCGTACAGAGTCATGTATAGGTAATGGCTCGAAACCACTATTTATCAATTCTACTGCTGGACCACTGATCTGTTGCCAGTAAATTGTATCAATTGAGCCATCGCTATCCGTACTATCACTGGAATTGAGTCTCAGACGATCTTCGTGGTTCCAATAGTGTGGAGATGTTCTTCTATCAGGACCAGCATTAGCAATAGGTGCTTCCCCGGTGTTAACATCTGGATTTAGTGTAATAACAACATCATCAGTAGCTGTACCACCCTTGTCATCTGTTACAGTCAGGCGAATTGTATAGTCACCGGCTACGTTATCTGTTACGTAGTTTACTGGCGTCGTGAAGGCAGTCGAATAATTGCTATCACCTAGAAAACGCTGAAGAATTATTTGTGGATTAGATGGTGAATCTATTATTTCCCATTCATAGGATACGATTTCACCATCCGGATCACTACTTAAGGCGCCATCAACTACTATATAGTGGTTACTTAAAGATACTCTATCCAGACCTGCATTAGCTTGTGGCAATATATTCTCAGGAACATCCTCCCGACGAATGATATTTAGCACAATTGTATTGCGGCCTAATGCACCACTTCTATCTGTTGCCGTCACCTCGAAAATCAACTGGGTAGTATCATCAACTTCTGGAGCTAGTATTCTTGCTTGCTCTCTGTATTGTTTATATTGCAATGTCACCGGTGGGCCACTTATCTGACTCCAACGATATGATTCCAAAGTAATAGAGTCACCAGGCTGTACTCTGAACAAAGTCGTTGCATCCATGAGATGGTAATTACCTTCAACGACTGTTTGTATGGGTAATGAAATAGCTTCAGGTGGAATATTATCTAAAACACTAATTGTTATTTCATCTGATGAGCTTGAGCCTTGATCATCAGTAACTACCAACCTAAACAGAATAGGGGTATCAATATCAACTTCAGGTAACCTAAATGCAACTTGTGATGAATTTAAATCACCCCAATAAATCTGCGCTACGGGGCCGGACACTTGTTCCCATTGATAAGATGATATTACTCCATTCGGTGAGCTGCTCTGTTCACCATCCAATATAATAACACTTCCTTCTACACCTTCTCTATCCTCTCCTCCATTCGCAATCGGTAACTGGTTGCTATTTTCCGAACTCTGAATCAACACACTATCTCTGCTGATCGATCCTGAGTTATCAATAACCGCCAGAGTAAACGTTAACTCCGCATTGGCTGGCATTAGAAAGCTTGGGCTGGCGGTATGACTCTCCTGTAGCTCAACTGATGGCCCTCGACTCTGATACCAGTTATAGCGAACTATCGATCCGTCAGGATCACTACTTCCACTGCCATCCAGCTGCACAGTCACACCTGAATCCAC